>NZ_JBBNKO010000033.1:0-1709 GCF_040092945.1 Collinsella sp. CLA-AP-H1 | reverse complement strand
ACTGTGCTCGCGATCAGATGCTCCTCACTCATAAATAAGTGAATTCTTCTTGTTTGGATCGGATGAATGATTGCTATCATTCTTACGTTTAATCGCAGAAAAGAATCGAGTCTGGAAGAGGATACTCTTCCATCTCTCTCCTATCGCTATGCGGCTCTCAAGGTACGCGGGTGCGACCCCGGGGACCGGGTGCTGCGGGGACTTACTCCGGGCGACATCCACCGGACGGGCTCCTGCCCTCTATTCGAGTTAAAGTGTTTTCTCTCTAGAAGAAGTATCTCCCTAGAAAGGAGGTGATCCAGCCGCACCTTCCGGTACGGCTACCTTGTTACGACTTCACCCCCCTCACCCTCCACACCTTCGGCGCCTCCCCCCTTGACGGTTGGGCCGGCGACTTCGGGTGCAGACGACTCGGGTGGTGTGACGGGCGGTGTGTACAAGGCCCGGGAACGCATTCACCGCGGCATGCTGATCCGCGATTACTAGCAACTCCGACTTCATGGGGGCGGGTTGCAGCCCCCAATCCGAACTGGGGCCGGCTTTCCGGGATCCGCTCCCCCTCGCGGGGTGGCATCCCTCTGTACCGGCCATTGTAGCACGTGTGCAGCCCAGGGCATAAGGGGCATGATGACTTGACGTCGTCCCCGCCCTCCTCCGCCTTGACGGCGGCGGTCCCGCGTGGGTTCCCGGCATCACCCGATGGCAACACGCGGCGGGGGTTGCGCTCGTTGCGGGACTTAACCCAACATCTCACGACACGAGCTGACGACAGCCATGCACCACCTGTATGGGCTCCTCTCGGCCACGGGGTCTCCCCCGCTTCACCCATATGTCAAGCCCTGGTAAGGTTCTTCGCGTTGCTTCGAATTAAGCCACATGCTCCGCTGCTTGTGCGGGCCCCCGTCAATTCCTTTGAGTTTTAGCCTTGCGGCCGTACTCCCCAGGCGGGACGCTTAATGCGTTGGCTGCGGCACGGGGGGATCGTCCCCCCACACCTAGCGTCCATCGTTTACGGCTGGGACTACCAGGGTATCTAATCCTGTTCGCTCCCCCAGCTTTCGCGCCTCAGCGTCGGTCTCGGCCCAGAGGGCCGCCTTCGCCACCGGTGTTCCACCCGATATCTGCGCATTCCACCGCTACACCGGGTGTTCCACCCTCCCCTACCGGACCCAAGCCGCGGAGGTTCCGGGGGCTTCGGGGGGTTGAGCCCCCCGCTTCGACCCCCGGCCTGCCGGGCCGCCTACGCGCGCTTTACGCCCAATGAATCCGGATAACGCTCGCCCCCTACGTATTACCGCGGCTGCTGGCACGTAGTTAGCCGGGGCTTCTTCTGCAGGTACAGTCTTGACTCTTCCCTGCTGAAAGCGGTTTACGACCCGAAGGCCTCCGTCCCGCACGCGGCGTCGCTGCGTCAGGGTTCCCCCCATTGCGCAAGATTCCCCACTGCTGCCTCCCGTAGGAGTCTGGGCCGTGTCTCAGTCCCAATCTGGCCGGTCGGTCTCTCAACCCGGCTACCCGTTGTCGGCACGGTGGGCCGTCACCCCGCCGTCTACCTGATGGGCCGCGGAGCCATCCCCTCCCGTCGGGGCTTTAGCCGGGGTGCCATGCGGCACCCCGGGGTATCCGGTATTACCCGTCCTTTCGGGCGGCTATCCCGGGGGAGGGGGCAGGTTCTCCACGTGTTACTCAGCCGTTCGCCACTCGCTTCC
>NZ_JBBNKO010000032.1:0-2261 GCF_040092945.1 Collinsella sp. CLA-AP-H1 | reverse complement strand
ATGTCTGCCCGGATGCGACACTTGAAGTGTCCATCCTCGCAGTATCCGGTTCTCAAGGTGCACGCCTGCGCTGGTTCCCGGTTGCACCGGGCCGCGCGGCAAGGAGATATATTGCCAGACCGGAGGGGCGCCGTGGGCGGGAATCTGGTCGTACACATTTCCTACACATATAAGTACTCTCAGCTGGCTGGTTAAAAACAGGAGGGGACCTCGCATCCGAGATCCCCTCTTTCGCCCATCTATAGCAATAGACTCTTAAATACCTTATGCCAGCAGCTTGCGACCGGACTCCTCGATCGCGTCAAGTGCTGCATCTGCCTCGGCGGCATCCGCGCCCTTAGCGAAGATGTACAGCTTGATCTTGGGCTCGGTGCCGGAAGGACGAACGATACCCTTATTGCCACCCTCAAGATCGAACTCAATAACGTTAGCCTTCGGCAGGCCGTTCACGCAGGTGTTGTAATCAACGACGGCCTCAATCTTGGAACCGGCGAGCTCCGCGGGCGGGTTCTCGCGCAGACCGGCCATGATGCCGGCCATCTTTGCCGCACCCTCAGCACCCGGATAGCTCAGCGAAATCGTCTTATTGTGATAGTAGCCATACTTCTCGTACAGCTCGTGCATCGCGTCGGCAAGGTTCTTACCCTGCAGCTTGTAATACTGCGCCATCTGGCAAATCAGAAGCGAAGTGCTCACCGCGTCCTTATCGCGCACGTGGTCGCCGGCCAGATAGCCGTAGCTCTCCTCGAAACCGAAGATAAAGCGGTCGACCTCGCCAGCATCGGAAAGCGAGGTAATGATGTCGCCGATGTACTTGAAGCCCGTCAGGCAGCGACGGAGCTCAAAGCCATACTCCTCGGCCAGAGCGTCAACCATGGCGGAAGAAACGATAGTAGTAACGGCAACCTTCTTGGTGAGATCCTCGTCGCGGGCGGCACGTGTCTTGCAAATATAGTCGAGCAGCAGGACGCCCATCTCGTTACCGGTCAGCAGCAGGTAGTCATCACCATTCTTGACGGCAACGCCAACACGGTCGGCGTCGGGATCGGTTGCAAGCAGCAGATCAGGGTGAACCTGCTCGCAGAGATCGATGCCCTTCTGCATGGCCTGACGGATCTCGGGGTTAGGATACGGGCAGGTCGGGAAATCGCCGTTAGGCTCCTTCTGCTCGGGAACAACCGTGACATCAGTGATGCCAGCGCGATCGAGCACCGTCATAACGGGAATGAGGCCGGTGCCGTTGAGCGGAGTGTAGACGAGCTTAAGCGGAGCGCCAGCGATCTCCTCGGCAGAAAGGTTGGTCACGCCGCGGGCGAGAACGGCGTCATAATAACGCTCGAGGCACGAGTCATCGATCCATTTGACCAGACCCTGTTCAAGAGCCTCATCGAAGTCCATGGACTTCACGCCGGTAAACGTATCGGTCTCGGCGATAGCCTTAGAAATTGCATCGGCGGCCTCGCTGGTGATCTGGCAGCCGTCGGGGCCATAGGCCTTATAGCCGTTATAAGGCGCTGGATTATGACTAGCTGTCATGCAAATGCCACCGGAGCACTTAAGGTCACGGACGGCCCAGGAAAGCGTCGGCACGGGAGAAATCTTAGGATACACGAGAGCAGTCACGCCGTTTGCGGCAAGAATGGCAGCCGTCGTCTTAACGAACAGTTCACCCTTATTGCGGCTATCGCGAGCGATGGCAACCGTCGGATGCTCGAAGGTCGCATTAAGATAGTCAGCAAAACCCTGCGTCGCGCGACCAACCGTATAGATATTCATACGGTTAGTGCCTGCACCGATAGTGCCACGTAGACCGGCGGTACCGAAGGCGAGATCTTGGAAGAAAGCGTCGGTGATGGCGTCTTCGTCACCCTGCTCCTTCATCGTGTTGAGCTCAGCGAGGAGCTCCTCGTCCTTGACATTGGCAATCCAAGTATCAAGCAGCTCATGAACATCTGCCATGTGAGTCCTTCCGTCACAATCAATAAAACAACCCGTGTAAAACAGGACAAGCGCATCAGCGCGCTAAAGCAAATATTAGTCCATTGAGAACAGAGAACCAGCCACAGAACGGTGAACGTCTATATTCAGCGGTGGATGATTAAATTGATTTAATTGCATAAGGATGTTGCCCGTAAACGCAAAAAAGGGGGAGGCCGCGAGGCCTCCCCCTTCTCAGTTCGATGGCGGCTCGGTGCCGTCCACCGGTCAGCGGCGCCCTGGCCTCCCACGGGCTGACCCCGCAGTACTCTCGGCGCGATGGG
>NZ_JBBNKO010000031.1:0-2289 GCF_040092945.1 Collinsella sp. CLA-AP-H1 | reverse complement strand
TGTTAGCGTCAATATAATTTTCACCATTTCCACCAACGCATTTTCGCCAATCGCGCCAACGCGGATACGCCGGATTCGCCAACGCGGATGTGCCGCTTTCGGCGCCTAGGCGCCCTCCTCCTTCCCGTCCTCACCGCCGATGGACACGTCCTTCAGGCGGTACGACCGGCCCGTTATCTTGATCATCGCGCAGTGGTGGCACAGCCTGTCGGCGACCGCCGAGGCCGTGACGTTGCTGCCGAACACGTCGCCCCACCTGCCGACCGGCACGTTGGTCGTGACGATCGTCGACCGCTTGAGCGCGTAGCGCCTGTTCACCAGCTGGAACAGCAGGTCGGCGCCCTCCTTCCCGATATCGAGGTAGCCCAGCTCGTCTATTATCAGCAGGCTGCAGTGCTCGTAGAACCGCATCCTGCGCGCCAGCGCCTCCTTCGCCGAGGCGTGCTTGAGGTCCTCGACCAGCCTCGAGCAGTCGGCGAAGTACACCTGCTTGCGGGCCATCACCGCCTCGTGGCCTATGGCTATCGACAGGTGGGTCTTGCCGACGCCCGGGCTGCCGACGAGCACGACGTTGTCGCCGCGGTCGACGAACTCGAGCGTGGCCAGCTGCTCGACCAGCCCGCGGGGCACGCTCGGCTGGAAACCCCAGTCGAAGTCGGCCAGCGTCTTTATGTAGGGGAAGTTGGCCATCCTCGTGCGGCGCTCGTCGTCGGCGCGCCGCTTGAGGGCTATCTGGGCGTCGGTGAGCTCGAGCATGGCGTCGACCAGGCTCTTCCTCCCGTCGGCGACGAGCCTGACGTACTCGGGCACCGACGACGCCATGCCCTCGAGCCCCAGCTCCTCGAGATTGGCCGCCAGGCGGTTGAGCGGGCTGGCCTGCACCGCGGCGCTCACAGCGAGCCCCCTATCGAGTCGAGCAGCCCGAGGTTGGCGGCGGCGGCCGCCTCGATGTCGCCGGCGGCGTCGCCGAACCAGCGCTTCCCGGCCATGGCCTCGGCGTAGTGCGCCGGGTCGTAGGCCGGCCCGCCCGCCACGTGCGTCGCCACCAGCTCGCCGCCGACGTAGCAGTCCATCGCGCCGCCGGGCATGCAGACGATGCGGGCGGGCCTGCCGATGCAGCGCCTGGGCACCGACATGGGCTCGCCGTGCGCGCTGACCAGCATCGTGGCCGGCACCCTGGCCACGCGCACCACGTCGCCCATCGCCTCCTCGAGGGCGCGGAGGTTGCCGACGGGCAGCAGCGCGTCCTTCTCCTCCATGAACAGCGCGGAGGGCGGCAGCCCCGTGGTCTCGTTGGGCTCGGAGTTGCTGGCGTCCTCGATCCGCGCGATGATCTCGTCGATGTCGTCCCAGCCGTCGAAGTCGCCCTGGTAGGCCGCGGGCCGCGACAGGAAGCGGTTCGACGACTCGACCTTGCCCTTGGTCTGGGGGCTGCGCGGGCGGCACAGCTTCAGCTCGAAGCCGGCGGCCTTGGCGAACTCGTATGCGCGCTGGACCTTGAGGCGCCTGCCGCCCTTGACCGTCACCAGGGCGGACATGTTGTCCGTGACCCACTCGCGGGGCACGCCGCCGAGCCTCGCGATCGTGGCGTACATGCACCTGACCAGGTCGTCGGTCGTCCTGGTCCCCGACCGGATGAATATGTGCCTGCGGGAATGGCCCAGCGTCGCCGCGAAAACGTTGAACTCGAACAGCTCGCCGTCGCGGTTCGCCATCCTGACCGACTCCTTCCAGTCGAACTGCAGCTGCAGCCCGGGCGGCGTCTCGAAGCGCGGGTGCGGTTCCGGGCCGACGGAGGCCCCGACGGCGATACCGTTCTTGCGCATGAACTGGGTGAAGGCGTTGTAGCCGGCCAGGTTCTCGCCGGGATACCTGTGCAGCAGCCACTCGTGGATGCCCTTCTTGGTGACCCCCGGCAGCTGCGCCTTGGCGGCCACCTCCTCGATGTGCGCGTCGAAGGAGCCCGCCCTGTCGGCGCGCCCGTCGCGGGGCCGGCCGCCCTCGGCCCTCCAGTACGCCGCCACGGTGTGCCTGTCCTTGCCGTAGCGCTTCGCTATGTCGCTGAAGTTGGGCTTTATGCCCGCTTCCCTGTACATGTCCAACTCTCCGATCAGGTTCTTCTCCGCCACGGCCGCTCCTCCCGAAAGCATCGTTCGCTTGTCGGTCGAAGCGTAAGCCCCGGCGTTGGTGGAAATGGTGAAAATGCGTTGGCGTGATCGGGGAAATTGCGTTGGCGGAATCGGCTAAAGTGCGATGGCGAAATTGGTTGTTTTTACAGTAGCGCTAACA
>NZ_JBBNKO010000030.1:0-2634 GCF_040092945.1 Collinsella sp. CLA-AP-H1 | reverse complement strand
CCTTGCACCTGCCGTCTATCGACCAGGTAGTCTACCTGGGCCCTTACCGGAAGGAGAACTAATCCCTGGAACGGCTTCCCGCTTAGATGCCTTCAGCGGTTATCCGCGCCGCACGCGGCTACCCGGCCGTGCCGTTGGTCGACAACCGGTTCACCGGAGGTGCGTCCACCCCGGTCCTCTCGTACTGGGGGCAGCCTCCATCGATTCTCCTGCGCCCACGGAGGATAGGGACCGAACTGTCTCACGACGTTCTGAACCCAGCTCGCGTACCGCTTTAAACGGCGAACAGCCGTACCCTTGGGACCTGCTCCAGCCCCAGGATGCGATGAGCCGACATCGAGGTGCCAAACCTTGCCGTCGATGTGGACTCTTGGGCAAGATCAGCCTGTTATCCCCGGAGTACCTTTTATCCGTTGAGCGACGGCCCACCCACTCGGGGCCGCCGGATCACTAGAGCCTGCTTTCGCACCTGCTCGGCTTGTGGGCCTCGCAGTCAAGCCCGCTTGTACTCTTGCATTCAAAAGGACGGTTGCCGACCGTCCCGAGCGGACCTTCGCGCGCCTCCGTTACCCTTTAGGAGGCGACCGCCCCAGTCAAACTGCCCGCCTGGCACGGTCCCCGAGCCGGTTGACGGCCTCGGGTTAGGACGCCGGTCGCGCGAGGGCAGTATTCCAAGGGCGGCTCCCCGGGGGCTGGCGCCTCCGGATCGATGCCTCCTGCCTATCCTCTACACGCGGGACCAGCGGCCAATGCCAAGCTGCAGTGAAGGTTCACGGGGTCTTTCCGTCCTTCCGCGGGTAAGTCGCATCTTCACGACCAGTGCAATTTCACCGGGTCCATGGTCGAGACAGCGCCCAAGTCGTTGCGCCTTTCGTGCAGGTCGGAACTTACCCGACAAGGAATTTCGCTACCTTAGGACCGTTATAGTTACGGCCGCCGTTTACCGGGGCTTGGCTTCGGGGCTTCGCGCGATGCGCTAACTCCTCCGCGTGACCTTCCGGCACCGGGCAGGCGTCAGACCCTATACGTCGCCTTGCGGCTTCTGCAGAGTCCTGTGTTTTTGGTAAACAGTCGCTTGGGCCTCTCCACTGCGGCCCGCCTCCGCTCCCCGGGCAAGCCGGTTCACGTACGCGCGGGCACCCCTTCTCCCGAAGTTACGGGGCCATTGTGCCGAGTTCCTTGACCATGGTTGACCCGATCGCCTCGGTATGTTCTACCCACCCACCTGTGTCGGTTTGCGGTACGGGCGCGCACGCGCCTGCCTAGGGGTTTTTCTAGGGACCTCGGGCTCACTCGCTTCGCTCAATCGCTTCGTCCGGAGCCTCGCCCTTGATGCGGACCGGATTTCCCTGGTCCGCGGGCCGCGCTCCATCACGGGGACGTCCAGAACCCCGCCGAGCCACCCCCATCCGTCGCCCCGTCGGTCGTAGCGCCGCGTGCGCGGTGCAGGAATGTCTGCCTGCTGCGCGTCGGCTACGCCTACCGGCCTCGCCTTAGCCCCCGACTGACCCTGGGAGGATTAGCCTTGCCCAGGAAACCTCGGGTTCACGGCGGACGAGTTACTCTCTCGTCTCTCGCTACTCATGCCAGCATTCTCACTCCCATGCGCTCCACCGTCGGTCGCCCTCCGGCTTCTCCGCCCATGGGAAGCTCCCCTACCGATTCTGTAAATCAAAATCCCGCCGCTTCGGTGTCCAGCTTAGCCCCGTGTATTGTCGGCGCATGTCCACTCGACCAGTGAGCTGTTACGCACTCTTTGAATGGATGGCTGCTTCTAAGCCAACATCCTGGTTGTCTGGGCGGACGCACATCCTTTGCCACTCGGCTGGAACTTGGGGACCTTAGCGGGCGGTCCGGGCTGTTTCCCTCTCGAGCACACAGCTTAGCCCACATGCTCTGACTGCCGCGCTCTGGGCCGCCGGCATTCGGAGTTCGGTTGGATTCGGTAGGCGGCGAAGCCCCCTCGTCCATCCGGTGCTCTACCTCCGGCGGTGAACGCGCGACGCTAGCCCTAAAGCTATTTCGGGGAGAACGAGATATCTCCGGGTTTGATTGGCCTTTCACCCCTATCCGCAGGTCATCGCCGCCGTTTTCAACCGACGTGCGTTCGGCCCTCCACGGGGTCTTACCCCCGCTTCAGCCTGCCCACGGATAGCTCACCCGGCTTCGCGTCCGCGGCGCGGGACTCAAGTCGCCCTGTTAAGGCTCGCTTTCGCTCCGGCTCCCTTTCGGTTAACCTCGCCCCGCGCCAGCGACTCGCTGGCTCATTCTACAAAAGGCACGCCGTCACAACTGAAAGTTGCTCCGACTGCTCGTGGGCGCACGGTTTCAGGTACTGTTTCACTCCCCTCCCGGGGTGCTTTTCACCTTTCCCTCACGGTACTGGTGCGCTATCGGTCACAGGGTAGTACTCAGGCTTGGATGGTGGTCCACCCAGGTTCGGACCGGGTTTCACGTGCCCGGCCCTACTCAGGGACCGCGTCGCGCCGTCCGGTCTGGGTTCGCGTACGGGGCTGTCACCCGCTGCGGCCGGCCCTCCCATGCCGTTCCGCTCCCCAGCCGGACCTGCGCCCGGGGGCGGCAGCCCCCGGATGCGCGGCCCTGCAACCCCGTCGGCGGAACCCCTGCCGGGTA
>NZ_JBBNKO010000002.1:0-220622 GCF_040092945.1 Collinsella sp. CLA-AP-H1 | reverse complement strand
AGAGCGTGCAGCCGCAGAGCGTGCAGCCGCAGAGCGTGCAGCCGCAGAGCGTGCAGCCGCAGAGCGTGCAGCCGCAGAGCGTGCAGCCGCAGAGCGTGCAGCCGCAGAGCGTGCAGCCGCAGAGCGTTTCGCGCTTTCGCCGCGCGAGCGCGATGTGATCGCGTCGCTTGGCTAGCGCGAAACTAATCAGGAAGGAGGCCGCAGGTGCCCAAGAAGGACAAGCCGCTCACGGCGAAGCAGGAGGCGTTCGCCCGCGAGATGGCCAAGCCCCGCGCCAAGCAGCAGGACGCGTACCGCGCGGCCTACGACTGCAAGCGCATGAACTACAACTCGATAAGCTGCGCCGCCTCCAAGCTGATGCGCGACCCACGAATCGCGCACAGAATCCAGGAAATCCGCGACGCGGCCGCCAAGGACTGCCGCTGGGAGCTGCAGGACGCGGCCGCCCCGCTGTTCGAGGTGCTGGACGGCGCGCTGCCCATCTTCCGCCGCCAGGCGGCCGAGGGCAGCATCAACGGCGACGCGCGCCTGGCCATAACCGAGAGCGTGAAGCTGCTCAACGACATGTTCGGCGTGGACGGCGCGAAGGCCGCCATGGCGGAGGCGGGGGTGACTATCGTTGACGACCTCGGTTAGGCTCTCGGACGTCGTGGCCTCCGTGTTCGCCGGCGTGTGGCGCTCCATCAAGGCGCACGAGTTCACGCACTACTGGTTCAAGGGCGGGCGCAACTCCACCAAGTCGTCGTTCATATCCATCGCCATCGTGCTGCTGATCATGCTCAACCCGGAGGCCAACGCCGTCGTGCTGCGCAAGGTCGGCAACACGCTGCGCACGTCCGTGTACGAGCAGATAGGCTGGGCGTGCGACGTGCTGGGCGTGGCGCACCTGTTCGACTTCGGCCTGTCCCCCATGGAGGTGACGTACCGCCCCACCGGGCAGGTCATACGCTTTGTGGGATGCGACAAGCCGAAGAAGCTGAAGTCCGCGAAGTTCCGCACCGGCTACTGCGCCGTGGTGTGGTTCGAGGAGGTAGACGAGTTCGACGGCATGGACGAGGTGCGCAGCGTGCTGGCCACGTTCCTGCGCGGCGGCGACGTGTTCTGGGTCTTCTACAGCTACAACCCCCCGCGCTCGGCGCGCAACTGGGTGAACAAGGAGGCGCGCGACCTGGAGGCCCACCCGGGCGAGGACGGGCGCTTCATATGCCACACCACGTACCTGGACGTCATAGACGAGCACCCCGAATGGATAAGCGCCACCGCGCTGGCGGAGGCAGAGCGCAGCCGCCGCAAGACGCCCGACTCGTACGCCTGGCAGTGGCTCGGCAAGGTGACGGGCACCGGCTCCGAGGTGTTTTCCGACGAGCTGCTGGAGATCAGGCCCATAACGGACGAGGAGCGCGCGTCCATCTCCCTGCGCTCGTTCGGCGTGGACGCGGGCAGCGTGCACCCGTGGGTGTTCGTCGAGGTCGGCTACGACGAGAACGAGCGCGTGCTGTACCTGCTCGACGAGGAGAGCCGCCAGGGCGTCGAGGCCGTCGACCCGAAGACCGCCGAGCTGGTGGCCTCGAAGCTGGAGGAAGCCGGCGACCCCGCCGCAGACGTGTGGTGCGACAGCGCGGCGCGCGGCATGATCCTCTACTACCAGGAGCAGGGCATCAGCGCCCAGAAGGCGTTCAAGCAGGGCCTCAACTCGCCCAAGAACCGCGTCAGGTGGATGCAGAACCTGACGCGCGTGGTCATCGACCCTGACCGCTGCCCGCTCGCCGCCAAGGAGTTCCCCGAGTTCGAGTACGTGTCGAACGGGCACGGCGACATAACCGAGACACTGCCGAAGGTGAACGACGACCCGATAGACGCGGCGGGCTACGCCGCAGGGCTTTGGATAAGGAGCAACCTCTGATGGAGAAACGAGGGAACACGGGCTACGCCGAGGCGTGGCTGCGCCGCATGGGATACCAGCCGGACACCCGCATGCAGGGCATGGTGGACGTCTGGTTCGGGTGGTTCGCGGCGAACAACGGCTGGTACCACTACAGCGAGCGGCGAGGCTTCCGCGTGTACAAGCGCGAGCGCGCGAGCCTTCACCCGGCCGCGCTGGTGGCCGACGAGTGGGCCAGCCTGATAATGAACGAGAGCACGATCATCTCCAGCACGAGCGACGAGCGCCGCGCGTGGATGGCGCGATACTTCGCCAACCCCACGGCGACCGGCGGGGACGGCCAGGAGGCGCCGGAGGACGACGCGCCGGCGCAGCAGCCCACGGAGGACGGCGACGCGCCCACATCGTTCGCCATGGACAACGCCGACTTCATAGCCCGAGCGTTCGCCATGGGGACCGGCGCGTGGGTCATCGAGCCGCGCGACGTGACGGACAGCGCCTACACCCCGGACGCCGACCTGCGCATCGTCCGATACGACGCCACCCAGATACTCCCGCTGACGTGGAGCGCCGACGACTGCACGCAGTGCGCGTTCGTGGGCCGCGTGGAGGTAGGCGGCCGCGACTACGACCAGTGCCAGGCGCACGTGCTCAAGGGCGGCACCTACCACATCCTCACGCAGCTGTTCGACACCAAGACGCACAAGCAGGTGGCGGTCGGGGGCATCAGCGCCGACATGGACACGCACTGCACCCGCCCGCTGTTCAGCCTGGTGCGCCCCGCCGTGTCGAACCGCTACTACGACTACTGCGCGATGGGCGCGAGCGTGTACTGCAACGCCGTGGGGGCCATGAAGGTGGTGGACGAGGCCGCCACCTCCCTGCTCGACCACATTCGCGTGGGCCGCCCGCGCACGTTCGTGGACAAGACCCTCATAGAGGCCAAGACCGACAAGGGGCCGGACGGCAGCCTCACGAAGACCTACTACGCCTTCGGCGAGGCCGACGACACCATCTTCAGCATGAACCCCGGCGACGAGGGGTCGGCCAAGATTCAGACCGTCCAGAGCGACCTCAAGGCCGACGAGAACGCCAGCGCCATCAACACGGGCCTGCGCCTGCTGTCGATGGCGTGCGGCTTCGGCAACGGCTACTTCTCCTGGGAGTCGCACACGGGCCTGAAGACCGCCAAGGAGGTGGCGGCCGACAACTCGCAGCTGATGCGATCCATCCACCGGCACGAGAACGCCCTGCGCAAGTCCATCGTGCGCCTCGTGAACGGCATGGCCGACGCGTGCCGCAGCATCAAGGGCGAGGCCGTGCCCTACGGCGACGTCACCGTGGACTTCGACGACTCCATCATCAGCGACACGCAGAGCGCACGCGAGATGGCCATGAGCGAGGTCGGCGCGGGCATCATGGCCCCGTGGGAGTACCGCCGCCGCTTCTACGGCGAGACCAGCAACGAGGCCAAGGCCAACGTGCCCGAGCAGCAGGGCGGCGCGTTCGACATGCTGGGCGACGGGCTCGCCTGATGCTGGGGCCGGACTACATAGAGCACTTCACCGACGCAGCGCAGGGGGCCATGGACGAATACACCCTGCGCCTGGTGTGCATCTACGCCGCGCTCATAGGCTCCATCGACTTCGAGGGCGACAGCGCCTACTCGCAGGCCGCCCGCAAGGCGGCGCTTGCCGCCAAGGACGTGCAGAAGGCTATGAGCGAGGAGGGCCGCAGAGCCGCGCGCGAGGCTGCCAAGGCTGCGGCCGAGGCCGTAGCCAAGAGCGCCGAGGCCGACCTGGCCACGCTGGGCACGGCCATGGGCGCGCTGTCCAAGACGATGCAGTGGAGGCTGCACAACTCAGCGCGGGCCACGGCGGCGGGAGTGCAGGACGTCGTGAGCCGCGACAACCTGAAGATGCCCGTCAACGTGCAGCGCGCCTACCTCGAAGTCGTGGCGCAGGCCGTGGCTCGGGTGAACTCGGGCATGGCGGGCTACGAGCAGGCCACCCGCGAGGCCGTGCTGAAGCTGGCGCGGCGCGGCGTGTCCGTCGTGGACTACAAGAGCGGGGCGTGGGCGCAGCCCGACGTGGCCATGCGCCGCCACATTCGCACGCAGGCGGTGCAGGCCGGCAGCCGCAACACGCTGGAGCTGCTTGAAGAGACCGGGCACGACCTCGTGCAGACCTCCTCGCACGGCGGGGCGCGCGAGAGCCACGCCAAGTGGCAGGGCCGCGTGTTCAGCCTGTCGGGCAAGTCCAAGAAGTACCCGCCGTTCTACCGCGAGACGGGCTACGGCTCTGTCGATGGCCTGTGCGGCGCGAACTGCAAGCACGACTTCGGCATCTACGTGGAGGGCCAGCAGCTGCGGTACGAGCGCGATCCCGATGGCGGCGACGAGAAGCGCGAGGAGCGATACCAGGCAGAGCAGAAGCAGCGCGAGCTTGAGCGCGGCATACGCGCCGCCAAGCGCGAGGCAACGGCCCTGGAGGCCGCCGGGCTCGACAACACCAAGGAGCGCCTGCGCCTGGGCAAGCTGCAGAAGCGCCAGCGCGAGCACATAGCCGCCCATCCCTACCTGTCCCGCGAGCGCACGCGCGAGGCTGCCGTGGAATCGAAGGATCGCATCTACCCGCTTGCCACGGACAAGACCTGGGTGCGCGAGAAGTTCATGCCGGGCAAGGGCGCGGGCACCGCCGCAGACGTGAGCCGCCGCGCCGTGAACGGCAGGGCCTACCACGACAAGGTGGCGTCCCTTCCCATCCCGAAGCGCGCAAGCGAGGCCGTGTACGCCGAGAGCCGCCGCATCCTGCGCGACCGCGACGGCACGGGCTACGAACGCATGTCCGTCGTGTCGTGGAAGAAGGGCGAGCGCGTCACCGATACCTTCGGGCACGGCCTGAAGAGCCAGGCGTGCGGCCTGACCGCCAAGCAGGTGGAGGCGTGCAGGCGCACCAAGGGCGGCGTGGTGCTGATCCACAACCACCCCATGAGCTCGCCGCCGTCGTGGACCGACATTCGAACGGTGGCGGAAAACGACTGGGTGCGCAGCTCGGTGGTGGCGTGCCACGATGGTACAATCTACGAAATCAAGGTGACCGACCCCGGCGTGGTGAAGGCGTACGAGAGAATGCGGGAACTGGCGAAGGCCAGGCACCCGAATGCCGACGGCAGGTTCATAGAGGACTGCGCAACCGAAATGCTCTACCAGGCGAACGAGGAGGAGAAATGGTTCAGGCTGACAAAAAAGAAGTGACGCCCGAGGACTGGGTGCTGGTCATCGACGACAGCGCCTCCGAATCGAATGCCGCCGAGAAGCTGACCAAAAAGGAACGCGAGGAGCTTTACGCCGAATGCCGCAAGGTCCTGCGCGAAGAGGGCCTGATGCACTAGGCACCGGCGACAACCGAATAGTGACACGGCTACCGGGCCGCCCACGAACGGGCGGCCTTTTCTTTTGCCTGGCGACACCTCGGGGAAGATGCGGTCACGCGATGGGGCGGCGACAACATGCCCCGCACGCGACCACGGCGACAACGGTGGGCCATCCAAGCGCGCAGGGAAGCGCGACAACCAAACACGGAAGGAGCAAGCGATGGCTGAAGACAACAAGCCCCAGGGAAACGAGGGCGGCGAAGGCCAGCAGACCGAGCCCCAGAAGGAGGTCGTGTCCTACGCGAAGTACAAGCGCGAAACCGACGAGTACCAGGAGCAGATGAAGGCCCTCAAGGCCGAGCTGGAGCAGCGCGACAAGCAGATCGAGGAGTTCACCTCCAAGGCGGG
This sequence comes from Collinsella sp. CLA-AP-H1, assembly GCF_040092945.1. Lineage (NCBI taxonomy): Bacteria > Bacillati > Actinomycetota > Coriobacteriia > Coriobacteriales > Coriobacteriaceae > Collinsella > Collinsella sp. CLA-AP-H1. The sequence goes on along the minus strand of NZ_JBBNKO010000002.1, from coordinate 214,957 downwards.
CAACGCCGAGGAGCTGCAGGCCGCGCTCGACAAGGCCAAGGCCGACAACGAGGCGTACAAGGCCGACGCCGAGAAGCGCGAGGCCGACATGCGCCGCGACTTCGCCATCGACACCAAGCTGGCGCAGATGGGGGTGCGCAACGCCAAGGCGGCACGCGCGATCATCCCGAACATCGCCGACGCGAAGCTGGACGAGCAGGGCAACCTAACGGGCATCGACTTCGAGGCCCTGAAGAAGGACAACGCCTACATGTTCACCGACCAGCCCCGCGAGAGCGCGGGCGGCGACCCCAAGGGCGGCGCAGGCTCCGACGGCCTGGCCGACTTCCGCGCAGCTTTCGGACTCACCGACGAATCTTCAAAGGAGTAAATCATGCCAAACAACATCGAACTGCCCAAGGGCTACGAGAACGTGCTCATGGAGGCGTACCGCAAGGAATCCCTGACCGCAGTGCTTGAGAGCGCCGCGCCGCAGGGCAACATCGCGCAGATGGAGCAGCTGGGCCAGTTCTACTACCCCGTCTACTCCATGGGCGGCCTGGGAGACGTGCAGGCCAACGGGCGACTGCCCCAGAACAGCGGCGTGTCCATGACCTGGAAGCCCATCAGCGCGAACTACGACCGAGGCACCATCCTGGAAATCGACGAGAAGGTGGACGCCCAGTCCTTCAACCTGGCGTTCGGCAACGCGGCCGCGCACTTCAACCGCGAAAAGGTGGTGCCGGAGGGCGATGCGTTCGTGTTCTCCACGCTGTGCGCCGGCACCGGCATCACCAAGGAGCAGAAGACCTACGCCGACGGCGCGGAAATGCTCAAGGGCCTCAACGCCGCCATGTGCGACATGAGCGAGAAGGAGGTGCCGAAAGAGGGCCGCGTGCTGTTCATCACCCCCACCCTGCTGGGAATGGTGAAGGACCTGGACACCACCAAGTCCCGCGAGGCGCTTGACGGCTTCTCCTCCATCGTGGAGGTGCCGCAGTCCCGCTTCTACAGCGCCATCGACCTTTTGGACGGCGCGACGAAGGACGAGGAGATCGGCCACTACAAGAAGGGCACCGGCGCGGTGGACATGAACTTCCTGATTGTCCACAAGGACGCCGTGGTGCTGCGCTGGAACTTCGCGAAGGGCAAGGTCATCCCAGCAGAGGACAACCAGCAGGGCTTCGGCCACCTGTTCAAGTACCGCAAGTACGGCGTGTGCGGCGTGCGCGAGAACATGTCGCACTACATCACCGCAAACATCAAGGCCGCGTAGAAGGAAGGGAGCGCGTTATGCGAACCGTTGGACTGACCTTCGAGAAGAAGGCCGCCGCCAAGAAGACGAGGCCCGCCAAGGGCAAGACCGAGAAGCCCGAGGCGGAAGCGGCGGAAGACCAGGCCGCCGAGAAGGCCGAGCCCGCAGAGAAGCCCGAGGCGGCCGAGGGCGATGGACGATAGCGCACCGGCCTACGAGGACTACCGGGCGGCAGGGCGCGGGGAGCTGACCGCAGAGGAGTACAAGGCGGCGCTCCCCCATGCGCTGGCCTGGGTGCGCGAGCTGACGTTCCCCAACGAGCCGGACGGCTCCGAGGAGTGGGCGCGCGCGGTCATGGCCGCCTGCGAGGTGGACGCCGCGTACGGATGCTCCGGCGGGGCCATGGAGGGCGGCGGCTTCACCGTCGGCTCGTTCACGTGGTCGCCGGGCACGGGCGACGCGAGCACCTACCGCAGCGACATGGAGGCCGCGATACGCCGCGAGCTGCTGGGCACGCCGCTCCTGTTCTCCGGCATCGGGGGCGCGAGATGATGCGGGTGCCGCGCTCGGCGCGGCCCTCCACCATGTTCGTCAAGGTGCCCAGGGAGGGCGGCTACGGCGGCGAGTTCGAGAATCCCGTCGAGGTGCGCCGCGTGCGCTTCGAGCCCGTCTCGGCGTGGCTCGTTCGCGAGTACGCCCTGGGCGACGGGGCGCAGGGCCTCGTGATAGCAGACGGCGCGGACAGCCCGGGCATGTTCGACGTGCCAGTGGGCAGCCGCGTGAGCATCGACGGGGGCGAGTGGATGAACGTGGCGAGGTGCACGCCCCGCCGCGCGTTCGGTACGCGCCCCCACCACTGGGAACTGGAGGTGAGGTAGATGCCGGCGGCGGTGACTGTCGACCTGACCAAGCTCATGAAGCGTTTCAGCGCGAAGGAGCTGGAGGCCAAGCAGGTGAAGTTCGCCATGAGCGTGGCCGAGGACATGAACGTGTACACGCCCGAGGACTCCCAAGACTTGCACAACTCCATGAAGGCGGCCTCCGACTTCAGGCAGGGCCTCGTGATATGGGACCCCGACTACGCCGCATACGTTCGAGACCTGCCCGATTCGAGAATCAAGCACGGCAAGAACCCGAGGGCGCGGGCGGACTGGCCGAAGGCCGCGAAGGATGCGCACGGCGAGGACTGGAGGCGCCTGGCGGTCGACCTCCTGACCGAGGGGGCGTGACATGGCCCCGGACGTGATGGAGGCGGCGAAGGCCGCCATAGAGGCCCTGGGCTACGGACCCGTGCTCCTCACCCGCCTGGCCGCCTCGCGCGGCCACGACGACGCGGTGGTGCTGCGGCCCATGCCCACGGCCGACGTGGTGCGCCACATGGACGGCACCCGCCGCGTGGGCTACGTGTTTCAGGTCATCGTGAAGGCGGCCTCGGAGATCAAGGCCATGACCGACGCCTACGACCTGGCCGACGCGCTGGACGGGGCCGACCTGTCCTCGCCCACGGGCTCCTACGGGTTCACGAGCGCGGCGCTGTACACCGAGCCGCAGGAGATAACGCCCCCGGAGGGCGGGCCGTACCTGTGGGAGTTCCGAATCAAAGCGATCATAACCATAGAGAAGGGATAACGATGGCAAAGAACCAAGACCTGGGCTTCGCGCCCAACTACATGAGCGCGCTGGAGATCGACACCACGCCAGACGCGGCCAGCCCCACGTGGGCCATCTTCTCGCGCGGCATCACCGAGGTGAAGCCGACCACCAACGAGACCACCGAGACCAAGGACTACTACGACGGCTACGGCACTCCCACCGACAAGGTGAAGAGCGTGCAGCCGCAGTACGAGGTCACAGGCGACCGCTGCTACGGCGACCCCGCGCAGGACTTCGTTGCCAGCCTGGCGCTTGAGACCGGCGAGGGCCGCACGGGCCACTTCCGCCACACCGACCCCAACGGCGACGTGGTGGAGGGCGACTGCACCTACCTGGGCCTGACCGTCGGCTCGCAGCAGGGCGCGGCGTCCGACCCCGGCGCGTTCTCCTGCACAATCTCGGGCGCTGGCGCTATGCGCTACATCCCCGCCAACAAGCTCAAGCAGCCCACGGGCGTCACCTGCACCGCGCCGACCGGCCCGGCCGTGGGCAAGTCCATGAAGCTCGCGCCGACCGTCACGCCCGCCGAGGCGAACGCCAAGTGCTTCTTCGCATCGGGCAACACCGACGTGGCCACCGTCGACAGCGACGGCAACGTGACGGGCGTGGCCGCAGGCGAGGCGGTCATCACCGTGCGCTGCGCGTCCAAGCCGAGCATCTGCACGCAGGTGAAGGTCACCGTGGCGTCGAAGTAGCCGCAGGCGACACCAGACATAACCTCCTGGACATGGGGGCGCGGGCTAGTGAGCGGCCCGCGCCCCTTTTCTATGCCCGACGCTCACCGCTCACGAAAGGGGCAGCAAATGGAACTTCTGAAAAACATCCGCGAGTACGAGGACGTGTTCTTCGAGGACCCCGAGGAGAACCCCGACACGCCGCGCTTCCGCGTGTGGTTCGACGACAAGCACATCGAGGAGTACCTGGCCAAGGTCGGCAACGCCATCGACCGCGCGCAGGCCAACGAGCAGATGGCCCGCGAGGCCGACACCCCCGAGAAGGCGGCCGAGGCCAACGCCGCGCAGGCCCGCCTCATGAAGCGTACCATCTCGACGTTCATCGGCACCGAGGGCTGGGAGCAGCTGCTCGCGTGGATGGGCGGCGACGAGGGCCCCATCGCGCCCGAGGAGAACATCCGCATCCTGGGCGAGGTCTTCGCCACGTTCCTCAACATGTTGGCGCGCCACGCGACCAGCGAGCAGCTGATGGCGTGCGGCCTTGCATACAGCGAGCGCGCCGATCAGGTCCAGGCGCTCAACCGCGCCCAGCGCCGCGCCAAGGCCAAGCGCAAGAAGAAGGGCGGCAAGTAATGCTGCCAGCCGCGCTCACGGCCGAGCGGGTGCGGCTGCCCGATGGCACGAGCGCCACGCGCTACCCGTGGAACGGCGAGGAGGTGCTGGTGCGCGACGACGCGCTCACGATCATCCGCGTCATCGAGGTGCTGACCGATGAGGGCAAGTCCGACGACCAGCGCCGGGACGAGTTCCTGGCGCTGTTCTTCGTGGACTGGGCGGACGCGTGGTGCGCATGCGACTACGACGCCGCCGAGTTCGTGCGGATGCGCGACGCGGCGGTATGGGACATGTGCGGACTCGACCTGAGCGGCGACCGCCCGCACGAGACCCCGCTGTGGGACTTGGAGGAGGACGCGGCGCGCATACGCACCAGCTTCCGCCAGGCCTACGGCATCGAGTGGGACGAGGTGCGCGGTCGCATCAGCTTCGCCGAGTTCGTGGCACTCGTGGGCGGCTGCCCGCAGGACACGCCGCTCGGCGCGGCCATCCACTACCGCAACCCGGCGACCAAGCCGAAGCCAACCAAATACAACAGGCAGGAGGTCGAGGCCTGGAACGCCGCCCACAAGGCGTTCGAACTCGGCAAAGGCCGCAGCTCACACGGCTCTGAGGAAGGAAGCGACGCGGCGATGCGCGATGTGTTCGCCGCGCTCAAGAGAGCGACGAGGTGAGCATGGACGGCAACGTCATCATCAAAGCGGTGCTCGACACCGTTGACGTATCCAAGAACATCAAGGCCCTGGAGCGCGACCTCCAGGGCATCTCCTGGAAGAACATAACCGAGGGCGACGAGAAGGCCGCGAAGCTGTCGTCCTCGTTCAAGAAGGCCGGCACGGCCGCCACGGTGACGCTGACCGCGCCCGTGGTGGCCGCCGGCAAGGCCGTATTCGGCGTGGCCAGCGACTACGAGCAGGCCAACGCCCGCATAGCCGCCGCGTTCGGCGTGTCCGGCGAGGAGGCCGAGCGTTTCAGCGGCATAGGCAAGCGCATATACGAGGGTGGCTGGGGCCAGTCCCTGGACGAGGTCAACGATGCGCTGATCCAGTGCAAGTCCACCCTTCGCGACGTGTCCGACGAGGACCTGCAGACCGTCACCACCAACGCACTCATGCTGTCGGACACCTTCGGCGCAGACGTGAACGAGTCCATACGCGGCACCAACGCCCTCATGGAGGGCTTCGGGCTGTCCGCCACCGAGGCCAGCGACCTGCTGACGGCGGGCATGCAGCGCGGCCTGAACTACACCGACGAGCTGGGCGACAACCTGAGCGAATACTCTGTGCGATGGGGCGAGGCGGGAATGAGCGCCAGCGAGTACTTCTCGCTGCTAGAAGCGGGCACGTCCAACGGCGCGTACAACCTGGACAAGGTGGGCGACTACCTCAACGAGTTCCTGACGGCGCTGTCCGACGGCCGCATGGAGGAATCCATCGGCTCGTTCAGCGAGGGCACGCAGGAGGTCTTCGAGAACTTCAAGAACGGCAGCGCCACCGCCGAGGACATGCTGCAGGCGGTGCTGGGCGACCTCACGCAGATGCCAAACGAGTACGACAAGGCCGCGCTGGCCTCCACCCTGTGGTCCTCGCTGGGCGAGGACAATGCCATGGGCATGATCGAGTCCCTGGCGGGCGTGCAGGACAGCTTCGGCGACGTGGCGGGCGCTGCGCAGCAGGCCCAGGAGGCCGCCTCCGACAGCTTCGCCGTGAAATCGCAGGAGGCCATGCGCGAGCTGCAGGGCTCCATCGAGCCTCTGGGGCAGCCTCTCCTCAACATCGCGACCGGCGTTGCCGGCGTCGTGCGCTCGTTCTCCGAGTGGTTCGCCGGCATCGGCGAGGGCGGCCAGACAGCCGTGCTGGCCATAGCGACCATAGTGGCGGCCATCGGGCCGGTGCTGTCCACCGTCGGCACCATCATCAGCGTGGTGCCGCAAATCGGTGCTGCCTTCTCCGCCGTGGGCAAGGCGGGCACCGCCGCGCTGGGGCTTATAGCCGCGCACCCCGTGATAGCGGCAATAGCGGCCATCATCGCCGCAGTGGTGCTGCTGTGGAACAACTGCGAGGAGTTCCGCGACGCCGTGACCGCCGTGTGGGATGCCGTGTGCGCCGCGTTCAAGGTGGTCGTCGGCGTTGCCGGCGGGGTCGCCGAGTCGATAGGCGCGTTCTTCTCCGGGCTGGGCGCGACGCTCGCGGGCGTGTGGGACGGCATCTGCAACGTTGTGCAGGTGGCCGTGATGCTGCTCGCGGAAATACTCAACCTAGCCATCGAGACGCTGCTCATACCCTGGAACTTCGTCTGGGAGAACTTCGGCGGCGTGCTCACGGCGGCGTGGGACCTCATATGCGGCGCGGTCGGCACGTACATCCAATACGTGAGCGACGTGATAAGCGCGGCCCTTGAGGTGATTCAGGGCGTGTGGGACACGGTGTGGGGTGCCGTCAGCTCAACCGCTTCCAGCGTGTGGGATGCCATCACCTCGGCGATAGGCGCGGCCATCGACGCCATCAGCTCCACCATATCGGCGGTGCTGTCGGCGATACAGGCCGTGTGGGACTCCGTTTGGGGTGCCGTGAGCACCACGGCGTCGAATGTGTGGAACGGCATCAGCTCGACCATATCCGGCATCGTCAACGGCATCCGCGACACCATCTCCAGCGTGTTCAACGCCGCCCGCGACACCGTGGCCGGCATATGGAACTCCATCAAGAGCGCCATCGAGACGCCGATAAACAGCGCCCGCGACACTGTGCGAAACGTAATCGACTCCATCAAGGGGTTCTTCAACTTCTCGTGGTCGCTTCCCCACCTGAAGCTGCCGCACCTGTCCATCTCCGGCGGGTTCAGCATCAACCCGCCGAGCGTTCCGCACTTCGGAATCGACTGGTACGCGAAGGGCGGCGTGTTCAACGGCCCCAGCGTCATCGGCGTAGGCGAGGCCGGTCCAGAGGGTGTCGTGCCGTTCAACGAACGCGGCGCGCGCCCGCTGGCCGAGGGCATCGCCAAGCTGCTCGACGGCAAGGGCGGCGCGGGCCACGGCGACACGAACGTGACAATCAACGTGTACGCGACCGTGCGGGAGGAGGCCGACATAGAGAAAATCTCCCGCCAGATAGCCAAGGAAATCAAACGGCAGGAGTGCTTCGCATGATATACAACGGCTTCGACTTCGCGCCGTGGTTCGACACCCGGCTCGTGACCCGCTCGCTGCTGCCCGAGTACGAAATCGCCACGCGCGACGTGCCCGGGCAGCCCGGCTCGCGCTTCATGCGCGCAGAGCTGAAACCCCTGACGATAGACGTGGCGGCGGCCTGGAGGGCACGCCCCGCCGACGATATGGCGGCCCTTCGCCGCCTCATGGCCTCGCGCCTGCTGTGCCTCAAGGAGGCCGAGCTGTGGCTGGACGACGAGAGGCACCTGGGCCTGCGCTACATGGCCGTGCTGACCTCGCCGGGCGCGCTCGACACGTTGTGGCACACCGGCGAGGCCACGCTGACATTCACGGCATACGACCCCGTGGCCTACGGGGCCGAGGGGCGCGCAACCGTGTCGGACACCTCGGGCGTGCAGGTGGGCGGGACGTTCCGCACCTACCCCACCGTGACCGTCAGGCCCGGCGGCAGCACGTCGGCGCTGCGGCTGACGAACATGGGCACGGGCGAGTTCGTGCAGATCGACAAGGCGGTGACGGCATCGAGCGCGGTGGTCATCGACATGGCCGCCCCGCAGGCCACGGTGGACGGCAGCCCCGCGCCCGTGACCTTCGAGAGTGACTTCTTCCCGCTGGAGCCGGGGGCCAACAGCCTCAAGCTGTCCAGCGGCACCGCGACGGTACAGTGGACGGAAAGGTACGTAGGCTGATGATTCTGTGGGCATGCGACCGCTGGGAGGCGTACAAGGGACCCATCAAGACGCTGTTCGAGTGCGAGGACACGCGCGAGGTCAACGGCGAGAACGCCCTGAGCATCACAACGCTGGCGCGCCTGGACAAGGGCGACCGCCTGGTGTGGCGCGACCTCAAGGGCCGCTGGCACGAGAACATCGTGGACGGCGTGGAGGAGGAGCGCGCAAGCGCGGGCATCCTCTACACGTACTACTGCCCGACCTCGGCGCAAATCGAGCTCCTGGGCGACTACCTGGAGGACAAGCGCCCCTATGACGTGAGCGCCTACGCCGCGCTGGCCTCGGCGCTGTCCTCCTCGCGCTGGCAGGTCGGAACCGTGGCTGACCTCGGGCAGGCCGGCACGAACTTCTACCACACCAACGCATGGGCGGCCATCCACGACGTGGCAGACACTTGGGGCGGCGAGCTGTCGTTCGAAATCCAGGTGAGCGGCACCAAGGTGACCGCACGCCGCGTGTGCATGGCCAAGCAGGTCGGCGAGGACAACGGCAAGCGTTTCACCTACGCCAAGGACCTCGTGAGCGTCAAGCGCAGCGTGGACGAGGGCAACGTGTGTACCGCCCTGTACGGCTACGGCAAGTCCCTGCAGACCGCCGACGAGGACGGCAACCTGACGGGCAGCTACGATCGCAAGCTGACCTTCGGCGGCGTGAACGGCGGGCAGAACTGGGTGGGGTCGGCCGACGCGCTGGCGCGCTGGGGACGGCCCGACGGCAAGGGCGGCAAGGCGCACGTGTTCGGCGACGTGGAGTTCTCCGACTGCGAGGACGCCGCCGAGCTGAAGAAGCTCACCGAGGCGCAGCTGGCGAAGTCGTGCGTGCCCACCGTGTCCTACACTGTGGACGCCGTGGCGCTTGCGCGCGCCGGCGAGGGCTTCGAGGGCGCGGACGAGGGCGACCTGGTGACCGTGGTGGACAAGGTGTACGACCCGCCGCTGCGCGTGCGCACGCGCATCACCAAGGTGGTGGAGGACCAGCTGCGCCCCGGCGAGGTCACCTACACGTTCGGCAACTACCAGACGGTCGCCGAGCTGATGGCCGCGCAGAAGTCGGCCGCCAAGTCCACCGCCTCGACCATCCGGGCGACCGTGACCGAGGCCGTGAACGCCTCGAACAAGGCATCGACCGGCAAATGGGGCGAGAGCCTGGCGGCCGCCGAGGAGCGCCAGAAGGCGTACACCAAGGAGGTCGGCGGCGCCGCCCAGGACTACACCGACCAGATAAGGGACGAGCTGGACAAGGCCCTCAAGGAGTACGCCGACAACGGGGACACCACGCTGGAGGAGGCGCTGAAGAAGTACTCCGACGACGGCAACCTGGCCCTGGACGAGGTGCTGCGCCTGTACACCGACACGTCGATAGAGCAAAGCGAGAGCGTGCTCAAGCAGATAGACGAGGCCAACAAGAAGTACCTGGAAGGCGTCACGGGCAAGTTGAACGAACGGCTGACGAGCGCCGAGGGCGAGGTGGATGGGCTGCAGAAACAGCTCGACCAGCTGCCGACTGATATCCGCAAGAAGATCGTTGACATGCTCAACAGCGAGGTGAACACCACGGGTGGCTGGGTGTACGAGGAGCCCGGCCAAGGCATCCTGGTGTACGACAAAAAGCCCGAGAGCGCCACCAAGTGCGTCAAGATAGGCGGCGGAATCATCGGCGTGGCCAACTCCAAGTACTCCAGCGGCGCGTGGAAGTGGCGCACGGCCATAACCGGCGACGGCGTGACCGCCGACGAGCTGACCACGGGCCGCATCAAAGGCGGGAACTCGTACTGGGACCTCGACAGCGGGGCCTTCTACCTGCGCGACGGCTCCATCTTCATGACCGACAGCAACGGCAACAGGGTCTATATCAACGCCACCAACGGCTTCCAGATATACGACAAGAACGGCTCCATCATCGCGGGCACCGTGCTGGTTGGCAGCACCTCCATGTTCCGCTGCAACATGGTCGGCACGTCGTCAACCAACTACATCACCACCGGCACGACGACGAACAACCACCCGGGAGCGTCGTTCGTGAACGGCTCGACCGAGTACTGCACCATCGAGGCCGTCCACGCGAAGGACAGCCCCACGGCGAGCTCGACCGACGGCGTGGGCATATCCGCCTGCGGCTACGGCTTCCTGGCAGTCAACCGCTACTACCGCCAGACGTGGCTGACGACCCCCTACTACGCGGGCTACATGAGCCATCCCGACGAGCAGCTGTACATGAGGAGCGGCAACAGCAACGCGGGCGGCTCGGCGTACGTGAAGCTGCAGGAGAACTCCAACAACTACGTGTACCTGGATAGCAGCCGCGCAGACATTGGGTCGTCGGGCACCGCCAGGATACTCGCCCCGAAGTTCGCCATAGGAACCAGTCCGAGCAGCGGCGGCACCTACGGGTACACGGGCTCCACGCAGTTCATCGGGTGCATCACCAACAACGGCAACAACTGGACGTGGGGCACCATCAACGTGGTGAACGGAATCATCACCGGCATGAGCAGCATCACGGGAAACTAGACCAGCGAGAGAGGAAACGGAATGTTCTACCACCTTGTGCAGCAGCCCGAAGCGCCGCAGGCGCTCGACGGTGCGCCGAAGCCGCCCGAGGCGCTTCCGGTGTTCGAGTGCATCAGCGACCCGGCCACGGCGCGGGCCATCGTGGAATCGGAAGACGTGTTCGAGTTCGACGGCAAGGGCGGCTTCACGCTCGTGTCCAGCCCCGTGGCCGTCATGGACGCGGAAGGCGGCGAGGCTAACGCCGTGGACTTCTCGGCGCTCACCGACGAGGAGATATGCGGGGTCCACAGAGCGCAGCCCGGCGACATATCGCGGACACTTGCGGCCGAAGGAAAGGAATGAGGCATGGCAACGCACGAGCTTACGCTCAACCTCAAGAAGACCAACATAGCGCCGCCCGTCATCACCGTGCACCAGGGCGACAGCGCCGAGGTCCTGAAGGCCGCCATCTACGACGGCGACAAGAAGGCGGCCCTGACGGGCTGCAAGGTGCACCTCATGGCTGCGAAGCCCGACCACACCTACGTGGAGCAGCAGTTCACTGGCATCAGCGACAACGTGGCCACCGTGACGGTCGACCCCGCCGTCTTCGGCGTGGCCGGGCTGCTCAAGGTGTGCTACGTGCGCGTGCGGAACGCGGCAGGGCTGGACGCCACCACCGAGAACGTCCTGGTGAATGTGTTGCCCTCGGCAAGCGCGTCGGGCGAGATATCCGGCCCGTACGTCGATGCGGTGGAGGCGATCATCGCGAACCTCGAAGGGCAGCTAGCCGACGTGAGCGCGCTGAACGCGCAGATGCAGAAGGCCGAGGCCTCCCGCGCGAGCGCGGAAAACCAGCGCGCCACGAACGAGAAGGCACGCCAGACCGCCGAAACCAAGCGCGCAGAGGCCGAGAAGAAGCGAGCCAAGGCGGAAAGCGACCGCGTGACCGAGGCGTCGCAGCTGAAGACGGCCTCGCAAGCCGCCACGGCTGCGGCAAACGGCGCGGCCTCGAACGCCGACGCGGCGGCAAACATCGCCCTGCAGATAGCCAACAGCGTGGCGCAGGGCAGCGCGGGCAGCTCGGACATGGCCAAGCAGAAGCAGCAGATAGCCGACCTGTACGGCAAGCTGGCCGACGCCACGGACGCGTTCATCTACGACGACGGCACCGTGTACTGCCCCGCCTCCAAGGCCAGTGCATCTGGCAGCACCATCACGTTCGGGAGCACCTGCACGGCGTCCGGCACAACCCTCAACCTCAAGTAGAAAGGCAACGAAATGGCACAAGCGAAAACCCTGTCGGTGGGCGGCATCGGCTACGAGGTCATCGACGATACCGCGCGCAGCAACGCGCAGACGGCGCTCAACAACGCCGAGTACAACCGCCAGGGCCAAATCGGCAAGTACGGCGGGCAGAACATCGCCACCATCCTGGCGGGAGAGATCGGCAGCGGCAGCGTGTACGACGCGCTGCACAGGCGAGCCGCCAACGGCAACTTCGCGGGCCTGCGCGTGGGGGACTACATCGACGTGCCGCTGGTAAGCGCGTCGGGCGTGGCGGCCCAGCAGTCCGTGCGCTTCCTCCTGGCGCACTTCGACCCGTACTACTGCTGCGGCGACAGCTCCAAAGGCCACCACATCGCCTTCGTGGCCTCCGCGCCCATCGCCGTGGCCAAGACCGTGACCGGCGTTGCCAACGACAGCTTCCTGATGTGGAACACGACCAACACGAACCAGGGCACCGCCGACCAGAAATGCCCTTACCCCAACAGCAACCTCAAGGCGTGGGAGACGGCCTTCGAGGCGTGCCTGCCCGAGAGCCTGACCAAGTACCTGCTGACCCAGCGCGTCCTGCTTGAGGAGCGTTACAGCGCCAGCGGCGCGCTCAACGACTCCAACTCGTGGAGCTGGCAGGATATCGGCAAGGTGTTCTCGCTGTCCGAGATGGAGGTGTACGGCTGCCCAGTGTGGGGCACCAAGGGCTACAGCGTCGGCTTTGACTGCCAGTGGGACTTGTTCAGGGACACGGCGCACCGAGTCAACGGAAGTCGGTGCGATTGGTGGCTGCGTTCCGTTACGTCGGGCTCCGCGTCCAACGTGTGCTGTGTCACCACCACCGGCTCTGCCAACTACACCTCGGCGACGTACGTCTGGGTTCGCCCCCGCCCCGGCTTCCTCGTCGGCTAGCCAGCCGAGTGCTCTATACTCTGCTTTTAGGCGACCGCCTTGCGCGGTCGCCTCCTGCCCGCGAAGCGGGCCGTTTTTTTCGCCAGTTTCCCCAGGAGGTGCACGTGAGCGGCGTCTACCAGCGCAACCGTGAGGTGTCCGAGTACAAGTTCTTCACACAGGCCATCGCCATCCGCGTGGAGGTTAATAAGCTGATGGCGTCCTCCTCAGTAGTGCCCAAGGCCTACAGGCTGCTGAACGCGGTGCCGACCGTGGAGACGGCGCGCAGCATCGTGTACAACGTCAACCGCGCCGACTGCTTCTATCCCAACAGCTCGTTCAACGCGCTGGAGAGGAAACGCTACCTGACGCTGGCCATAGCGGACTGCGAGCAGCTTATGCTGGACATGCAGTGCCTCATGGATATCGGCCTGCCCGTGAACGCCAACCGCTTCGAGGAGCTGGCGGCCATGGTCGAGGAGGAGATCAGGCTGCTGAAGGGCGCGCGCAAGAACGTGCGCGTCACCGGCAAGAAGTCCACCGAGGAGCGCATAGCCGAGGCCGAGGCCGAGCTAGAGCGCCTGCGTTCGCTATAATGGACGGCGGTCGCGCCTTGTTTATCGGTACAATTGGTGGCTGCGTTCCGTTACGTCGGGCTCCGCGTCCAACGTGTGCTATGTCAACAACAACGGCAATGCCAACTACAACTCGGCGACGAACGTCTGGGTTCGCCCCCGCCCCGGATTCCCTTATTGCCAGACCGAGTAGGCCCCAGGGCCGAAAGCAGAGCGCGAAGAGGAAGGAAGGCGCGACCGTCGGGCATGCGCCCGTAAATACGCACCCCGCGAGGGTGGCCGGACGCTGCTTGCATGGCGCGGCGCTCCGTGGCTTCGCCGCGTTTCATGGCCATACCTCAAGCGGCTGCCAGAGCCACATTGCAAGCCGCGCGGGGTGCCTCCTGTGAACTCCGAGCAAAGGCGGGCGGCGCGCCGCAAGCGCCGCGAGGAGAGGCGCGCGCAGGCCAAGGCCGAGCGCGTCAAGGCGTGCACGCTTGATACCGTGGCCGACCTCAACAGCCTGTGCAAGGCATCGAAGCAGGCCGCACGAGGCGTGATGTGGAAGGCATCCACGCAGCGATACATGAAAAGCTACCTGCGCAACGCCGTCCTGTCCCGCCGCGACCTTTTGGAGGGGCGCGACATATGCCGGGGCTTCATACGGTTCGACCTGTGGGAGCGCGGAAAGCTGCGCCATATCAGCGCCGTGCACTTCCCCGAGCGCGTTGTGCAGAAGTCGCTGTCGCAGAACGCGCTCGTGCCCGCGATCGTGCCCACCCTCATAGCCGCGAACTCCGCGAACATCAAGGGGCGCGCCACCGACTACGCCCTGAAGCTGCTCAAGCGCCACCTGGCCGACCACTGGAGGCGGCACGGCCGCGAGGGCTACATCCTCCTGGGCGACTTCTCCGACTACTTCGCGCGCATAGCGCACCAACCCGTCAAAGACCAGGTGGCTGCCGCGCTGCTAGATCCGCGCGTGGTCGCCTTGGAGCACCGCCTGATAGACGCGCAGGGCGATGTGGGCCTGGGGCTGGGCAGCGAGCCGAACCAGATATGCGCGGTGGCGCACCCCAACCGCATCGACCACTATGTGACCGAGATGCTGCGCCCCGAGTCTTACGGGCGCTACATGGACGACTTCTACCTGATACACGAGTCCAAGGACTACTTGCAGGTGTGCCTGCTGCTGATAGAGGGCAAATGCGCCGAGCTGGGCATCGAGCTGAACCCGCGCAAGACGCGCGTGGTGAAGCTCACGCGCGGGTTCACGTGGCTGAAGAAGCGCATCTTCTACACGGAGACGGGCCGCATAGTCGTGAAGCCGTGCCGAGACTCCATAACGCGGGAGCGCCGCAAGCTCAAGAAGATGGCCCGCATGGTCGCCGATGGCATCATGACCCCCGAGCAGGTGGAGCAGAGCTACCAGAGCTGGCGCGGAGGCATGAAGCGGCTGGACGCGCACCGCAGCGTGCGGGCCATGGACGCGCTGTACCGCAGCCTGTTCGGAAATCCCGCGGGGGGGGTTGCTCAATGCAATCCAAACCTGGAGGCGACACGGATGGGAACATGCCCCTACCCTAGCAACGGAAGGAGCGACCCATGACGGAACAGGAAATCGCCGGGGAGATCAACGGCTACAAACAGCAGCTTGAGCAGAGCGACTACAAGGTCATGAAGGCGGTGGAGCGCATCTTCTCCGCATCGTCCATCACCGACCTGCTCTCGGCCATCGCCGCAGCTGCCAAGGAGGTGGCCGAGATCATCTCGCAGCGCCAGACGTGGCGCGACCGCATCAACGAGCTGGAAGCCATGGAGCCCGACCAGCCGGAAGCGCCGCAGGAGTAGCGAGCGCCCCTTCGGGGGCGCTTTTCTTTTGCCCGGCGACACCTCGCGGACAATCGCGGCAGCGATTCGAGGAGGTGAGAAAACGAATGACCGACGTGCTGGAAATCTTCGCGCCGTACGGCCCCGGGTCGCTTTTCGGCGCACTGCTCGTCCTAGTGGTCCTGTACTTCGGCAAGCAGTTCCTCGAAGAGTTCAAGGCCCAGAACGAGCGCAAAGCGAACATCGACCTCAAGCGCGAAGAGCGAAAGCAGGACGAGGTGAACGAGCGGGCGCAGCGCGACCGCGAGCGCAGCCAGATGGAGGGCCGCATCGCCGCGCAGATGGAGCGCAGCAACGCGCTGATGGAGGCTATGAAGGCGCTCATGGAGTCCGTCGTGACCTCCAACGAGGTGCTGCACGCCGACCTGGCGAACAGCCAGGCGCGTAGCCAGGGCATGGCGGCGAAGGTCGACCACATCGCCGACCGCGTCGACCTGCTCTACAAGGAATCGGCTCGATAGAAAGGAATCCGAAATGACAGAAATGCAAGCAATCGCAGCCATCGTGCTGTCTTTCGCCGTGCCGTTCGCGGTGCAGCTGATCAAGACCGAGGCCATGACCGGCAAGGCCGCGCGCATCCTGGCGCTGGGCTGCTCGCTCCTGGCGGGCGTCGTGACCGGCTTCGTGGGCGGCGTGCCCGCAGACCCGGGCGCATGGGTCACGTGCGCCTTCGCCGTGGTAGGCGGCGTGCAGGCGGCCTACACGCTGTTCAAGTCGGTAGGCATCACATCCAAGTGGCTCGACGCCCTGCTGGGCGTGACCGTAGGCGGGAAGGAGTAGGCAATGGCTAAACTGTTCATCATCTGCGGCCACGGCGCTGGCGACCCCGGCTGCTGCGCAGGCGGCTGCACCGAGGCCGAGCGCGTTCGCGCCCTGGGCCAGCGAATCAAAGAACTGGGCGGTTCCGAGGTCGAGCTGGGCGATACGTCCCGCAACTGGTACGCCGACGGCGGGCTTAACCGCCTGAGCACCGACGCGCCAGTGGTGGAGCTGCACATGGACGCCAGCGGCATCGCCACGGCCCACGGCGCGCACGTCATCATCAAGGAGGGCTTCGAGCCTGACGAGTACGACAATGCGCTGGCCGACAAGCTGGCGGCGTTCATGCCCGGGCGCTCCGAGAAGCTGGTGCGCCGTTCCGACTTCGCGAACCCGAACCGAGCCGCCGCGCGCGGCATCAACTACCGCCTGTGCGAGAACGGCTTCATCGACAACGACGGCGACCGCGAGAAGTTCAACGGCAACCTGGACGAGCTGGCGCGCATCTACCTGGAATGCTTCGGCATCACTGCTGGAAGCGCCCCCGCAGCCGTCCCGCAGCCGCAGCCTGCGCAGCAGGAAACGACCGAGAACTTCGGCGGCACCTACCGCTGCACTGTGGACTACCTGCGCGTGCGCGACGCCCCCGGCCTGGGCGGCACCGAGGTGGCGCACTATTCCAGCGGCGAGACCGTGACGCTGGATAACTGGTACAAGATCGCCGACGGCTACGTGTGGGGCCGATACACGGGCTACAGCGGCGCAACGCGCTACATCGCCGTGGGCAAGGCCACGGGCAAGCCAGAGGCCGACGACTATCTGGTGAAGGTGGGATAGGCCATGCCGTACCCGAGCCCCGCAGACGAGGAGCGCAACGGCGGGTGCGGCCCCATCCTCGCGGCGGTCGTCCTGCTGTTCATCGTTCTGGCCGCCGCCAGCTGCGCGTCGCAGGCCATGGGAGCGCAGGACATGACCGTGAGGCCAGCCCGCACGGACGGCCCCATATACGACCTGCCCGAGGGCATCGGCCAGGAAATCGTGTGCGACGAGCACAACCGCGAGTACCTGCTGCTTACCACCGAGCAGGGCGGCGTGTTCCTCATGCCGTATATGGACGAGGACGGCGAGCAGGAGATCATGCCGCAGGCCTAAAACGCAAAGAAGCCGCCCCGTATGGAGCGGCTTCTTCTATTCGACGAGCAATACGAACGCCCGCCTAACGACGAACACCTGCATATGTTCGCCTACTGAACAGTTGGTGGAGGCGCGGAGAATCGAACTCCGGTCCACGAAAGCCCCCTGATTGGCATCTCCAAGCTCAGTCGCTGGTTTAGTCTCGGACGCTTTGCGCGCAGCGACACGCTCGCGGCGTCCTAACCGGTTCGGTCTTAGCCTGCGCCATACCGATTACGTGCGCAGGAGCATTCCCCTAACATGACGTCGCGCCGGTGTCGGGGAAATCACCGGGTTGACGCGCCGCTATAAACTAAGCAGCGAGAGCCATAGGCTCAAAAGAAGAGTTATTGTCAATTCAATTTGACGGTACCCCTGTTTAACGAGGCGAGGAGACCTCGGCTTGCTTCCTCTCTCAGAGCTATCGTGTCGAAACCAGTCGCCCCCGAATGTCGGGAAAGTCTGGATGGTATCGGGTCTGCAAACACCCGATAACCGTCGACTTTTCAAGGAACACGCGGGTGAACCCCGCTCGTGGATAGCTATCTTACCACGTTCTAAAGGCAGGCAGCTGTTCTATGCACGAGCTGTGAAGACCCCAATGTGCGCCGCACTTCGCACTTTTGCTACCGATCGCGTCACGTATATTTTCGCCAAGCAAAATTGCCCCGTCGAAAGGACCGTTATGGATACCAAGCAGCAACTCGTCAATGCCCTCGCAGGCCTGGGCTCAACCATTACCGAAGCTATGGATGTCATCGAGGGCTTTGTTCCCTGCGGACATCCCGCCCTCACGGTATCGAACGCCCTTGTTGCGCTGGACGCCGACGATAATGTAGCTCTCGCCCAGCAGCTTGAGACCGTCGAGGGCTTTATCGACCACGTGAGCGAGAACCGCGGCGTGGCCGCCTACCACGGCATCGAGGTCGAGCTCGCGGGTCCCAAAGCCGATCTGTTCGCAGCAATCCGCGAGGTAGGCGCCCTTATGCAGACCGCAGGCGTCAAGAACACCCAGGTCAACGAGTGGGTCTACCGCAGTCTGGCAGCACTAAACGATTCCGACGAAAAGGTTGTCGAAAAGTTCGCCGAGGCTCCCGTTATTAAGGCCGAGCTTTTGTAAATAGCAGACGCGGGCCCCTTGGCGCATCGTCGTCCAAGAGGCCCGCAAACAGTTCGCGTCAACCGATAGCCGCGCCGCCGCGTTCGGCCAAAGCAAGAATCGGCATCATTTGGCGCGGGGTCTTCGCTGCAAGATCGGCATGTTCGAGCAGCTTGAGATCGTTAGTCACCAAGTAATCGACCTGTGCGCGCTTGCACGCGGCGAGCACCAAGTTGTCCTCGTAATCGCGATGGAGCGTTAAGTATTTGTCGGCCAGCCAAAGATCCGACGCATCTGCACCCACGGCCGTGGCGTTTTCGGTCATGTTCCGAACAAACGCCAACGCCGCATCGCCAATCGCGCGGGCAGAAGCCTCGTCGAGCGCTCCCCCGCTGGCAAAAACGCTACGCTTCAGCTCGTGTTGGACAACGTACAGCACGTCCTTGGCGATATGCACCGGAAAGAACAGCAATGCCCCCATCTCCGCCGCCTGCCCAATAAACGCACGCGCGGCAAGCGACTCGGCATGGTCGACGCAAAACGAATCAACCCATACGTTAGCGTCCACCATAATCTTGAGAGGCGCCCCGCTCACAGGATCATCCCCTTTTGGCGATAGCGCTCGTCCATGGCTTCGGAATAGATTGTGTCCCAATCGCGATCGTCGGATACGGGCGACGCAGCGATGCCCAGGTCCGCGTAAAGCTGATCCGCCGCCGCCCATGATGCGGCGAACAGCGAGGTGGCACCAGCACTAGGCAGTTGGTCGTCAACGGCCGACAGCACCTCTTCGCACGAACCGCCGCCCTGTGCAACCTTTGCCACGACCTTTTTGATAAGCTCGGGCAGCGAGGCGCCCGAAAGCCGCAGCGCTTCCTCGGCACGGTTCTTGACCTGGCGATCCACGCGAACGTTCACCTGCGCCATGCCGCTAACAGCACCCACGTCGATCCCGCTCCCTTCAATTGCTAGCCTTGCTAGCAACAAGATATAAAGAAGCTAGCAAATGGTCAAATGCAAAAGGCCTGCGCCTGGACGACACCGATGCCGTCCAGGCGCAGGCCAGATAACGTGGGCGGACACGTCTGCTAACGCAGGTACGCCTTTGCGTTGCCCAGGCTGTAGGCGATCGTTGAGCCGTTGTGCAGCAGTGACGAAGTCTGCGGAGTGATCATGCCGGTAATACCCAATGCCAACAGCGCCGAGTTGGTGAGCATCACCTTGGAATACGAACTCGTCAGACGGTCGATAAGCCCCTGACTCATGCGGCGCAGGCGCACGATTGCGGCCAGATCCGTGTCGGTCAGGATGATATCGGCGACCTCCTTGGCGATGTCGCTGCCGCCGCCCATTGCCAGGCCCACGTCGGCCAGGCCCAGCGCCGGTGAGTCGTTGACGCCGTCGCCCACCATGGCAACGTGGCGTCCCTCGCGCTTAATCCGCTCCACATACGCGTACTTGTCCTCGGGCAGCAGCTCGGCCTTAAACTCGTCGACACCTGCCTCGCGAGCAATGCGCTCGGCCGTGCGCTCCGAGTCGCCCGTGAGCATGACCACGTGCTTAACGCCCAACGCGTGCAGGTCGGCAATGGCCTCGCGGACCCCGGGCTTAAGCGGGTCCTCGATGCCGAGCACGCCCACAACGGTGCCATCGACCGCCAGATACAGCGGCGACAAGCCCTGCATCTGGGACTCAATTTGCTCTTGCGTCTCTGCCTCTAGCTGGGCATGCTCGTCCTCAAACACAAAGTGTGCCGAGCCGATAATCGCGCGACGTCCTTCGATGGACGAAGCGATGCCGTGCGCCACGATGTACTCGACAGCAGCGTGACGCTCGCGGTGCTCGAGCCCGCGCTCGCGTGCCGCATTGACCACGGCGCGCGCTACCGGGTGGGGAAAATGCTCCTCCAAGCAAGCGGAAAGACGCAGGACCTCGTCCTCGCTCCAGCCGTCGGTCGTGAGCACGCAAGCCAGGCGCGGCTGCGCCTCGGTCAGCGTGCCGGTCTTATCAAAAACGATGGTGTCTGCCTTGGCAAACGACTCAAAGTACTTCGCGCCCTTGACCATGACGCCCATCTTGGCAGCATCGCTCATGGCGGTCATGACGGCAACGGAACCCGTGAGCTTGAGTGCACACGAGTAGTCGACCATCAGCGCCGCGGAGGTCTTAATGAGGCTACGTGTGGTGAGCGCGACAAGGCCCGCGAGCAGGAAGTTCCACGGGACGATCTTGTTGGCAAGGTCTTCCATGTGCGACTGGCCCTCGGACTTGAGCGAGTCGGCCGTCTGCACGAGCGAGACGATCGAGCGCAGCTTGGTCTGCGCCGTGTTGGCGCGCACGCGCACCAAGATGCTGCCGTCTTCCACGACGGTGCCGGCGAACACGTCGTCGCCTGCGCTGCGCTCGACGGCCAACGGCTCGCCGGTCAGGGTCGCCTGGTTGACCATGGCGCTCCCCTGCTCAACCACGCCGTCGATGCAGATGGACATGCCAGTGCGCACGGCGACCAGATCGCCGGGCTCGAGCTCGGTCGCGGCAACGCTTACCTCGGTGTCGCCGACGACCTTTTGCGCCTTGTCGGGCACATCGAGCAGCGAGTTGATGAGCTCGTTTTCGCTCATGGCGCGGGTGTAGTCCTCGAGCAGCTCCCCCACGTTGAGCAGGAACATCGTCTGGCCCGCGGTGTCGACATCACGTTTGACGAACGAAATGCCGATGGCCGAAGCGTCGAGCACGGGAACGGTCAGGCGCGGCTGCGCCAGCTCATGAAGGGCAGCGCGCAAAAATGCCATGTAACCGGCCACGACAAACACCGCACGCAGAGGCGTCGGCAAGAACCATCGGCGCGCGTAGTGGGCGCCGATAAGTGTGGCGAGATCCATGACGAGCTTGTGCTTGCGTGGCTCAAGCTGCATCACGTAACCCGTCTTTGCGTCGGCAATGGCCTGGGCATCGAGCGCACCCAAGGCGTCGAGCACGCCCGCACGACACCGCTCGTCGTATTCGAGCGCCATCTGGCCAATACGGCCATAAACGCGCACCTTGTGCACGCCGTCGATATCGCCGCCAAGCTTAAGAAGTGCATCGAGATCGCTCTCTGGCACAGGACCCGCCAATTGAAGACGGGTCCTGCCGGGGATCTCGCTAATAATCGAGAATCTCATAGTTTGTGCCTGGGAGCGTTACTCGGCTGCCTCGTCAGCAGCGGCCTCGCTCTGGGTGATGTAGGCAGCCTCGGCAACCATGTCGTCGACATTGGCCTTGGCCTGCTCGACCATGTCCTGGTAGCCGTTCTTGATGCGCATGCCGCACGCGATACCCTGCACGCAGGCATTCTTGACCGGAGCGCTGGTAAGCAGCTTGATGCCGGCCGTGCCAAGCAGAAAACCGCCACCGACAAGTAGGGTATTAAACGTCGACTTCTTCATGTTGCTTCTCCCTTTTGCCGCATTGGACGCGGCACGGTGCCTCAGCACCCGAGTAAACAAGTTTGCTCGAGCACACTTTTGGAAAATAGTTTAGTTTATCTAACTATTAAGTTCAACAAAGGTTAACTTTTTGGAAATCTTGAGGAGCGGAACAGCCGACTTCTGGCGATCCGCCTGCCGCAACGTACATCTCCGGCATCCAAGAAAGGCTCTCCCCCGACCCAACAAATCGAGGTCTAATACTTTTCCGCGAAGTGAACGAGTGAAATCGGGCCCCCGAAACATCTGCATTTTTCGCCAGCAAAACCGCAGGAAAAACTCGACAAAACCGCAGGAAACAGAGCCAGAAAAGTGTTGATGTTTCAGGGGTCCAAAATAGGTCGTTCACTTCGCGGAAAAGTATTCACCTTCGTTTTCAACATCCATAAAGAATGAGGGCGCCAACGGCGCCCTCATCACCAAATTCCATTCAGCCCGCCTGACCCGAACGGCCGAGTCGTCACGGAACCGAGGGGCCGGGCGCAGGGCCTTGCCTCTCAATGAGTTCCCCTCAAAACA
Source organism: Collinsella sp. CLA-AP-H1 (assembly GCF_040092945.1). Classification (NCBI taxonomy): domain Bacteria; kingdom Bacillati; phylum Actinomycetota; class Coriobacteriia; order Coriobacteriales; family Coriobacteriaceae; genus Collinsella; species Collinsella sp. CLA-AP-H1. Next base: position 192,762 of record NZ_JBBNKO010000002.1, on the reverse strand, counting down.
ATGGGCGTGCCGACGGCACGCCCATTCACTCTATTCCATTCAGCCCCGCCTGACCCGAACGGCCGAGTCGTCTGGCCGGGGAAGCCCCGAGTCGCCGGGGTGTTTGCTCCAAATGAGTTCCGCATGCAAAGAAGGCCACTAAATGTGGCCTTCGTCTTGCATAGGACTGTTTGAAATTTGGAGGAAATACCCCGGCGACTCGGGGCTTCCCCGGCCTCGCAGCTACGAGAGCGACGTTCTCAGCAACTCGTTGAAGAGCTTCGGATTGCCCTTGCCGCGACTCGCCTTCATGCACTGGCCCACCAAAAAGCCGATAACCTTCTGGTTGCCGTCACGATATTGCTGCGCCTGATCGGCACAGTTTGCCAGCACCTCGTCCACAATCGGCTGCAGCGCACCAGCATCGCTCACCTGACGCATACCGCGCTCGTCGACGATCTTGTTGGGATCGTCGCCGGTCTGGGCCATGGCCTCAAAGACCTCGTGTGCCTGGTTGGAGCTAATGGCATCGGTCGCGAGCAACTTGGCAAGCGCTGCCACCTGAGCCGGTGCAATACCGGACTCGGTCAGCGACACACCCGCACCCTTAAGGTAGGCGATCATCTCGTTCACCAGCAGGTTTGCGACCGTCTGGGCCTCCTTGCCAGCCATACCGGCAGCGGCAGCCTCAAAGAACTCGGCAAACTCCGGGTCGCCAGCAATCTGCTCGGCATCGGCCGCCTTAATGCCAAAGTCGGCCTCAAAACGGGCGCGCTTGGCATCGGGCAGCTCGGGGATCTCGCCTCGGCAGCGGTCGATGAACTCGTCGTCCAGATCGAAGGGCGCCAGGTCGGGATCGGGGAACAGGCGATAGTCGTCGGCCGTCTCCTTCACACGCATGACCACGGTGCGCTTGCGGCTGGGCTCCCAGTGGCGGGTCTCCTGATAGATGATGCCGCCTTCCTCGAGCACCTCGGCCTGGCGGCAGATCTCGTAGGCAAGGCCGTCATGCAGACTCTTAAACGAGTTGAGGTTCTTGAGCTCGGTCTTGGTGCCCAGCTTGGTCTCGCCGCGGCGGCGCAGCGACACATTGCCGTCGCAGCGCATGGAACCCTTCTCCATGGAGCAGTCCGAAATGCCCAGCGTCACAAAAATGCGACGGAGCTTCTCCATAAACAGGCGAGCCTCCTCAGGCGTGCGCAGGTCGGGCTCGGTGACGAGCTCAATCAGCGGCGTGCCGCAGCGGTTGTAGTCGACGAGCGACTCGGCAGCAGCGGTAATGCGGCCCTCGGCACCGCCCACGTGCACCATCTTGGCGGCATCCTCCTCCATGTGGATGCGCAGAATGCGGATGGGCACCGTGTAGGAACCGTCCTCGCGACGCTCGGGCATCTGCAGGTTGGACGCGTCGTAGCTGGCCAGGTGACCGGCGCGCTGGTTGCCTTCGCGCATGGTCGACGTCATGGACGTGGACAGGCCCTCGGCGTTGGCCGAGGCGCTCGCCAGGCTCTGGGCCTCGGCCTCGCCAAACGCGCAGTCGGGGCGCTCGGCGGCACCGCGACCGGTCACGTCCAGATCCAGGTGACCGTACATGGCAAAAGCAACCGGACCCTGCGTAGTCTGGAAGTTCTTGGCCATATCGGGATAGAAATAGTGCTTGCGGTAGAACATCGAGTGGCGCTGGATCTCGCAATTGGTGGCGAGACCGGCCTTAACAATGCTCTCAATTGCCTTCTTGTTAGGCACCGGCAGGGCGCCGGGCAGGCCCAGGCACACCGGGCACACGTTGGCGTTGGGCTCGTCATCGTGGCTGAGCTTGCAGTTGCAGAACATCTTGGTATCGAGTGCGGTGAGCTCGGTATGGATCTCCAGGCCGATCACGGCCTCCCAATCCTGCAGGACCTCGGAAAGCTCCTTCATTACAGCTCGCCTCCCTTCCCGGCAAAATCGGGCGCAACGGAAAGCGCGGGCGCACCCGTGGCGGCATCGGCAAAGCCGCGCTCCAGGGCGCGGGCAAACGTGAGCAGCTGACGGTCCTTAAAGGCCGGACCAACCAGCTGGGCAGAAACGGGCAGTTTGCTGTCCTCGCCCAGGCCCAGCGGCACCGAGATACCACCGTTGCCGCAAATGTTGAGCGAGATGGTGTACAGGTCGGAGAGGTACATCTGCGTGGGGTCGCTGATCTCGCCAAACTTAAAGGCCGTGCGCGGCGAGGCGGGCATGAGGATGGTGTCCACCTTGGCATACGCGGCGTCGTAGTCCTGCGTGATGAGCGTGCGGGCTTTTTGCGCAGCGTAATAGTACTTGTCGTACACGCCCGAGCTCAGCAGGTAGGCGCCGAGCATCTGACGGCGCTTGGCCTCGGCGCCAAAGCCGCGGGCGCGCGAGAGCGAGCTCTGGTCGGACAGGTTGGCGCAGCCCTCCTCCTGATAGCCGTAGCGAATGCCGTCAAAACGGGCCAGGTTGGAGAACGCCTCGGCAGGGCCGATGACGTAGTAGGCGGCGATGGCGGCGTCCAGGTGCGGCAGGTCGACCTCGACCAGCTCGGCGCCCTGGTTCTGCAGCTCCTGGGCGGCGCGCTGAACAGCGGCCTTGACCTCGGGCGTCAGGCCCTCGGCCTCCATAAACGCAGGGATAATGCCCACGCGCTTGCCCTCGATGCTGTCGTTGAGGTGCTCGGTAAAGTCGACGGCGCAATCCTGGCTGGTGCAGTCGTACGGATCGTGGCCCGCGCCGGTAAGCGCGTTCATGGCCAGCGCGACATCCTCGACCGTGCGGCCGAAGGGTCCCACCTGGTCGAGCGACGAGCCAAAGGCAACCACACCGTAACGGCTCACGGCGCCATACGTGGGCTTAAAGCCCACCACGCCGCACAGCGACGCCGGCTGGCGGATGGAGCCGCCGGTGTCCGAGCCCAGCGAGAGCGCGACCTCGCCCGCGGCGACGGCGGCAGCGGAGCCGCCCGAGGAGCCGCCGGGCACGCGCTCGGTATCCCAGGGGTTATTGGTGCGGTGGAACGCCGAGCTCTCGGTAGAGCTACCAAAGGCAAACTCGTCCATGTTGACCTTGCCCATGGGCAGGCAGCCGGCATCGAGCATGCGCTGGACGCAGGTGGCGGTGTAGACGCTCTGGTAGTTCTCGAGCATGCGGGAAGCACAGGTGGTGCGCGTGCCCACGAGGTTCATGTTGTCCTTGATGGCCAGCGGCACGCCCGCGAGCGGGGGCAGCGGCTTGCCTGCGGCACGGTCGGCATCCACGCGCGCAGCGGCCTCGAGCGCGAGCTCGGGCGCCACCTGCAGGAATGCCTGGACCCCGCCCTCGCGCGCCTCGATGGCGGCAAGGGAGGCCTTGGCCACCTCGGTAGCGGTAAAGTCGCCGGCAGCAACGCCCGCGGCGATCTGGGCGGCGGTAAGGGAATCGAAGCTTAGCGCCATTACTCGCTCTCCCCCTCTCCCAAAATGGACGGCACGCGGAAGTAGCGGTCGCGCGCGCTGCCGGCGTTTTCGAGCGCAACGTCGAGCGGCAGGTCGCGCTCGGGCTCGCGCAGGTCGTCGCCCATCACGTTGGACAGGCTTCCGATGGGACGGAACGTGGGCTCCACGTCGGGCAAGTCATATTGCAGGACGGGCTCGAGCATCTGGACGGCGTCGTTCAGGTAGGACGTCATCTGGGTGAGCTCGTCATCGGTCAGTGCGATCTTTGCGTACTCGGCGATGCCGCGCACATCTTTCTCGCTGAGTGCCATAGGCGCTCCCTTCCGCATAACAGATAAACCGCTCTAGTATACAAGGCAACGCCACTTGGAGCAGGTGCTTTACCTAAATGCAGCGAAAACGTAACGAGGGCGGCGGGCTGGCAGGCGGCAGGCTGGCGGTTCTGCAGCGAAACCGCACCGTCCATAGCGAAAACCGTACTGTCCGCAACGAAAGCCGTCGCGCCCATAACGAAGACCATCACAACATTCGACGTTTATCGTCAAAATCGAGATTTTCATCGAATGTTGTGATGGTTTGGAAGTCCCCGACCGCCACAAAGGTGCCTGTCCCCCATTGCGGTGCTTCTGAACGATGTCCTATGCCGAGGCCTTGGCCTTGCGGCGCTTGCGGACCGCGTGGATCACGATGTCCAGCAGCAACAGCACAATGGCCACGACCACGATGAGCACGGCGAACTCGCGCTTGCCCCAGTGGCGGCCGGCCAGCGACTTTTGCTTGTCGACGTCCTTCTTGTTGTACTTGGTGCGCACGCAGTGCACCAGCAGGCGATGGTCGTTCACGCCGTAGGGCGTGCAGGTGACGAGCGTCACCTTGTCGGCGCCGGGCTCGATGGTCAGCGACTCCATCTCCTCGGGCAGCACCACCTCGGAGTCCACCATCTTGTAGGCGAGCGTCTTGTTCATGGTGTGCAGCAGCACCAGGTCGCCGGGCTCCAGCGAATGGATGTCGTCGAACATGCTCAGGTTGCGCATGCCCGAGTGCGCGGTGAGCACGCAGTGCGTCGAGGTGCCACCCACCGGCAGGCTCGTGCCCTCCAGGTGGCCGACGCCCGCCATAAGGACTTCCTCACTCGTGCCGTGGTAGATGGGCATGCTCACGTCGATGGAGGGGATCTCGACCCAGCTCATCATGGGGTCGCGGTCAAAGATGAGCTGCTGGGCGTAGGGCTCGATCTGGTCGGCGGGAAGCTCGGTGGCCTCGCCCGCCAGTTGCTCGTTAAAGGAGCGCGCCTGGAGCAGGATGCGCTCGCGCTCCTCGGCAGACAGCGCGTCCACGGTGCTGGACACGGTGCTGATTTGGTTGAACACGCCCGAGGCCTCGAGCCGGTCCAAGATCCACGGCCAGGTCATAAGGCCCACGCCAATGAGGATGATGACGATGGTGATGAGCCGGTCGGCCCAGCGCGGCAGCCGCTTGCGACGGCGCTTGGGCTTTGGTTGAGGTTTGGGCTGAGGGCTTGAGCCGCCATTGGCCGCGGCGTTATTGCTCTTCATATGTTTGGCGCCCTGCACCATCGCCGGTCACTCCTCTACAGCTCAGGTTGTCTAAACAAATAATAGCCGATTAGCGAGCTCATGCGCCGGACAACGAAGCTTGGCTGCACCGTCCGGGCCACGTAACCCCACTCAACCAATCAAGCCATATGTTGCTTTCATCGTCTCGAGCAATTGCGCCATCGTTACGCCCGCAACCCCAATCTGTTTCAGATTGACGTCGCCCACCTCACAATCTTTGACAAACGCAAGCATATCGTCCTTCAGTTCTCCGCGCAGATCGACACCTTCCGACTCGCCAAGCAGCTGAGCAAGTCTCAGCGCATCGCGTTTATGCTTTTTTACCTTCCTCGAATCAACGTTCTCCCCCGCTTCCCTTCTAGCTTTTAGGTCGAGATACGCCTTCGCTTTGAACGGGACAATGTATTCCGTCCCCAGGACCGAAACGCCGCCTACGGTTCGAATTCCCTGAAGGAACAAGCTGTAGTAAGCATCGTCCAACAAAATTGCCGAAAGACTGCTTATGTTTTCATCAACGTGAATTGGCGCCACATCAATCCCCTCACGACCCTTTAGAAAGTCGGGGCACTTCGCGAAGAGTTCAATCATATGGGGGTAACCCGGCATCTTAGGCTCTGTAAACCGATAAAAACATGAGCCTTTGCCTTCGCCCCAGCCGCAGCGGTAACCGCCATCACGCACCAAAGTCCATATAGCTTCTGCCGTCTGAGGCAACCGGTCATCGGCGACAATTACCACATCAAAATCGTGAGTCGCCCTAAACGGAAGTCCCGCCTCCGCGAGCAAAATGTCGCATGCCGTGCCGCCGATAAGGGCATACGATCCTGCGGCTTCTTGCATATGCTGCTGAAATTCTTGGAGACCTTCTACAGCGCTTCTTGCCATGGATATTCCTTTCCAAACATGCGATCGACTTCGAGCTGAATTCGTTCATCGTCGATTGCCGCCAAAGATAGCGCAAGCGAAATGTCGTCGACACGGGAGGAGCCGGCAAACACGGGCGCATAGCGCCACACTTGGATCATCGCCGTCTCGTTATCCGGCAACTCCCCGTCTGCGACTTCGAGGTCGCTCAGTTGACGCCATGTACTTCTTAAGACGGCCTTTTGTTCCATGCCCGGTGCAGCGAGCATCGAACGCGCGGCGAGCGCCGTCTCCCCGGCGTCAACAAGATAGTCGATCTTCGGCGTCTTCCTTGCAAAAAAGACCTTCGAGACAGGCGAGGAGAGCTCTGACATGTGCTCACTGAGCAGAAGATCAACGGCAACAGGGAACACGACGACACGTCGCTCGCGACGCTCGCGCCTCGCGAGCCCCCTGTCGACAAGCTCGGTTATGGCCTCACTCGCACGGCTTGCCGAGATCCCAAGCGCACGACAAAGGTCATAGGGACGATATGGCTCCTGGGTTGCTCCCCAGATTGCGGCAGCCTGCGCGTTGGGCGACATCTTGGTCGCGTGATTGCGAAACCGGACACCGCCCCTCTCCGTGCAGGCTGTACCCATAAATGGAAGAAAAGCCTGTCTACCGGGGCAGACAAAGGGAATCCCTTGTGAGACCAATGCTTTGCGCTGACGTGCATCGGCATCAGGAAACGAAACGACAACAGGAGTTTCCGCGCGCAAGGCTAGCTGACTATAGACTCTCTTAGCCTCGGGAAGCCCGACGCCAGTAGGCAAACTTGCAAGCAAAAACGAAAAACCGTTTGCGTCAACAGCGCGGACCTCAATCGCCCGCAGATGCAGCGGCAAGCGTGCGGATCCAGGCCAATTTTTGGTCTTGGCAGAGAGGCCTAGTGCTTCTTGTAAGTAGATTAGCGCTTCGTTCATTTCCATCGTTTTCGTTTGATTCCATTTTTAATTGGAATTATACATAATTTTCGGAATTAACGAGATTCCTTTCGTGCGTAGGCCAGCATTTGAGTTTTCAAAATGTTCCGAATCGGTGGGGCGATTCGGGATACAATATCAATAGAAAACGACGCACCCCGCGTAAATGTTTGGGAGCGCGGGCGGCCTAGTTTTCTGGTTTTGTTAAATGCCCGGGCCTCTAACCCCGGGCATTCTTATTTGCGCTTGTTGCGGCGCAAATGCCTTCCACCGTCCGCACCGCGCGAGCGCCTACGGACCTTAAACCGAACCTCATACGAGTCAAGAAACGCGATGACGGATGAGTCCGCATCGGACGGTGGAGGCTGCCTGTGTTGTCCAAAAAACGGGGCAGACTCCAGTGCGGAGTCTGCCCCGAAAAAAAGAATGGCAAAGCAAGAACGTGGATGGACGAGAAAAGTGTCCGCAAGTCTCATGGCCATCACATCCCACCTGCCAAAGGGATGGGTGAGCGAGCGTTACTCCTGCTCGGACTCCTCAGCCTGCTTACGGCTGCGGATGAGGTGCGCCACGCCGATGCACAGCACCGCGCCACCAGCGATCCAGGTGAAGGTCACGCCGTTGAGACCGGTCAGCGGGAGGTTGGAGCCCTTCTTATCGGTAACGGTGAGGTGCACCATGCCGTCAGTGGAGTTTTCGACTTTGACGAGCGCCTGATTGTCTCCATCAGTTACCTTAGCCTTAGGGGTAACCACGGTGGTGTCGTTCTCGGAAAGCTCACCGCTTGTAATGGTGAACGTGATGCCTTTGTCGCCGTGAGAGTTATCGTAGCCAGGTGCGGGCGTGACCTCTGTGAGGACATAAGTGCCCTCATCGAGACCGACAACGTTAATCTTGCCGCTGGAATCCGTGGTAAGCTTGGCTTTCTCGGCGTTCGTCTGTTTTACACCGGTGCAATCGATGAACATATTCTCGAGTTCGCCCTCGTCGTTCTTCTCCTGCAGCTTGAACACAACACCGGAGAGCTTCTTAGGGGTTTCCTCATTACCAACCTTGGTGACGTCAATGCCGTAGGTGTAGTCGTAGGCGGGATGCACGACTGTTGTACCTGTTTCGTTAGAGTGGGGGTTATTGGAATAGGTCAGAGTAACGGTATTCTTCTGGCCTTTACCGAGTATATCGGCGTTAACCTTAGTAGGGTTGAGCTTTGCCTTATAGTTCACATAGATTTTGGAGCTACCACTAACGGTAATATCCTTATCCTTGTCAGATTTAATTTCTCCCTTAAGGTTGTCAAAAGAAACAACAAGCTCGTTCTTTCCTTGATCAGTGACGTAGTTCGCAGTGTAGTAGCCTTCCTTGACCTTAGCATTGTCAATCTTGACCTCAACAACAGGTTTACCGTCGGAGAGGTTGGGAACCATCGTAGAAGGCAGATCATCAGTAAAGGTATAGCTGTACTTTTCGTAAGTATTGATATTGCTGGCCACGGTACCTGCAAGCTGGTACTCAATCAGCTGGTCGGATGCAGAGTCCGCAACCCTATTGGGCGCCTCGAAAACGTCCCTGTTCCCATCTGTCACAAAACTACCGTTGTTATCGTCCTTGACTGCCTTGGTAACGCTGGGGACATCCTTCTTGGGCTCCACCTTTACATCTTCGCCACCGACGACAGCGAAGATCGGTGAGGTGTAAGCGTCTTTATTGCGATCTGCTCCAGTAGTTGCACCGACCGACTTCGTTTCAAAGAGCCAGTAGCCGGCATCGATGCCCTCAAATGTTCCCGGGGTACCACTCTTCGCATCTGTCCACGTCTGGCCTTCAAGCGACTTAGCAATCATGTCGAGCACACTTCCGGCATTGACGTTATTGCCCACAACTTCAGAACTGTGGTTATTGATGAAGTTGACCCATGCCTGAGCGGAATTATCGTTAGGCAAATCACTAGGTTTAGAGCCATTATCAACATTATCAAACGCCGTAGTCACTGCAGCCTTCACGGAATTATTTGCCCAATCAATATCGGAAAGGGTCTTATCGCCAGTGGAATCCCAGACTCCCTCGCTCTTCTGGTCCTGCGTAACCTTAGCCTTGAAAATCTGAATACCCTTAAAGGTCGTATCCTTGTAGGTCTCCTCATTAATCGTCACGTTGCCACTCGTCGTAGCCACCGGCGTACCCTCAGCAAACGCCATCGTCACCGGTGCCATAACCCCGCCGAAGCTCAACGCTGCGGTGAGGCCTGCCGTCACTGCCAGGCGTGCAATGTTCTTGCTCATGCTCATCTTCTTTTCCTCTGCTTTCTGCTTGAATTTCATTTGATCTAAAAACATCTGTCTGTTTCTAAGCATCTGCTTCGTTACGTCTAGCCCCGCTCTCTGTGGGGCTGCCAGCTACTCTTTATGGCTGCCACCTCCCCGCTTGACCAGGAGCGCGGCCACGATGAGCGCGGCTCCGACGACCGCAACGGCGGCCGCGGCGTACATTGCCATATCGCCAGTCGAGGGCATAAAGCCTCCGGTGAAGATGCTAGGGGGCGTGCCGGCGGGCGAGTTGATGAGCGACGCCTCCAGGCTGCCCGTCGACCCGTCCGCGCCGTCGGCGCGCAGGGGCGACTCGGCCGTGATGGTGAGCTTGGGCTTGGAAGCGGCCACCTGGTCGACGTCCAGGCCCTCGGCCTTGACCGTCACAGAGCGCGTACCCTCAAAGGCGGTGTAGCCCTTGGGCGCCTTGAGCTCGCGGACCTCCAGCTTGCCCGAGTCCACGCCCGAGACGGCCACACGGCCGTCCTCGCCCGTGGTGACGGTGGCCTTGCCCTCCGCATCCCACGTGCCGTCGGCCGCTAGCGTGCGGCCGCGGTCGTCGGCGATGCTCAGGACCGCCCCAGCAAGCGGCTTGTCACCGTCGCTGCCGCGCTTGGTGAGCGCGAGATCCCAGGTGTAGGCGCACGCATCGTCGCTCGGCGTGCAGGTGAAGCCGGCGTCGCCCGACTGGTCGGCAAAGGGAGAGCGCGGGTAGCGCAGGTAGACCTCGTTGGGGTTGCCCTTCGCGATACCGTGATTGCATGCGCTGTTGAGCGGCGCGTTGTACACGGCGACAACGCGGGCGCCCGCGGTAAAGGCGTCGGCCCCGCCGAGCGCGGCGATCAGGTCGCCGGTGCGCACGGTGAAGGTCTTACCGTCGACCGAGACCCTGCACTGGGCCGTGATGTCGGTCCAGCCCTTCGCGGGCTCGGTGCCGGCGCGGCCGTCCTTGCCGGCCGAGACGGCGTCGAAGCCGCCGTCCGCGCCCGCCGCCACGTACACGCGCATGCTCGCGGCGAACTTGGAGAGGTCGAGCCCCGCGCTCATGGTGTCGACGAACTGCACCGTATAGGTGTCGTAGGCGGTAAGACCCGCCGGGACCGTGGCCGAGAGGCGCCAGTACAGGTCGTCGGCGACCGTGGCGTCGGCGGCCTTCTGCCAGGCGGCGGTGCTGTCCTCCAGCACGTGCTTAGCGACCTTGGGGGTCGCGGCCTTGGGCTTGACGGTGACGGCGCTGCCGCCCACAAGAGTCATGATCGGCGCGGTGCCGGCCTCGCCCTCGGCGATGGCGTCGTCGTCGGCGACGATGAGCCAGTAGCCACAGGACAGCTCGGCCGTCGTGCCCGCGTTAAGGGGCACGGACTCGGCATCAGAGCTCTGGAGGGAACGAGCGAGCTGTGCGCTCAGCGCGCTCGTAAGGTGGGAATCGGTGTTGAGCCACTCGGCAGCTTCCTGCGCGGTGGTCTGGGAATTGGACATGCCGGCGCTGTGCAGAACGGGCAACGCAGCGTCGCGCACGGCGTCGCTTGCCCAGGCGAGGTCGGTGGCGATCTTGGCGTCGCTGTCGCCGTCGACGACGTTGGCGCTAAAGATCTGGTAGGCGTCGTAGCTGCTCGCCACGGTGCCGCTCACCGTGATGGAACCGGTCGAGGTCGGCGCGGCCTGCGCGGAAGCGGGGAACACAACCGCGCAGGTGCCGATCAGGAGGGCAAGCAGCGCAAACAAGATCGGGAAGGAGCAAACTTTCTTATTCACGACGCTTACCTCCCTTCACATTCGCCTTGCGACGAATGTGCATCCAGGCCGCAGCAGCGCAAAGCACCGCCGCGCCGGCAAGGTACGTCAGAGTGACGCCCGACATACCAGAAAGGGGCAAAGAGGTGGAGTAGGTGTTGGTGAAGGTGGGGATGGAGGTGTCGGTGAGGTCGTGGTCTTCGCTATTAACGTCTTCCACCCACTTGCCATCGGAGTCGACGGTTCCCTTCCTGTAGGTCACCTTGCAGTTGATGGTTCCCTCGGTATTGTCCGTTGCAACAACCGTGAACTTATAGACCGACTGATCGAACTTGTAATGCGAGGAAATCGAGCTATCGTTCTTCTCACGCACGTAGTACGTGAAGGTCTTGGAAGCACCGTGTTTGGTGGTATCCCCACCCTCGAGTTTGCTCAAGTCATAGCTGATGGGATCAAAGATCAACGTTTGAGGATTCGTGCCCGTCGCAGAGGTCGTCACAGTCTTGAGACTATCTCCTTTGAACTTTGTATTATCCGCAAACTCGAGCGTAAACCCCTTCATCTCGCCGCCCTCAACGACCTTGGTCGCCATGGGCTTCCAAGAGCCGCTGGAGGTGTACGGAGTGTACTTGTTGGTGAAGGTCTTTGATCCATCGGAGCAACCAATTGAATAGTAGCCGTCTTCACCCGGCTGCACCCCACCCAGCGGGCTGCTTTGATCCTCGGAGTGCCTGGTCACGCTCACGCTTGCGATCGTGCAGTTATGAACGTAAAGCTCCACGTTATCGTTCGGATCATCCTTTTTCGGCACCTTCATGAGCAAAGTTTTGTTGTCCGTGAGCTGCACCTCGATCTCGTACACAGTGTGGTCGTACTCAATGCCAGAGACTCCACCGGTCTGTTCGACCAAGTAGTATGTAATCTTGTTAGCCTCAACAGTCTTATCAATGAACTGTTCGCCAAGGTCAAACGTGATGTTGCCGTCAGCTTCATTCTTGGCAGTTCCGACCAAGGTGCAGCCGCCATTGTTGAATTCATCTTTGTTCCAAGAGGGCATCGTCGCAGTGGCCGAATCCCTACGATAGACAGCGAAGGAGAACTGATCTTTGGCGAGCGTTTCTTCTACTCCGGTTTGCTTATTTTTCAGCGCCTTTGACGCCTTCAGTTTAAGGCTCGGATAGACGTATGTATCCGCAGGCTGACCCAGGTACAGGTCGCCATTCGACATGATGCCACCGCCATGGTCCCAGGAATAGTTGCCCGTGATGAAAGTTGTAGCGGCATCCTGTGCTTTATTCGCTTCATCACTTCCAACTTCGACATCCGAAGTCAGACCGACGCTCCGATAAATCTTCACGCCGCCATTGGCAGGGATAGTGATAGCCTCATAGAGTTCGTCGTTATCACTGGGTTCTTTGTTATCACTGCGTTCTTTGCTTCCCCGATACTTGGCATCTTCGCCGCCGAGCATCTTGCCGATTATTGCCGCAAGCGGTTCCTTATGGCCAGCCTTTGCCACAAGGAAGAAATCGGCATGGCCGTTCTCGCGAAACACCTTCGAATTGTATGCATCTTGATCTTCAGTCTTATCAAAACCCTCAGCACCACCAGCTGAAAGATGGGGCGTACCATTATTATACTTTCCATCTGCCGGCTTATAATCGATGGCATTTTGCTCACTGCCAGCAGACGAATTGCCAAAGATTGCCGTGCCGTTAGTGTTCGTTACCAACGTCTTGCCCGTGGGGCAGACTGCTACGCCGCCGCCATAGCCACCAGCGGTATTGCTGCTAATGTACGAGTTGTATACAAATAATCTACCAGCGGTCTTTTCCTTACCCGCATCCGAGTTTCCCTGGACGAAGATACCGCCACCGCCCCAGTCAAAGCGAGACATGCAATGGTTATTCGTAATGTAGACCTTGCTGCTCGTAGCGTCGCCAATCATCGCGTCAACCATCTGGCCCACGCGAATGCCGGCACCTTCAGATTGATAGCTTACATTAGAGGCAATAATCCCTCCCGTGATATGCAGCCACGCCATTCCCGTACGAGGCTTGTCATTTCGACCCACATCGGTAACGTAAACGCCGCCACCGGCTTCCTCGGAATAATTGCCAGTAATCTGGCCACCGAAAATGCTGACATGGGCGCCGTTATTGGCAGCAAGCCCGCCGCCGCCATGGCAACCCCAGCCATCATTACCGCAGAACTTAGCCATTCTATTATTCGTGATATAGCCGCCCGAAACGGTTACGCTGCCGCCTACGGCCATAATGCCGCCACCATAGCCAGGCTGGTCGCTTTCCCCATTGAACGTCGCATTACCCGAAATAACCGCGTCCTTCGAAATGGAAACGTTCGAGCCATTCGAGTACACGCCGGCACCTTTGGGAGCGTAGTTTGCAGCGATAACACCGCCGATCAGACTGAGGGTCGATACATTGCCGTTTGTATTAACCATAATGCCCGCACCGGTACCCGAAGTTCCCGTAGAGGCACCGCATACGTAGCCACCGCTCATATTGACGGTAGAACCGTTCTCGGCATAGATGAGGCTGCCGACATTGCAGTCCTCTTTCTGCGTAAGCGTACCGCCCTGAAGGTTAAACGTGCCGCCCTGGTAAACGTTAATGAGCTTCATCGTGGAGTTCTTGGTGACTCCAACGATTGCGCCCTGAATAGTCGCTTTGTGCTCATAGATCTTCTCAGTGGTACCTACACCACTTGCAGTCGATTCGGTTACGTAATAGATAAGGCCAGTCGGAATGCCATTCTTGTCATAAGTCATCTTTGCCGTCTTGCCATAATTTTCAGGTGTCAGATGCTCGTCCTTATCTTGCAGCTGCTGGCCGTCGTCAACATCCTCCTGAATGTGCCCAGAGTCCACGTCGTCCACGACCGTAAGCGTCGCGCCCTTAGCAATATCAAACAGAGGCTTGCCATTACTATCATCGTGCTTAATCTTGTGACCATTTAAGTTCAAGGTGATATTGATGAGATTGTCGCTGGACTGTTCGAGCCTAATCTCATCGTCATAGTCGATATCGGCCATAAGCTTAAAAGTAGCAGCGCCGGCTCCATCACGCAGTTTATTGTTAAGGAGCTTTGAGCTCAGCTCTGCCCCGTTGCGAATTTCATAATCTGATTCATTCTCCGCAGCAGGCGCGATTGCGTCTTCACCATTAGTGTCGTCTTCGGCAGGCTGCTCAGCACTTTTTGCTTCCGTGTCATCGGGCGACAGGCCCGTCGCGACAGCGCCACCAGAGGTCTCGTCGCCCTCGGTCTCGACACTAATGTGGTTTTCGGTATCCCCGTTGTTGGTGTTGTCTACATCAGTAGACTCACTTGAGGAACCCCCCCCCATCACAGTTTCCTCGGCAGAAACCGTCTGGACATCGTTGGCAATGGCCTGCGAGATTGGAGGCATGACGAGCGACAGTACCAGGCTCAACACGGAGGCTCCGCACAAAACGCCTGCCAGTACACGGCGCGTCGCTTTTTTACTCTGCTTAGTTTTTTCTGAATTCGCTTTCATCGATGTCTCCTCCCCAAGAGACCGCGATCTTGCTCTTTCACCATCAAACGTATCTGCGCAATCTGTAATTGCGCTCGCTTAGTAATACTATTGTAACTATTGTTTAAACATCCGAGCAACAAAACCGACATTTTTGTAGCCAGTTCTCAATTCTCTTGACATTTACTCAGATTTGCTTTCGTTTATTCGCTATCTGTTTTTTGTTTCTGCTGGTAATTTAGTTGCCTATTATTTTTTAATGGCATTAGATTTATTTGCACAACATTTTGCTCAAGAGTAAACATCCTGTGAACGGTTGAAAATCGACCGTGAACGGTAGGTCATTAACCGGGAGGAATAGACTACCAAATTGATGGGAATATCTTTAGCTCATCGGTGGTTAGAAGCGTAATGTTCAGACAACCATATCTGAATTTGCGCGCAGATTTTAGGCATCAATTCGCCCAAATCGCCTGAGGACACCGCAAAGGTGTCTGTTCCCTTTGCGGTGACTCTCCCCCGGCGCTACAGCAGATGTTCCTCGATAAAGATCGCGATGCCGTCTTTGTCGTTGCTCGCGGTCACAAAGTCGGCGGCGGCACGGGTGGCGTCGCTGCCGTTTGCCATGGCCACGCCCACGCCGACGTCGGCCACCATGCAGGTGTCGTTATCGGCATCGCCAAACACGCAGATGTCCTCGAGCTCCATGTCGTTGAGCTCCGCCACGCGCACAAGGCCGCGCGTCTTGGACACGCGCGGATCCATGAACTCGTAGAGCCGCTGCGTGGTTTGCAGAGCCGCCGCCTTAACAGTGTCATCGGCAAACGTCGACGCCCGCTCAATCACCCGCGGCATCACCTCGGGCGCCATGGTAAACATCACCTTGGGCTGCGGCTCGCGCAACAACTCGGCAAAATCGACCACCTGGTAGGGCACACCGTCGACGCGCGACAGGTGCTCGACGCACGCGTTGCTCTCGGGCACGTAGAACACGCCGTCTCGGGGGCAGACGGGCGTTGCCGGAAGGTCCGCCATGTGCTTGCAGATGCGCGCGATGGTCTCGCCCGGTAGCGGATAGCTCAGCTCGTTGATGTCGTGCGCGCGGTCGATGACCTCGGCGCCACCGCAGCCCACGAGCACGTCCACCAGGCCTTCGATGCCCCAGAGCTCGTACATGGCCTCGGTCGCGTGGGCGTCGCGCCCGGTGCACAGGCCAAAGAGCACGCCGCGCTCGCGCAGGGCGCGGATCGCCGCCACGGTGCGCGGGGACACCGTGTGCTGGCTCGTGAGCAGCGTGCCGTCGATATCGCAGAACACGGCTTTGATATGGCTGAAGGTGGTGTCCATGGGGGCCTTTCTGGGTTGTGCGGCGGTGTGGGGTGTATTCGTAAACGGCGTACATGGTATACCAAGGCACGGGCCGTTGGGGCCCGATCACCACAAAGGTGCCTGGCCCCTTTATGGTGGCTTGTGGCGCTCGGGCCTCAGCGCAATCCATCACAACATTCGACTTTTTTCGGCAAAATCGCGATTTTCATCGAATGTTGTGATGGTTTTTACTGCTTTGCGGCACGATCCAAATGCCGGCGACCAAATAGCAGCAACGCCGCGGGAACCGCCGTCACGACCATGCCCGCCCCTACGAGCGTCTGCTGCACGCCAAACGTCGCCGCCAGCCACGGGGCAATCGCCAGCGGGGCCACGCCGGCAAACATGTTGCCAAAGCCCATGACCGAGTTCACGCGACCGAGCTGCTCGAGCGGGGCCGTCGTTTGCACGATAGTGTTGTGGAGCGGATTGACGACACCCCAGGCCACGCCCAGGGCAATCTGGCCGACGAGGGCCACGCCTACGTACGGCGTCCCCACATAGAGCAAACTTCCCAGGCCCACGGACATAAGCGCCACGAGCAGCGATTTAAGGTTGACCAGGTGCGGTGGCAAGCGGAGCGCGACCACGGCGCCCAGCACCGCGCCCAAACCGCTGGCCGACGAGAGCCAGCCCATCCATTCGACACCGACGCGCAGGACATCGCGGTAGAAGAACGACTCCAGCGGATCGAAGGCACCGTAGCCAAAGTTTGAAAGGAAGATGATGCAGAACAGCAGGGCGAGGACGCTGTTGGTAAAGACTGTCTTGATGCTGGTCGCGAAGGTTGCACGGGTGGATTTACTGGAGTCGGAGCTTTGACTGGCGGTACTTGCCGTTGTGCTGCTATCCGCGGGAGTACTTTCGCGCGCGGCGACGCGACCTGCTTGCGGCCTAAAGCCCCAACCGGCAACAAGTGCCAGCACTGTAAAGAGCATCATGAGCACGAACACCGCGCGCGACGACGCAGCCGCCGCGACAAAGCCGCCCAGCGTGGGACCAACGATGATGCTCACGTTTGAAAACATGGCGATGGCAGAGTTGATGTCTTTGAGCTCGACAGGATCGTCGGTGAGATACGCCGGATAGGACGTGGCGATGGGCTGGGCGAATCCCATCACGAAGCCCAGGAGCACCGCACCGAGCAGGACGATGCCGGTCGCGCTGCCAAAGGCGATAATCGCCGCGCCGGTTGTCAGCGCGCCGACGATGCTCAGCAAAAAATGGCGGCGCGGGCCCAAAGCGTCGAGCGCCGCTCCACCCGCAAAGGACCCCAGGATCACGAAAACGTTCATAAACAGAACGGCCAGCGATGTCGCCACGACCGAGGCATCGTCTGCATAGGTGAGCGTTCCGATGACGCCGATAAAGTAGCTGGTCTGAAAACCGGTGTAGATGAGAAAGCGCATCGCCACCAGGCGCCTGGCCTGCACGGACAGCGATGGTTGAGGCTTTGAGAAAAGAGAGGCGAGCATGGAGACTCCTTGTTTCATACGAATGCAGACGGCGGGCATTCGCCACCGTCTGTCAAATCAATCTATCCGCATGAAACATTAAGGACGCATCAAGCCCCTTCTCTCCGTTTTTCGCCCGTCATGAACTACTTGGTAGATTGTAAGGCATGTCCCAACCATCTACCAAAGCAAAAACCACCACAAAGGTGCCTGGCCCCTTTGTGGTGGAAGTGACGTTTGCCCAGATAAAACCTGCCAAAATAAGCCTGTCCCTTTTTGGCAGGTTTTAGGCCAGATGATCTTGGATAAGATCGCAGATGGCTCGGGCGTCGTTGATGTTGATGGCTCGAGTCGCAAAGCCAGCATCGAAGGCCTGACGCGCCAGGGCCTCGTTGCAGGCAAGGGCCAGCGTGTGACCGTCGACCAGGTCGAGCGAGCTCTTGCCGCGCAGACGGTCGACACCGGAGCGCGCGACCACGATGTTGTCGAAGCCCTCGGTCTTGTAGCCCTCGATGATCACCACGTCGACATCGTTGTAGCGCGACAGCAGCTCGCGCGCGGGCATCTCGTCCTCCTCGCGCGTGTCGGCGTACTCCGCCCAGCGCGTGGCGCAGATGAGGCCCACGTGCTTGGATCCAGCCTGGTGATGGCGCCAGGTGTCCTTAGCGGGCACGTCGATATCAAAGCCGTGATGTCCATGATGCTTGAGCGAACCCACGCGCAGGCCGCGGCGGGTGAGCTCGGCGATAACCTTCTCGACGAGCGTGGTCTTGCCCGAGTTCTGGTAGCCGATAAACGCGATCGCGGGGACGGCCGCTGCCGGAGCTGCGGGGGCGACGGCGACGGGTGCGCTCGCGGGCACATTGCTCGCGGCACCCACGGCCTCAACAGCAGCGGCCTGACGCTCTGCGCGATCCCACGCGCCCGAGCGGCCGCCCTCCTTGTGCAGCAGGCGCACGTCGACGATCTCCATGCCGCGATCGACGGCCTTGCACATGTCGTAGATGGTTAAGCACGCGGCACTCGCGCCGGTCAACGCCTCCATCTCGATACCCGTCTTGCCCGTCACGCCCGCCGTAACCAGCACGTGAAAGCCAACCTGCCCGTCCGTGCGCGCCGGTGCCCAGCCCTCGGGCACGTCCTCGGCCGGCGTCCCCGCCGGAGCGATGGGCGCAATGTCGCACTTGCTCTTGGTAATGAGCAACGGATGGCACATGGGAATAATATCGCTCGTGCGCTTGATGGCCATGATGCCCGCCACACGCGCGCAGGCAAGCACGTCGCCCTTTTTGGCGCGGTCCTGCAGCACCATGGCCTGCGTCTCGGGATGCATGAGGATGGTGCCCTCGGCGATGGCAATGCGATGGGTCTCGGCCTTGTCGGACACGTCGACCATGCGTACCTCGCCCTTGGCGTCCACGTGCGTCAGCTCGTCGCGACGGGCGTCACGGGCGGGCTCGGTGGCAGCGCTGGCAGTCGGCTGCGCGGACGCGTCGACGTTGCCAGCATTCGCCGCGGCCGTGGCTTTGTGGGCAGACATCGCGGCCCTGCGAGCGGCCTTGGTGGCATCGGCGTACCTGCTCTTGGCCATATGATCATCCTCCGATTTGGGACATAAATCGTTGCGTGCCCTCAATTATCGCGTGTTCCTGCGGTTTGTGGGCCACAGCATCGCGCCAAATCGAAAGTACCTGCATATCATCACCACGGCGCAGCGCCTCACGCACCGAATACTCGGCATCGCTGAACAGGCACGGACGCACGTTGCCATCGGCCGTCAAGCGCAGACGGTTGCAATTCGCACAAAAATGGTTGGACATGGCGCTGATAAAGCCAACCGTTCCCGCCGCGCCCGGAAAGTGCCAATAGCGCGCAGGGCCCGCGCCGGCAGGAGCGTCGTTGATGTCGAGCGGCTCGAGCTCGCCCAGTCCCGCCGCGGCGGCCCCGGCATTGATGCGCGCCCGCAGCTCGTCGCTCGGCACGGTATCGCTCGCGTCCCACAGCTCGGGATTGAGCGCGGGCGCATGCGGGTCCACAGCGCAATGCGAGCTCGTGTGTTCGTCGCCAATGGGCATGTATTCGATAAAGCGCAGGTGGATGGGGCGGTCGAGCGTGAGCCGCGCGAGGGCCGCCACATCTTGGTTGAGTCGGCGCACAACAACGCAGTTGACCTTAACGGGCTCAAAGCCCCAGGCCAGCGCCGCGTCGATGCCAGCCATGGTCTGCTCGAGCCGGCCCAGGCGCGTGATCTTTCCAAACAGCTCGGGGTCGAGTGTGTCGAGCGAAATGTTGACGCGGTTAAGCCCGGCATCTTTAAGCTGCGGCGCCAGCTTGGGCAGCAGGGCGCCGTTGGTGGTAAGCGAGATGTCCTCGATCTGCGGAATCGCGCGGATGTCGCGAATGAGCGGGATGATACGGCGGCTGACCAGCGGCTCGCCGCCCGTCAGGCGTACGCGGCGAATGTCCTCCCCCGCCACCAGGCGCACAAAGCGGGCGATTTCCTCGGCGCTGAGCAGCTCGTCGTGCGCGCGGGGCGCCACGCCATCGGCCGGCATGCAGTAAATGCAGCGGAAATTGCACTTGTCGGTAACGGCAATGCGCAGGTAGTTGATATCGCGGCCAAAGCCGTCATGTTGCACGCGCCCGTCCACGCGGCCCTCCTCTCACGCGGCGTTTTATTCTTCGGAAAACATAATACCCCACGAGAGAATCATGCTGACACCCGTACGACAGGACAGGTCGCTTCGAGCAAAACGGACTTTCCAAGCCCATTCTCAGCACAGACCATCACAACATTCGATGCTTTTCACGTTTTTGGCAAAAAACGTCGAATGTTGTGATGGTTTGCCTGCCCACGGCACCCCGCAGAAGGACCAAAGCGCCCCTAAAGGCCGCCGTCCCAGTGCCGAATCACGAATTCTCGCAGATCGTTCTGCCGCTTCTGGAACGCTTCGCTTCGGTCGCACTTAAGGCCCATAGCGAGCGCGATGGCGTTCATCGCCCGATGCAATTGCAGCTGGTGGGCAAACTGAGTCCCGGTGAGGACGATCATCCTAAAGCCCAGCGCGCTCAGCACGGCCATACGCTCCGCATCCGACGCGCTGCGCTGTTTATCAAGATGGTCCGAGCCGTTGTACTCAATCCCCGTACCGCTCGCAGGCGCATATACGTCGATCTCGAAATACCCGGCCTTTGCGAGATACTTGAACTCGTTGGGAACATCGACCCGATGGTTGAGCTCGATCTTGGCGTATCCCAGCCCTCCCTGGGAACGTTTTGCTACGACCATGATTGCGGTGGCCGTCTCCATGGGCGACCGCGCGCCATCGTGCACGCGCTTGAGCACGGCGGCCGCGCGTATAGCCCCCTGACGAGATCGGTTCTCATTGCAATAAACAATCAAGTCGGCAACGGTATACCTCTGCCCCATCTCGATATAATCGCCTGTCGACAGATGATTCAAATGGTATCGGGCACAGATTTCGTAGCCATATTCCAGCTGCTCGGGCTCGCTCATCCACGAACCCGCTTGGACAAAGCACATGGCCTCATCAACCACCAGAAGGCCCTCTGCCACCTCGATAAGATGGCCTGGAGGTACCGGCGCTCCAAACACGTGGCACCTAAATCCAGCCGGCGTCGAGCGCTCAAAATCGAAGTTGACGAGCGTGTCGATATGATCGAGCTCTTCTCGTGGAATACCAAGCGAAACCAGATAGCCGGTAACGATCCCAACTGCCGTTGAAGCCCTCAGCCCCTTGGTATCAAGCCCCAATTTGGGCAGGTCCGCAGTCGGCTCTGCCTCGTTAGCAAGCGAGTCCTCATCGTATAGGCTGCTTGCTCGCGAGAGCGGCTCGGACGGGCGCGCCACGTTGTGGTACAGCCAGGCAGTCTTATGGGACAGGACGATCGGCAGGTCCATGAGCCCTCCAATGGAGTCGGATAACCAACCTTATTCCCCTGCCCACGGGTCCGCACACCTTCATGCGCAAGAAAGCGATTCCACCCGATCGAGTGGCAGAAAAACCATCACAACATTCGATGCTTTTCCCGATTTTGGCAAAAAACGTCGAATGTTGTGATGGTTTGAGGCGAGGTGAGGGGCACGGAGGGATCAAAGCATCGTGCTCGAACGGGTTAATCTAGCTCTTTTAAGCCATGCGCCAGCTGCCAGTACTCGCCGTGCTGGGCGAGCAGCTCTTCGTGCGTGCCGCGCTCGATGATGCGGCCGTGTTCGAGGACCATGATGGCGTCGGCGTCGCGGACGGTGGACAGGCGGTGCGCGATCATAAACGTGGTGCGACCGCGCATGATGCGGTCCATACCGCGCTCGATGAGCTTTTCGGTACGCGTGTCAATGGAGCTCGTGGCCTCGTCCAGGATGAGCACCGGCGGATCGGCGACGGCCACGCGCGCGATGGCGAGCAGCTGACGCTGACCCTGCGACAGGTTGGCGCCGTCGGCCGTGACCGGTGTGTCGTAGCCCCGCGGCAGGCGGCGGATAAACGAGTCGGCGCAGGCGGCCTCGGCAGCGGCGCGCACCTCCTCGTCGGTCGCGTCGAGCTTGCCAAAGCGGATGTTCTGCGCAATGGTGCCGCTAAACAGGTGCGTGTCCTGCAGCACAATGCCGAGCGACCCGCGCAGGCTGGCCTTGGCAATGTGCTTGACGTCGATGCCGTCGTACGTGATCTCGCCGTCATCGACCTCGTAGAAGCGGTTGATGAGGTTGGTAATGGTCGTCTTGCCGGCGCCCGTGGAGCCCACAAACGCAATCTTTTGCCCCGGCTTGGCAAACAGGTTGAGGTCCGTGAGCACGCGGGCGCCCGGCACGTAGGAAAAGTCCACGGCATGGAAGCGCACGTCGCCGGCAAGCGGGACCAAGCCGCACGTGAGCTCGGTACCGTCGGCAGCCACCGCGCGGCCCGACTCATCAACGGCTGCCACGTCATGCAGGTGCCCGTAGACGCCCACGCCCTGGCCCTCGGGAATTTTCCACGCCCACGCGGCATCGCCCGTCTGCACCAGCTCCACGCAGCCCTCGTCCACCTCGGGCTCAAGGTCCATAGCCGCAAACAGGCGCTCGGCACCGGCCAACGCGTTGAGCAAGAAGTTGCCCAGCTGCGTAAACTGGTTGATGGGCATGGCCGCCTGGCGAACGAAGACCAGGTAGCTTGCAAGCGCGCCCACATCGGCGAGCCCCTTGATGCAGAGCATGCCGCCCGCCACGGCGACGATGGCATAGTTGACGTAGCCAATCACGACGGTCATGGGCACCATGGAGTTGGCATAGCTCACGGCGGCGGTACCGGTGCGGCGAAGCTCGTCGTTGCGGCAGGTGAAGCCGGCGACATTCGCTGCCTCACGGTTAAAGACCTTGATGACCTTTTGGCCCGAGACCATTTCTTCGATATATCCGTCCAGGTCGCCAAGCGATGCCTGCTGGGCGGCAAAGAAGCGCTTTGAGCGCGCGCCCGAGTAGCGCGCATACAGCACAATGGCCGCATCGCACACGAGCGTGATGATCGTGAGCTGCCAGTTAAGGATGATGAGCATAGCCGTGGTGCCCACAACCTGAATGGCGGCCTGAATCACGTTGGCAAAGCTGTTGTTGAGCGCCTCGGAGACGGTGTCGACGTCGTTGGTGAAAAAACTCATGATGTCGCCCGAGCGCGTGCTGTCAAAATAACTGAGCGGCAGCGTCTGGATGTGCGCGAACAGGTCGCGGCGAATATCGGACACCACGTGTTGGGCCGCGCGCACCATAATCTGCGAGTAGCCCAGGGCCGAGAGCACGCCCGCAGCGTAGATGATCGCCGTCAGGATGACCTGCTTGGCAAGCAGTTCCTCCCCGCCCGTGGCCAAACCGTTAACGATGGGGCGCACCATGTAGGTGCCGGCGAGGCTCGCGATGGCGGCGACGGAGGCGAGCACGCCCACCGCGAGCAACGAGAACTTGGCATGACCCATGTAGGAGAGCAGGCGGCGCACAGTGCGCTTGAGGTCGGCCGGGCGTGCTTGGGCTGCGGTCTTAGGCATGACGCTCACCCCCTTCCAAGGGCGATCCGCATGCGACGGAGGAAAACGGATCATTCGCGCAACCATCGTCGCTGCCGTCGCCGGCGTCCGCGTTCCCCGCAAACTCCATCTGCGAGGCGTAAATCTCCTGGTAGATGTTGTCGCCCGCCAGCAGCTCCTCGTGCGTGCCCACGCCGTGGACACGACCGTCGTCCAACACCACAATGCGATCGGCATCCATGACGCTCGCGATACGCTGGGCGATGATGAGCACGGTCGTATCGGAAATCCGAGCGATGTGCTCTCGAATCTTTGCGTCGGTCGCCATATCGACCGCGCTGGTGGAGTCATCAAAAATGAGCACGCGCGGATGCTTGAGCAGCGTGCGTGCGATGCAAAGGCGTTGCTTCTGGCCACCCGAGACACCGGCGCCACCTTGCCCCAACTCGCCGTCCAGCCCGCCGATGCGATCAAGGAACTCGTCCACGCACGCTGCGCGGCAAGCCGCGAGGAGCTCATCGTCCGACGCCTGCGGATTGCCCCACTGCAGGTTCTCGCGCACGGTGCCCGTAAACAGCACGTTCTTTTGCAGCACAATGCCTACGGCGTCGCGCAAGGCGACCAGGTCGTAGTCGCGCACGTCGTGTCCGCCCACAAGCACGGCGCCCTCGGTGGCGTCGTACAGGCGCGCAATCAGCTGCACAAGCGAGCTCTTGCCCGAGCCCGTGCCGCCGAGGATGCCCACCGTCGAGCCGCTCTCGATGCGAAGGTCGATATGCTCGAGCACATCCTCGGCTGCATCCGCGCGGTATTTAAAGGAAACGTCGCGAAACTCGATACTGCCGTCCGCTGGCGCCGCAATCGCGAGGTCCCCCGCGGGGTTGGCGATAAAGGGCTCCTCATCGAGCACCTCGGCGATACGGCCCACACTCGTAAGAGCGCGCGTGAGCAGCAAAAACACGTTGGAAATCATCATGAGCGAATTCATGATCAGCAGCACGTAGCTCATAAAGCCCGTGAGCGAGCCCACGCCCAGCTTGCCGGCGAGAATCATGCGGCCGCCAATCCACAGGATGGAGAGCGCAGCCACGTACATCGACAGCTGAAACACCGGCAGGTTGAGCACCGCGCTGCCAAAGGTCTTTGTCGCAGTGCGCGCGAGCTCGGTATTGACGGTGTCGAACTTGGCCTCCTCATGCTCGGTACGAACGTAGGCCTTGACGGCACGCACGGCGGTGAGGCCTTCCTGTACCACGCCGTTGAGGTGGTCCATCGAGGTCTGGAGTTGGCGGTAGAGCGGGCTCACGCGATAGGTGATGACGCCCAGCACGATTGCCAGCACGGGCAAGATGATCGCAAAGACGGTGGCGAGCGGGCGCGACAGCATCAGCGCGTAGATAAGGCCGACGATAAGCGTCACCGGGCCGCGCACCATAGGGCGAAAGCCGTTGCCCACAGCATTTTGGATAACGGTGATGTCCGTGGTCATGCGGGTGACGAGCGAGCTGGCGTCGTAGTTGTCCAGGTTACCAAAAGCGAGCGTCTGAATCTTTTTGTACTCAGCCTCGCGCAGGTTAGCGCCTAGGCCCGAGGCAACGCGGGCGGACGTGTGTGCATAACCCAAGCCCAGTACCAGCGAAAGCGCAGCGCACACCAACATGTACGACCCCTGCAGCAGCATGTAGTTGATATCACCCGCAGGCACGCCCACATCGATGATGTTGGCCATGATGACCGGGATAAACAGCTCGAGCACCGTCTCGACCGACACAAAGAACACGCCGAGGATGGCATCGCGACGGTATGCCCCTAGATAGGAAAACAGTATTTTGAGATTGCGCACGCAGGTTCAACCCCCATCAAACGTTGTTCGCAAACGCACGTATTATTGCGCGCCGAATAATGGTGTCAAGTATTCCGAAATCGTTTTCTGCAAGGTTAGCGCCGGCGGCGAGTTCTCGTGATGTGTGTCCATATTCACTCGGAATAATGGTGCGCGAGACTTTTTCGCCCCACTGCCAACACAAACCTTGACTCTACAATCGCTGTAGGGTTTTCACTACACTGGTACGTAAACAAACCCAGCCAGAAAGCCCCGCCCATGGAACACGACCTCACACGCGGTAATGTCCTTAAGACCATCGCGGTCTTTGCCCTGCCCTATATGCTCTCGTACTTTTTGCAGATGCTCTACGGTATGGCCGACCTGTACATGATGGGGCAGTTTAGCGGCGCCGCCGGCATCACCGCCGTGGGCAATGGCGCGCAGACGCTCTATATCATTACCGTGACGCTCGTGGGCCTGGCCATGGGCACGACGGTCATCGTCGGCCACGCCGTGGGCTCGCGCCGTTTCGATCGCGCCGAGACCGCCATCGGCAACACCATCACGCTCTTTATGGGTGTCTCGGTGGTGCTGGCCGCCATCTTGCTTGCACTGTGCCCGCAGATCGTGGCACTCATTGGCACGCCGGCCGAGGCGGTCGAAGGAACCGCTGCCTACCTGCGCATCTGCTTTGTCGGCATTCCGTTTATCGCCGCATACAACATCCTCTCGGCCATTTTTCGCGGCCTGGGCGATTCGCGCTCGCCCATGTACGTGATCGGCGTGGCATGCATCATCAACATCGCGCTCGACTTTCTGTTTATCGGTCACATGGGGCTCGGCCCCGTGGGTGCGGCACTCGGCACGGTAACCGCGCAGACGGCCAGCGTCGCCCTCGCGCTCGTGTGGCTCAAGAGCCGCCGCACGAACATCCACGTTAAGCGCAGCGACCTGCGCCCCCAGCCCGAGGTGCTCGGCAGCATTCTTAAGATCGGCGTGCCCGTGGCCGTGCAGGACGGCTGTATCCAGGTGGCGTTTATGTTTATCACCGTCATCGCCAACCACCGTGGGCTCGTCGACGCCGCCGCCGTGGGCCTGGTCGAAAAGATGATCAGCTTTTTGTTCATTATGCCGAGTTCCATGGGCGCCACCGTCAGCGCGCTCACGGCACAAAATGCCGGCGCGGGCAAGGGCGACCGCGCGCGTCAAGTGCTCAAGGACGCCATGACGATCTCGGTGGTGTACGGCTGTCTGATCACGGTTCTGATGTGGCTGGTAGCGCCGGCGTTTATCGGCTTTTTTGCCAAGGACGCCGCGGTAGTCGCGGCCGGCACCGGCTATATGCGCAGCTATATTTTTGACGCGATTTTTGCCGGCATCCACATTTGCTTTAGCGGCTTTTTCGCTGCGTATGGCAAGAGCTACATCGGCTTTGCGCACAACGTGCTGGCCGTGGCGCTCATTCGCGTGCCGGGCGCGTGGCTGCTGTCGAACGCCTATTCCGACACGCTGTTTCCCATGGGCATCGCTTCGCCATGCGGATCGATTTTGTCGGCAGTCATTTGCGTGATGGCATTTACCGTACTCAACCGCCGCGGAGCTTTTGACAAGTTGGCAGCGTAGCGGGGCAACGTGAGATTGCCCTGATCGACGACATCATCAGCGATGATCCCACAACATACGTGACGCAGATCACGGTGCCCGTATCGCTAGGCTAGACCGAGCCTCGTCTCTAACTCGGTCAACGCCTCAAAAGCATCACGAGACGCACCTGCCGAGCGCTCACGTTCCGCAATGCGAATTCGCGCCGTCAGGTGCTCTTTTGCCTGCCCTTGGGCGTGCCTCGTGCGCCCTTCCGCCTGCGAGCAATTGCGATTCTCTATATCCATTACGCCTCCGGCACCTGACCAGTAGCCAAGATCTGCTCGAGTGCGTCCTCGTCCAGCACGGGTACGCCCAGCTGCTCGGCTTTGGTGAGCTTGGAGCCCGCTTTGGGGCCGGCGACCAGATAGCTCGTCTTCTTTGAAACACTGCCCGAAACCTTGGCGCCGAGCACCTTGAGCGCCGCGCCTGCCTCGTCGCGCGTGCGGTTGACGAGCGTGCCGGTGAGCACGAAGGTCAGACCCGCGAGCGGCTGTGCGTCGGCGAGCTCGCCCGCTACGCCGGCATCGGCTGCGGCTTGCGCATGCGCGGCGCCCAGGTCGACCTCGAGCGAAAGGCCCGCTTGGCGCAGACGTTCCAGCACGGCAAGGTTCTCGGGCACGGCCAGGAACTGCTTGACGCTCGCCGCAATCTTGGGACCGATGCCCTCGCACTCGGCGATGTCCTCTTCGCTCGCCAAGATAAGCTTGTCGATCGACAGGAATCGCTCGGCGATGACCTCGCCCACGCTCTTGCCCACGTGGCGGATGCCCAGGGCAAACAGTACGCGACCGAGCGGCTGGCTCTTGGACTTGTTGAGCTCGACGATAATTTTCTCGGCCGTCTTGAGGCCCACCGGAATGGGGTCGCCCTTCTTGACGCCCTTTTTGCTGTTGGAGCTGGCATAGGTGCGCCCCGTGTCCAAGCCGGCGATGTCGTCAACCGTGAGCTGGTAGAAGTCCGCGACATCGTGGATCAGGCCGGCGGCGATCATCTTGTCGACGATCTCGTCGCCCAGGCCGTCGACGTCCATGCAGCCGCGGCTCACCCAGTGGAGCAGGCGCTCCTTGAGCTGCGCGGGGCAGTCGATGGAGACGCAGCGGTAGGCGACCTCGCCGTCCTCGTGGACCACGGGGCTGCCGCACACGGGGCAGACCTCGGGCATCTGCCAGTCGACCGAATCGGCCGGGCGCTTATCGAGCACCGGGCCCACGACCTCGGGGATTACGTCGCCTGCCTTATGCACGATGATGGTGTCGCCCTCGCGCACGTTTTTGCGACGGATCTCGTCGATGTTGTGCAGCGTGGCGCGCGCGATGGTGGAGCCGGCGACCGTCACCGGATCGAACTCGGCGACCGGCGTGAGCACACCGGTGCGGCCCACCTGGATGCGAATTTCGCGCAGGACGGTCTGCTTTTCCTCGGGCGGGAACTTAAAGGCAATGGCCCAGCGCGGCGCGCGGGCGGTAAAGCCCAAGTCGAGCTGCTGCTGAAAGCTGTCGACCTTTACGACAACGCCGTCGATGTCGTAGTCCAGGTCGCCGCGATGTTCGAGCGCCTGGGCACAGAACTCGTGGACCTCGGCGGGCGTGGCGCAACGAGCCACGTTGGGGTTGACGCTAAAACCGGCGCTGCGCAGCCAGTCAAGAAACTCGCGCTGGCTGTGGACATGCAGCGGATCGGTATCGGCGATGGCATAGATAAAGGTGGCAAGATCGCGGCGCGCCGTGACCTTGGGGTCCTTTTGGCGCAGGCTGCCGGCGGCGGCGTTGCGCGGGTTGGCGAAGGGGTCGCGCCCCTCGGCATCGGCCTCTTCATTCAGGCGAACAAAGCTGCCCTTGGGCATATAGACCTCGCCGCGCACCTCAATGGTGCGCTCACGGTCGGCGCCCATGTGAGCGAGCGCCGGCTCGGACAGGTGCATGGGCACATCCTTGATGGTGCGCACGTTGAGCGACACATCCTCGCCCGTGGTGCCATCGCCACGTGTGGCCGCACGTACGAAGGTGCCGTTTTGGTAGGTAAGGGCCACGCCCAGACCGTCGATCTTAAGCTCGCAGGTATAGGTGACGCTGCCGGCACCGAGCGCATCCTCGGCGCGCTGGAGCCACGCGTCGAGTTCGTCCAGATCCATGGCATCGTCCATGGAATACATGCGCGCCATATGCGTGACCGGCGTAAACTGCTCGCTCACGTAGCCGCCCACGCGTTGGGTGTAGCTGTCGGGCGTTACCAGATCGGGGTAGGTCGCCTCAATTTCCTGCAGCTCAACGAGCATTTTGTCAAAGGCGGCGTCCGTGATCTCGGGCGCATCGAGCATGTAGTAGCGATAGGCGTGGTAATCGAGCTCGTGGCGCAGCTCGGCCGCGCGCGCTGCCGCCTGGGCACGGGCGTCGGTCGGTGCGGCGGCTTCCGCGGTCGTGGGCGTTTCGGTATCGATGTCCACGCCGTCACCAAACAGGCTCGATTGCTCCATAGCGGCACTCCTTCGCTCGATTTCAAACGGATACTAGAGTACCACCGGTCACGATAGGGCCGAATAACCCTTTCGAACCGCACCGAATCGGCAGCCACCAGACTGGAGTGGACAGTTAGTTCAGATACGTATAAATCCTAGAGCCGAATCAAGCACGAACACCCCTGTTTCAACTAATTTGGGCTCCTCGAGACCATGTAAACGTCCCACTCTCCCTTCCAAACACCCATTCGAGCCCCATCCCAATCAAAAATTGCTCAAAACGCATCCCAAGCTGCCCCAGATTTATACGTATCTGAACCAACTGTCCAGACCATTACGAACCAGGCCTCTTATCAGCCCCAAGTGATCCGTTTTTCTCCGTCCCCAACGGATCAATAAGAAAAGAGGGGCTGTCCCACGTTGATGGGACAGCCCCTCTGGCATCGGTATGTGCGATACGGCTCGTTAGAAACCCTGACCGTAGCCCTGGCCCTGCTGGCCCAGCAGCTCCTCCAGATACTGGCGCAGCTGCTCGTCGGTAATACCGCCGTTGCCGGTGTCAGTCGCGCTGTCGTCCTGCTGCTGGTTCTGCAGCTCCTCGTCGGAGCCAAGCTCGACGGTGACCTTCTTCTCGTCCTTGCCGCGCATGAGCGTGATCTCGACCTTCTCGCCCACCTCGTGGCTGCGCAGCGCGATGATCAGGCCATCGGCGCTCGTGATCTCGTCGTCGCCCAGCTTGGTAATGACATCGCCCTCTTGGATGCCGGCCTTTGCGGCAGGACCGTCCTCAACGACGCTCGCCACGTACGCGCCGCTATCGGTGCTCAGCTTGTTGGTGCGGGCGTTGAGCGCGTTGACGCTCGAAAGCGTGGCGCCCATGTACGGATGCACCGGCGTCTTGCCGTCGATGAGCTGGTCGGCAATGTTCTTGGCATAGTTGACCGGAATGGCAAAACCCACGCCCGAGCTGGAGCCCGAATAGCTCTCGATGAGCGAGTTGATACCCACGAGCTCGCCATTGTCGTTGACGAGCGCGCCGCCGGAGTTGCCTGGGTTGATGGCGGCATCGGTCTGAATCATGTTGGCGTAGATAGTGTTGCCGCTGGTAGAGCTCATGGCCGTGGAGCGGTAGAGCGCCGAGACGATACCGGTAGAGACAGACTGCTCGTTGCCAAACGGCGAACCGATCGCCATGACCCACTCGCCCACGTTGAGCTTGGAGGAATCGCCGATCTCGATCGGCGTGAGCTTGGAGGCGTCGGCGTCCTTGAGCTTGATGACGGCCAGGTCGCTCGAAGCATCGTTGCCCACGAACTCGGCCTCGTAGGTGGTGCCGTCGTCCATGGTGACCACGTACTGGTCGTAGCCGTCGACCACGTGGTTGTTGGTGAGGATGTGGCCCTCGGTATCGAGCACGACGCCCGAACCGACGCTGCCCGAGCTATCCGACTCATCAGCAGACTGCGAAAGCGAGCCATTCTGGCTGCCGCTCGAAGTGGCGGTGATGGAAACGACGGAGGGCAGGGCCTTGGCAGAAACGGCCTCGGCAAGTGTGGTGTCCTCGGAGTCGATCGTAATCTTTTGCGTCGACGAACCCGAAGCACCCGCCGTCACGGCATTCTTGCCGCCGCCGATATCGAGCGTGCCGCTCATAATGAGCGCAATGACCAGCAGGGCGCCGCATGCGCAGCCGGCGAGCGCTGTAATGAAAATCGGCAGCTTTTTGGTCTTGGTCTTGACCACCGTGTGCTTGTTTACAACCTGTTGGCCGCCCAGCGGCTTGCCGGTCTGTGTGTCGTAAGCCTGCACGTAGGGAATGTTGCTACCGGCAGGCGTCGACTCCACCTGCACGCGCGGCTGCTGCTGGGTCTCGCCGGCGTTGCCCGCATCCTGGGGACGCTGGGAATCGTACTCGCTCATAGCTGCGATCCTTTCGTCAAATAACCAAAGGCCCGCCAAACATGTGGCGGGCCATCATTGTTCACGTTGAGTTGTACCCCAATATGCGGGCGTACGTGTATGAGAACGCAATCTTTTAGGAAGGCTTAAGTTCTGCTGCAGACCCAAAAGGACCCGGCCTGCGTCAAAACCACCACGAAGGTGCCTGTCCCCTTTGTGGTGGAAATCTAGTCCTTAAACAGATAACCCACGCCACGGACGGTGGTGATATGTGCTGCGATCTGCGGGCCCACCTTGGAACGGATGCGTCGAATGTGCACGTCGACGGTGCGCGTGCCGCCGCAGTACTCAAAGCCCCACACGCGGTGCAGCAGCACCTCGCGGCTGTAGGCGCGGTTGGGATGCGTCGCCAAAAAGCTCAGCAGCGAGTACTCCATCAGCGTCAGGTCGATAGGCTCGTTATCGAGCGTCACCTGGTAGGTAGCCAGGTTAATCTCGAGGTTATCGATGTTGAGCACATCGTCGGCGGTGACGGTCTCCTCCTCGCCCATCAGGCGCTGCGCACGAGCCTTGAGTTCGTTGGGCGTCGCCGTGGGGCATACAAAGTCGGCATGCGCATGATTGGGCAGACGCAGGGTGCCAAGGGCCTCGTCGTCGACGATCACCAGCATGGGGACGCCGCCACGATCGTCAAGCCACTTGGCAATCTGATCGATGCGGTCACTGCGGATACCATCGGAATCGAGAATCAGCAGGTCAAAGTCGTGCGCCGCAGTCGGCGAATCGGGGGTGGCCAGGCTCACCTCGACACCCAGGGTGGTCGTCAAGCTGCGGGCAAACTCGTGGAAGCGCGTCGTGCGCGCCATGAACAGGGCACTCTTTTCGGACATATCGGCCTCCAAAAAAATGAGCTCAATCGTACTGGAACAAGCCAGCGCGATTAGGAGTTCGCCAGGTAGTGCTTGATCTCCCACTCGGTGATCGTAGACTCAAACTTATGCCACTCGTCGCGCTTCTTTTTGAGGAAGAAGCTGTGGATATGCTCGCCGAGGGCATCCTTCATAAACTGCGAGTCCTCAAACACGTCGAGCGCCTCTTTGAGCGAGCGCGGCAGCGGCGTGTAGCCGGCCTCGAGCATCTGGCGGTCGGTGAGCTTGAGCGTCTCGGCCGTAGCCTCGGGCGGGAGTTCCAGCTTGCGCTCGATGCCGTCCAGACCAGCCGCCAGCGTGACGGCGTTGACCAGGTACGGATTGGCCATGGGGTCGGGACTGCGCAGCTCGATGCGCGTGGACAGCTGCTTGCCGGGCTTGTAGACCGGGATGCGGACCATGCTCGCGCGGTTGCGCAGGCCCCACGTGGCGTACTGCGGCACGGAGTCGCCGCCCGTGGTGATGCGCTTGTACGAGTTGACCGTGGGGTTAGTGATGGCGCTGATCTCGCGCGCGTGCGCCAAGATGCCGGCCATGTAGTGCTTGGCGATATCGGAGAGATGGTACTTCTCGTCGTCCTCGCCCCAAAAGACGTTGTTGCCGTCGTGGTCGAATAGCGACTGGCACAGGAACATAGCACTGCCGTCCTCGCCTGCCAACGGCTTGGGCATAAAGGAGGCGTGGCAACCGCTCTCGTAGGCCTGCTGCTTAATGATGAGCTTGGCCGTGGTGATGGCATCGGACATGCTCAGGGCCTCGGCGTGGCGCAGGCTCATGCCGTGCTGCGAGCGGCCGGCAGCGTGGAAGGTGTACTCCACGGGCACGGACATCTTCTCGAGCGTGAGAACCGTGTTGCGACGCAGGTCGCGAGCGGCATCGCTCACCGAAAGATCGAAGTAGCCCACGTTGTCGAGCGGCTCGGGGGTGTGCTCGTCGGGGAAGTAATAGTACTCCAGCTCGGCGCCCACGTTGAGCAGGTAGCCAGCCTTCTCGGCCTTGCGGAACATGCGGCGCAGGGCATCGCGCGGGTCGCCGGCGAAGGGCTTGCGGTCGGGGGTGCACACGTCGCAGAACACGCGGGCGACGCCGTTGTGGCTCGGGCGCCACGGCAAAATCTGGAAGGTCGAAGCATCGGGAAACGCCAGCATGTCGGCTTCCTCGGGCGTGGCAAAGCCCTCGATGGCGGAGCCGTCAAAGCCAATACCCTCCTCAAAAGCGACCTCGAGGTCCTCGGGGCTAATGGCAAAGTTCTTGAGGCGGCCGAGAATGTCGACAAACCACAGACGCACAAAGCGGATGTCACGCTGCTCTACGGAGCGGAGTACGTAATCGATGTTCTGCTGGTTCATGTCGCTCCCCTTTCTTTCGGGCGGGTTTCGACTGGTCTATATCGCAGATACTATCGCAGAAAAATGTTTCCGCAGGGTTAAAGCGTATCAAGCGCTCAAAAAACGTGTGCGAACAGGCCGTTGCGAACGAGCGGTTAGCGCGAGGTTGATGCGCGATGTTCGATGTGGCCGGGAATCTCGATGCGTTTGGGCGCCAGCTTTGCGGCCTCGCCCACGGTGGTGGTAACGACGTCGATGCGCTCGGAAAGGCGCTCGACTACGCGCTCGGCAATGGTGAGGGTGTCCTGCGCTGCCGTGGTCACACCGCCAAAGAGCACATGGTTCCAGGGGTAGTCGTCAAACGTCGCGATCTTGAGCCCCGCCGGCAGCGAGGGACCAAGCTGCGCCAGCGCCTCGGTCAGACGCAGGAAAA
The DNA here is from genome assembly GCF_040092945.1 of Collinsella sp. CLA-AP-H1. Classification (NCBI taxonomy): domain Bacteria; kingdom Bacillati; phylum Actinomycetota; class Coriobacteriia; order Coriobacteriales; family Coriobacteriaceae; genus Collinsella; species Collinsella sp. CLA-AP-H1. The sequence continues at coordinate 159,039 of NZ_JBBNKO010000002.1, read as the reverse complement.
CCAGGCCGTTGACAGCAATGAGGCCGAGCTTTTTGCCTGCATAGCCGCGGATGGTCTCGTCCAAGCGGCCGACGCCCGAGGCGCCACCGTCGGCCAGAGTGACGACCTCACCCGCAAGGCCGCGTCGCGAAAGTTCGTCGGCAAAGGCCTCGGCGCGCTCTCGACGCACGGGGCTATCGTCGCTTGCCTCGGTGAGCAGGCACAGACGCTCGCTGCCCGCAGCTGCCAAGGCGTCTACCAAGCCGGCGACCAGCTCACGGTTGTTAGATGTCACCAGGTCAACACCGCCGTCGGCAACGTCGCGGTCGAGCAGCACGACGGGCAGACGTCCCGCTGCCGCGGCGATCGCCTCGTCATTGCCTCCGCAGGTGTTGACGACCAGGCCGTCCACGCCGGCATCGATAAGTCTGGTGAGCGACTCCGCTTCCTTAGCGGGGTCGTTGCCGCTAATGGCCGTCATGAGCGAGCAGCCGCGCGCCGCGGCGCTGGCGGAAAGGCCCTCGAGCATGGCGCTCGAGAACGGGTTGGCGATGTCAGCCAGAATCACACCGATGAGGTTCGTACGCGAGCTGCGCAGATTGCGCGCGGCGGCACGTGGGCGATAGCCGGTGCGCTCGATAACTGCCGCGATGCGAGCACGGGTCTCCTCGGTCATTTGCCCGGGGCGGTTGTTGAGATAGCGCGAGACCGTGGCCGGGCTCACGCCCGCCTCGGCGGCAATGTCCTTGATTCTCATCTGCGCCATAGCGCACCCCGTTTCCCAATGTCGGCAGTCTGAGCCATTTTAGGCATTTTTTAAAAATCTCGGTTGCAAAACGCTGTAGGTGAGTATACTACAACACGAAACGAAACCGATTTCGTAAACCGATTTCGGCGAGCGTTGGCACGCAGGTGCAAAGACGCACCCTACCGTCTTGGCACCTGCGTGCCAACGCCATATCAAAGGTGTACGCACGAGTAAAAGGAGCTGCGCGACCATGGGTAAAACGGTTCTTACCTTCGGCGAGATCATGATGAGACTCTCACCCAAAGACCACCTGCGTATTGAGCAGGCAACCGAGTTTGACGTCCGCTACGGCGGCGCCGAGGCCAACACTGCGCTTTCCCTGGCCTACCAGGGCGACAAGGCCGCTTACGTCTCCGTTGTCCCGGCCAACCGTCTGGGCGAGTGCGCCCTGCGTTCGCTGAAGGCCTACGGCGTCGACACCACGCGCGTCGTGCGTCAGGGCGACCGCCTTGGCTCCTATGTGTTTGAGGTCGGTGCCTCGCAGCGCGGCAACGGTTGCGTCTACGACCGCAAGTACTCTGCCATCAACATGGCCAAGCGCGACGTCTTTGACTGGGACGAGATCCTCAAGGGCATCGATGTCTTCTATTTCTCCGGCGTGACGCCCGCTGTCTCCGGCGAGATGGCCGCTGCGTGCAAGGACGCCCTCACCGCCTGCCGCGCCAAGGGCATCACCACCGTGTGCGACGTTAACTATCGCGGCAAGATGTGGTCGCCCGAGAAGTCGCAGGCAACCATGAAGGAGCTCCTACCGCTCGTCGACATCTGCATCGCCAACGACGAGGACGCACCCGCCGGCCTCGGCATGACCTGCGTCTCCGGCTCCCTTGCCCATGGCATCGAGGAGCGTGACACCTACGTCGAGATGGCCCGTCAGATTTGCGCCGAGTACGGCTGTAAGAAGGTCGCTTCGGTCGTCCGCAACATCTCCTGCGTCGAACGCTCCATCTGGATGGGCATGCTCTATGACGCCGAGAGCGACGCGCACTGGTTCTCCCCTGCCCACGACGTGCACGTGCTCGAGGGCGTTGCCGCCGGCGACGCTTTCAACGCCGGCCTCGTCCATGCCCTCATCAACGACTTTGACCCGCAGGACGCCGTCAACTACGCGATTGCAGCCTCGATCCTCAAGCTCACCATCAAGGGCGATTCCAACCTGGTGACCGCCGACGAGATCGCCGCTGTGGCCAACGCCGCCGACGGTGGCACCCGCGTCGCGCGCTAGTCCGTCTCCATTCCGCGGGCCGCAGCTTTCCAATCCCATACCCCTGCGGCCCGCTCCCCGATTCCTCCGGCCGGGCAAAACCACCAGTCCCATTCCGGTTTTGCCTGGCATTCCCTACATGACTGGTCGAGCAGCCGGTTTTGGAATTGCTTGAACCCCAAGCAGTGCCTCCGATAACCAATCCAAAATCGGCTCCTGACCAGCACATTTGGCAATCACGCGCCCATGCGCGCCACACATCGAAAGGAACATCATGTTCGATCAGTTCTACACCACGCTTGAGTCCCTGGGCATCGTGCCGGTCGTTGTGCTCGACAAGGTCGAGGACGCCGCTCCGCTCGCCCACGCCCTTATGGCAGCTGGCATGAAGTCCGCCGAGGTCACCTTCCGCACCGCCTGCGCCGCCGAGTGCATCGCCGCTATGGCCGAGGCCGAGCCCGAGATGTGCGTTGGCGCCGGCACTGTCCTGACCGTCGAGCAGGTTGAGCAGGCCCGCGCCGCCGGTGCCAAGTTCATCGTCTCCCCGGGTTACAACGAGGACGTCGTGAAACACTGCATCGACATCGACCTGCCCGTGCTGCCCGGCACCGTGACCCCCTCCGAGGTCACCGCCGCCGAGAACCTGGGCCTCAAGGTCACCAAATTCTTCCCCGCGGCTCAGTATGGCGGCCTCAACACCATCAAGGCCCTCGCTGCTCCGTTTGTCGGCCATCGCTTTATGCCCACCGGCGGCGTGAACACTGCCAACGTCGAGGAGTACCTGAGCTCCTCCGCCATCATCGCCTGCGGTGGCACTTGGATGGTCAAGCCCGCCCTGTTCGCCGACGGCGACTTCTCCAAGGTCGAGCAGATCGCTCGCGAGGCCATGGACGTCGTCAAGAAGGTCCGCGGCTAAGTTTAGCTCTCTATCGTGAAAGGGGGCGTGCCCTAGACCTCGCCCCCTTTCTTTTAAAGCAGCTCGGAAGCGCGCCGTTTCCGTCACGAGCAAGAACCAAAACCGTCTTGTATGCTGATAGAACGTGACGGAAGCGACACGCCCCCGAGCCGCTTTGTCTACTCGGCTGGCAGTCGCACTCAACTAAGACACTTCGACAAAAGCCGAACCATCAAAACAGCTGCGGCACCGTCTGGAGGAATGGACCCTTGCTTCCGGTCTTTTCCTCCAAGCGGCGCCGCAGCGTTTTCGTGCCCCGATGTGCCCCGGCACTTGCGGTGGAATACGGACTGCTTACACCATCAGAGCCGCAAAACAATCCCTATTTCACCGCAACTTATATGGGGATTGATTAGATGAACGAGTCTTTGGACAGCTCAAAATAGTCGGGATGCAAGGCGATAACCGGACCTTGCTCTTCGGGCATCAGGTGCAGGTGTGTCTCTGCCAGATAGCTCGCCGCGTCGGTATCGCCCCTCTTAATGGCCTCGAGAATCCGGCGATGCTGCCGACGAATCGGCTCCCAATCCAAATCCTGCGACACCATACGCAACCAGTTGTATCGCTCAAAATGCGTGTTGATGCTCTTCATCCAATCCCACAACATGTGACGACCGGCAATCTCAAAACATGTCTCATGGAACAGGTTATCCAGGTCAAAGAAACGGCGCGTTTCGCCATGGTCGAGCGACTCGGACTCGGCAAGAATCTGCTCGAGCCGCTGCTTTTGCTCGGGCGAGGCGGCCGAACAGCATTTAATAAGCACGCTTCTCTCGAGCTTCTCGCGCAAAAAGCAGGCGTTTTCGGCGCGTTCCATGCTGATCTTAGAGACGTAGGTGCCGCTTTTGGGACGCGTTTCCACCAGCTCCTGCTCACGCAGGCGCACAAAGGATTCGCGAATGGGCGTGCGCCCGATTCCCGTCTCCTTTTCCAGACCAATCGCCGAAAGACGCGTGCCGGGCCTGAGCTCGGCATAGATGATCTTGGAGCGCAATGCGTTGTACGCCTGGTCTTGCAGGCTCTGATAATGCTGGTGCTGTTCCATAAAGCCCTCGGATAAGTCCTCGGTTAGTCGAATACCACCATGCAATACTATCGCATCCCCCGCCCCCTCATAAGTTGCGGTGGAATAGTTCCTGTTCAAGGCCTTCAGCAGCAAAAACAGGAACTATTCCACCGCAACTACAGCCAACGAGTTGTTGCGATTAGGTGAACGTTCACCTTTTTATTGTTTTTCTCATCGCAAATAAAATCCCGTGCGTATACTTAGGCTCAAACGAAACCGATTTCGTTGAGCGTGGGCAATAGGATGCTAAGACACACCCTACCATCTTGGCATCTTATCGCCCACGCAATGCCATTTGCTTTCTTCCCGTCTCGTTGGACCTTTAGTCCCATTCCGGCACAGCGAGACACTTCCTAGACGACTGACCGTGGGGCCGGCTTTTCTGCTTTTGCAGCAGTGCCTCCGATAACCCTCTTTTGCCGGCCCGGGTCAGCTTTTTCGCACAACCGAAAGGACGGGTAGCAACATGCGACCGCTCATCATCATGCATGGCGAGAACATCGACTGGTGCCATACCGTCATCAGAATGCTGATGTATCTGGTGGGCGTTGCAGTACTGGCACTCGGTATGAGTCTCCAGACGGCATCCGGCCTGGGCGTCGCCGCGCTCACGTGCTTTGCCACAACCCTATCCATGCTCACTGGTAAGACGCTCGGCTTTTGGATCACCGCAACCTACGTCGCCTACATCGTGGCGCAATTAGCCATCTTGCGAAGCGAGTTCCAGCCGCGCATCCTGCTCGAGTTGTTCTTCTCAACGCTGATTGGCGGCTTGACCGACCTCTTCATGGCGGTCAACCCACTGCATCCCACGGCACTCCCCACACAGATTGCGACCATGCTGCTCTCCCTCGCTGTCACCGCATTTGGCGTAAGTCTCGTCGTCAACATGGGCGTTGTCCCCAACGCGCCCGACGGCTTGGTGCAAGTCATTGCCGAAAAGCTTAAACGCCGCTTTGGTGACGTAAAAGTCGTGTTTGACTGCTCACATGTCGCCGCCTCGCTCGCGTTGTCGCTGATCTTTATGTACAACCTGGGCGGCTTTGGCGTCACGACCGCCATCTCGGCACTGTTCCTGGGCCATGTCATCAACGTCGCCAACAAGCTGTTCGCCCAGCGCTTTGTGCGCGCGGCATTCGGGAAATAGCACCACCGTAAGAACCCGCAAACAGCGCTATACGTTGCTATATCTCACTATACTTTGCTATATCTTGCTATACTTTGCTATATCTTGCTATATCTTGAGCAAAGGTGGCTCACATGCAAACAAACCCTTTTAAGCCCACAGCAGGTAAAACACCCCCCACGATTATCGGCCGCGAAGATGTACTCGAAGAATTCAATGAAGGCCTCGTCAACGGGCCTGGTGCCCCGGGGCGCCTAATGCGCATAGCCGGCGTCCGTGGAACAGGCAAGACGGTCCTCCTTGACGAGTGCTCACGTTTGGCGCAAAGCCGTGGCTGGACGGTCATAAAAGAGGTCGCAACCGAGGGACTTTGCCAGCGCATTCTCGAACAGCTGCAGCCCAAATTCCAGGCCAAACACGCCAGATTTGAGCCCACCGTAGCTGGCATATCCATCGGCAGCATAGACATTGAGCGAATCGGTCCATCGCTACGCGACGCCATGAGACAGACAATATCCAAGAATGAAAATGGCCTGCTCATCACTCTCGACGAGGTTCAAGACGCAGAGCTCGATGAGGTCCGAACGCTCTCCATTGCGATTCAGCAGGTTATCGGCGAAGACCTTGATATCGCCTTTGTTTTTGCGGGGCTGCCTTCGATGATTGAAAGCATCATCAACGGAAAGACACTTACGTTTTTGCGCCGTGCCCTCCCCTTTGACCTGAAGGCTGTGGCAGTGACCGAAGTGTCGTACTCCCTCGAGGAAACCATTGAAGCGTCTGGCATGGAGTTGCAGCCAGGTATTGCCGGCCAACTTGCCGAGGCAACGCAAGGTTATCCTTTCATGATCCAACTCGTTGGATACTACGCATGGCAGTTGGCAAGACGCGCACATACACCGATTATTGGAGAAGAAGAAGCCGAGCGCGGCATTGCAACGGCACGCGAACGCTTCTGCGCCATGGTGATTGAGCCCGCGCTGCAGCGCATTCCGCCCACGTGCATCGCTTATCTGCTGAGCATGGCGTCTTTGGGGCAGACGAGCTCGACCAGCATGGTTGCCGATGCCCTAAACAAAACGCCTCAACAGGTGAGCTCCGTCCGCAGCCGCCTGTTAAGAGAATCGATTATCGAGGCTCCTTCGTACGGCAAGGTCTCATTTGCCATCCCCTACATGCGCGACTACCTCTGCGAACACAAAGCCGAACTGGAAGTTGAACTGTAGAAACGACAACTGCCCTGCAAGACGAAAACCGTTTTCGTGCGGATTTATAGCAGACGCAAACGGTTTACGTCTTGATTTGCGTCCGGAATTAAGACGTAAATTGCGCTTTCGTACGCTTATTACCAGACGCAAATTGTTTTCGTCCGGCCATGCGTCCCCAATCTAGACGAAAAGAGCCCCGAGCTCGTATTGAACTGCATCCCAATTCTTGGACGGGCGCCGATGCCCTGATCTCTGCCATGTCGAGGAGCGAGATCAAATCCTTGGCGCGCTCGCCGGAGTGGTATGCCTTGTTCGGCGCCACCTTCCTGTAGAGCTTCTTGAGCTTCGTCTTCCCCTTGTTGCCCGGCGGCATCTCCGTCTCAGGTGGCAGCCCTAGGAAGGACAGGACGCCGGGCAGGTCGCACAGCATCACGTCCTCGATGTCGGCCTTGGCCGCCAGGTCGATGACTCTCTGCGCTGTCGGCGAGATGTTCGGGGTGCTGCTACCGCCCGCTGGTTCGGAAGCTGGCGGGCAGTAGCGGGCAGTAGCGGCAGTAGCGGTGTGGCTCGATAGGCCCGAATATCCGTAAGGAAGGTGCTCGCTCTCATATGTGCTGATATGCCTCGCCTCGCGAACCTTGGGATGCTTCCTGAGGTAATCCCTCAATTCGAGCCACTCTTTATGCTCATAACGCTTCGAAATCGTTTCCCCGTCGACAGTTTCCTTCACATAATGGTATGTTCGAACGCCTTCGAACTTGCCGAACCCGTTCTCGACGCTGAAGTTTCTGAACCAGCGCGAAAACCCATTCAGGTCCATGAAGTTGACTTGGGGATGCCTGTCTTTCGTTCGTTCGAATGAGTGGACGAGCGGAGTGCCTTTGACTTGTTCCAGGCCGAAGGCTTCCATTTCGCGGGCCTGCTCCTTTTTCCAGAATTCGAGATACGACGTCAGCGTCTCGCTTATCGAGATCCTCCGCACGCTTTTCTTGCTTTTGGGCGAGCGAACGCTTCGATCGGCCGCGAACTGCTGCTCAATGAGGATGCTTCTGTTCTCGACGGAGACATCGGACCACGTCATCCCGAGGGCTTCTGCCCTTCTCATGTCGGTGTCGAGCATGAGCATCACGCATGTGATGTGCGCGTCCGGTTCTCGATTGAGTAGGATGTCGGGTAGGCGAGCGGCGTGATGGTTCCTTCGCGGTTGTCGTGGAACTTTTTTGCGTACGAGCCGACGGTGTCCCTCGATTTTTGGACGTAGGTGCCGCTGTTGAGTTCTGCCTTGTAGGCTTCGAGTGCGGCGTCGACCTCTCGGCTTTTGGTGGTATGTATGGTCTGCCACGGCGAATAGCGGTATTTGCCCGTGACCGGATCCTTGCCGAGGCTGTGACGGTAGCGCCACGTGTATTTGTCGCGGCGTTGCTTCGTTCCTTTGCCTATGACGAGAGGTCGGTCGTTCATCGTGTTCCTTGCCTGAAGTGCCTGAGAATCGCGCTCGGTTGCGCGGAATGGCGCAAAGGGCTGGGGCGGGTGGGCATTACCCTTGGTGGTGGGCCCTGCGTGGGGTCACACCCCAAGGGTAATGCTCCGCCTGACCGCTTTCAAGCTCGTTGTGGGTCGAATTTGGGTCGAATTATTCCGCGTACTTTTCTTTCGTAAATCTATGAAAACATCAAATGACCTGGAGTTATATTGACTTCAATTTGGGTCGAAATGTCTGAATGAAACAACGTCGTAGCGACCTCATAACCCAAAGGTCGGTGGTTCAAATCCGCCCCCCGCGACCATGAAACTTCAGGTCGGAAGCATAAAAGCTCCCGACCTTTTTCTTTGTCTAGGGGTTTCGGCATCTCTCGTTCTTTGGGTACCTCGAGGCGGGCAATCAGATAGGTGCTTACGAGTATCATAGGGTCTTTTTACGTCGCGGTCGTGTCTCGTACTGGTGCGCCGCTCTTTGTGGGACGTGTCACTTTGCCATAGGTTGTCCGGCGGCGGGGCGCAGGTCGTTCCCCGTGGCGTCGCTCCTTTCGACGCTACGCTGCCTGGCTACTCGTTCCACTGGTGCTTTTTCATGTCGACGCAGCCGTTGTCTCGGAAGGCGACTCCTTCCTCCGTCAGTAGTGCTCGCTGGTCGGGGAAGTTTGGCGCGAGGCGTCCCGCGTGGTTGACGACGCGGTGGCAGGGATAATCGCCGTAGCGATCCGCCTCGCTCAGCACCGCTCCGACCAGGCGAGAGTTTTTCTCCCTGCCGATGAGGCGCGCTATCTGACCGTACGAGGCGACGCCTCCCGCCGGAATCTCTGCCACGACGGAGAGAATCTCATAAACCAAATCTTCGTCCAGGACTTTTCCCATCGTATCGCTCCCGTGTTCGCTTTTGCCTTCGGGGGCGCGGCGCCGATCACCCGTGCTGCGATTTTCGCAGCTCCCCTTACCGAAGCATCGAGGGAAAGCGCGTGCGTGTCAAGGCTGTCTGGTCCAGTTGCTGGCTCGATGCCTCGAGATGTTCGCCTCAAGTGCGACCTGCCCCTATTGGAAAAGGATGCCGAAGATGTATTTGGTGATGGCGGAGCGGCGGATGACCCCCACGAGTTTGCCCTCGTCATCAACCACAGGAAGCTTCTTGAACTTCTTCTTCGCCAGCAGCGCGGCGACGCGGGCGATGCTCTGCTCGGGACGGGCACACACTACCTGGCGCGTCGCGAAATCCATGACGCAGCGATCCTTCAGGTCTTCGATGCGCTGCTCAAGGCTCTGATCGTCGAAGTACAGCATGGACGCGTCGCCGCCCGTGAAGATGGTGTGAGCGCGATGCTGCGCGATGGCTCCCATGACATCGCCGTCGGAGATGAACCCGACCACCTGGTTGCGCTCATCGATTACGGGCATGCTGCTCACCTCGTTTTCGGCGAGCATGCGCACCACGTCGGAAATCGTGCAATCCTGCGTGCAGGTGAACGGCTCTTCAATCATGATGCTCGAAACGGGCGTCCCCTCGAGCTCGAGCGGGATGCGCTCGGACAGAATCTCGGACATCGCTTATGCCTCCTTCGTTTTCGGTGCGGTTTTCTTGGTGCGCACGCTGAATATGGCGCAGATAAGGGAAACGAGGCCGATTGCCGCGCACACCTTGTAAGCGACGCCCGCGCCCACGGCGGTGGCTACTTGGATGCTCGCATCGACGCCGGCCGACGCGGTGACGCTTGTCATGACCGTGATGATGAGCGCCGTGCACAAACCGCCGGCGACCTGGCGGCCGGTGTTCGCGATGGCGTTGCCGTGGGCAATCATGTCATTTTTCAAGGCATTGACACCCCATGTGTTCACCGGCATGTTCGCGAGCGACTGGCCGGCGGACTGCAGCATGCAGAACAGCGCAACCACCAAGATGGGCGTGTTTACCGTCGAAAGCGAGAGCAGGAACAGGGCGCCGGTCATGAGGGCCAGGCCGACGATCGAGATGGCACGCGGACCGAACTTGTCGAACACCACGCCGGAGATAGGGCTGATGATGATGCCCACCGCCGCGGCGGGAAGCATGGCCATGCCGGTTTCGAAGGCCGAAGCGCCAAGCGAGGTTTGCAGCAGCAACGGCAACAGCGTGTTGGTGACCAGGCATGCGGCGTTGATGAGCGTGACGATGATGGCGGCCACGCGGAACTCGCGCGTCTTGAGCGTGCCCAGTTGAAGCAGCGGGTCCTCGATTTTGCCCTGGCGTACGACGAACAGCACCAAGCACACGACACCCGCGACGATCGAGCCGAGCACCACGGGGTTGCCCCAACCCATCGACGAGGCGCTCGAGAACCCGTAGAGAAGTCCGCCGAAGGCGATGGTGGAGAGGACGACCGAGGGCAGGTCGAGCTTGGGGTTCTTCAGCTCGCCCACGTTTTTCAGCATGAACACGCCCAGCACCAGCACGAGAATTGCGAGGGGGACGATGGCGCCGATCATGGTGCGCCAGCCGTACGTGTCGATCACCGCACCGCCTACGACGGGGCCGACCGCGGGACCCGCCGACATGACGATGCCCGCCATGCCCATAGCCGTTCCTCGTTTCTCGACGGGGAACACCAGCATGGGAACCACCGAGACAAGCGGCATGAGCACGCCTGAGCCCGCCGCTTGCAACACGCGACCGATGATGAGGAACAGGAAATCAGGGGCTGCGGCGCACAGCAGCGTGCCCAGCGCGAACACCAGCGTCGCCCCGAAGAATAGCGCGCGGGTGCTGAACTTGTCGATAAGGAACGCCGAAACGGGGACCATGATGCCGCTCACCAGCGGGTATATGGACATGATCCACTGGGCAGTCGAGGCATCGATGGCGAAATCGGACATGATGACCGGCAGCGCAGGCGACATCACCGTTTGGTTCAGTAGCGCCAAGAAGGCACCCAGGACGACGACCGCGACGATGCGGATCTGGGTACCGGTAATGCGCCCATTGGCGGGCGCGACCGTACAATTATCAGACATAAGCTTCCTTCGTATCTATTCGATTCTTCGCCGAAGGCGCGCCGGCCCACGGGCGAAATAACATGCACGTGCTATGCGTGCATCAGATACGACAGGAAGAAAGCGGCTGCTCAGAGCGCATTTGGGGAACAACAGGAGAGGCCCCGTATACCAGGGGCCGCCGAATTGCGATGTATGCTTTGGTCAAATCCTTCATAGCGGGGAGGTATTCTAGCAGCCGTCTTCGCCCCTTTCAAGGGATGTAACCCAGACGTTGATTTTCTTCACCGAGGCGCCATCGTTGACGGGTGGCGTGCTTCTCTATCGCCACACCGCGGGGCGAGGGAACGCCGCGGCGAGCTTGTACATCGGCTATGTGTGCAGCTGCGAGCGTGTCGCCGGCGCGCGCTGGGCGCCAGTCCGATCCGGCCGACTCTTGCCGACGGTCGGTCGCCGTCCTCCTCCATCTCCGCCTGCTCTGTTTTTGCTCGGCTCCCTTGTCGTATCATGGACGGACGAGAATTGAGCGAAGGCGGTACGTATGAACATCCAGATATTCGGCACGAAGAAAAGCTTCGATACTAAGAAGGCGCAGCGCTATTTCAAGGAACGTCGTGTGAAGTTCCAGTTCATCGACTTGAAGGAAAAGGGGATGAGCAAAGGCGAGCTCGAAAGCGTGGCGCGCGCCGTCGGCGGGATCGACGCTGTGATCGATCCAAAGGCGAAAGATGCCGACACGGTTGCGCTCGTACAGTATCTTGCTGCCGACCAGAAGTTCGAAAAGGTGCTCGATAACCAGCAGATTCTTCGTGAGCCCATCGTTCGCAACGGCCGCCAGGCAACCGTTGGCTACGAGCCTGACGTGTGGAGGGGCTGGGAATAAAGCGGCTGGGAATAAAGTGAAGCGCCCACGCCCGTGGTTTTATCCACGGACGCGGGCGCTTGCGTAAGACGTCTCTTGTCGTTTGAGTGGAGCGCCCCGGCGGCGCTGAACAACGCGCCCCGGTGACGTGGCTGAACTCGGGGCTCTTTGTGCCGCACATCTATGAGAGGGAATCGATGCGCACGGACGCTACTCCATGTAGCCACCCTGGATGGCGGAAACTGCATGTTCGGTAAAGAACTTGAGCGTGCCGGAGGTGTAACGATTAGCCTTGGGCTTCCAAGCGGCGCGACGCTCGGCCAGGACGGCGTCGACCTCGGCCGGCTCCATCTCCTTGCCGGCGATGCCCACGATGGACAGCGAGCGCTCGGGGATGTTGATCCGGATAAGGTCGCCCTCCTCGATCAGGGCAATCGGGCCGCCCACGGCAGCCTCGGGCGAAACGTGTCCGATAGCCGGGCCCTTGGAGGCGCCGGAGAAGCGGCCGTCAGTGATCAGGGCAATGCTCGCGCCCAGCTCGGGGTCGCTGGCGATAGCCTCGGTGGTGTAGAACATCTCGGGCATGCCGGAGCCCTTGGGACCCTCATAGCGAATGATGACGGCGTCACCGGGCTTGACCTCGTGCGTCAGGACGGCGTGGATGGCGTCCTCCTCGCAATCGAACGGACGGGCCTTAAGCGTGGCCTGGAACATCTCGCGCGGAACAACCGTGTGCTTGACGACGGCGCCCTCGGGGGCAAGGTTGCCGTGAAGGATGGCAATAGAGCCGTCGGTACCAAAAGCCTGGTCAAACGGACGGATGATGTCCTCGCGCTTGAGGTTCCACTTCTCCAGGTAGCGGCCGCACTTCTCGTAGTAACCGTTGTTCTTAAGGTCCTCGAGGTTTTCGCCGAGAGTCTTGCCGGTGACGGTCATGACATCGAGGTGAAGCATCGACTTGATCTCCTCCATGATGCGCGGCACGCCACCTGCATAGTAGAAGAACTGCGCCGGCCACTCACCTGCGGGACGGACGTTAAGCAGGTAGTGGGCACCACGGTGCAGGCGATCGAAGTCGTCGGCGAACATCTCGATGCCAAACTCGCGGGCAATCGCGGGGATATGCAGCAGCGAGTTGGTGGAGCCCGAAATGGCGCCATGGACCATGATGAGGTTCTCGAAGGACTCCTTGGTCACGATGTCACGCGGACTCAGGTTGTGCTCGGAGAGCCACACGGACTGACGGCCGGCCTCGCGCGCAAACTCACGCAGGTCGGAGCTGGTGGCGGGCAGCAGGGCTGTGCCGGGGAGCATAAGGCCCAGGGCCTCGGCGGTAACCTGCATGGTCGACGCGGTGCCCATAAACGAGCAGGCGCCGCAGCTGGGGCAGGCGTTGTGCTTGGCAAACTCAAGCTCCTCGCGGGAGATCTCGCCGCGCTCGTAGCGGGCAGAAATCGCGCCGAGCTGCTCCAGGGTCAACAGATCGGGACCGGCATCCATGACACCGCCGGTAACGACGATGGAGGGAATGTTGATGCGGCCCATGGCCATAAGGTTCGCAGGCAGGCCCTTATCGCAGCTGGCGACAAAGACGCCGGCGTCGAACGGGGTGGCCTTGGCATGGATCTCGATCATGTTGGCGATCATGTCGCGGCTGGGCAGCGAGTAGTTAATGCCGTCGTGTCCCTGGGCCTCGCCGTCGCAGATATCGGTGCAGAAGTAACGGGCACCGTGACCGCCAGCCTCGGCAACGCCGGCACGGACCTCCTCGACCAGCTCAAACAGGCCGGCAGAACCCGGGTGCGAGTCGCCAAACGTCGACTCGATAATGACCTGCGGCTTGTCCAGGTCCTCGATGGACCAGCCAGAGCCCAGGCGCAGCGGGTCCATCTCGGGGCTGATGGTGCGAAACTTGCCGGAACGCGGCTGCAGCTTGGCAACCAGGTCGGCTGCCTCCTGCTGAATCTGTACCTTGGTCTTCTCGTCCATGATGCTCTCCTCTTTTGATTTGAACGGTTGTACCAATCGTTGGTTAATGAATCAGGTGTAAATGGGTACCGAGCGATGCACTCGGCGGAAGATGCTTAGCTACGCGAACTAGGCGAAGAACGAAATCACCAGGGCGCAGGCAAGACCCGAAAGGCCGATGAGCGTCTCCATAACGGTCCAGGACTTGAGGGTGGTCTTCTCGTCAATCTCCAGGAACGAGGAGCACATCCAAAAACCGGCATCGTTGACGTGCGAGAGGGCCGTGGCACCGCCGCAGATAGCAAGACAGATAGCGGCGCGCATGAGCACTGAGGCTCCGGCAACCGCGGGCATGGCGGCCATAATGCCCGATGCCATGGTCATAGCGACGATGGAGCTGCCAACAGAGGCGCGCACCATGACGGCAATCAAAAAGGCAACGACCACCAAAGGCAGCGGTGAGGCCTCGAGCATAGGGCCGATAACCTGGCCCAAGCCGCAGTCTTGCAGCATCCAGCGAATGACGCCGCCGCAAGCGATAACCAGCAAGATCATGCCGACGGGCTTAAGAGAGCGGTCGAGCAAGGCCTTGAGCTCGGCGCCGGAGTAGCCGCGCCGCGCGCCCAGCAGATACATCGCGACGAGTGTGGCGAGCGTCAAAGCGACGAACGGCTTGCCCAGGAAGGCAAGAATCGAGGCGAGTTCGGCGGGCATGGGGATATAAGAGGACAACGTGCCCAGCAAAATCAGACAAAGCGGCGTGAGCACGATGGCGAGCACCATGCCAAAGGAGGGAAGCTCCTTTTCGTCGCTCGCACCCTCGGCGGAAGTGAAATGCTCGGGAACGTCCGTAAAGATGCGGCCGCCCACGTTGCGGCCCCAGATGACGCCGGCAATCGCCATGGCGATGAAGGCGGTGGGGATACCGACGAGAATCATGGTGCCCAGGTCGACACCGAGCGTGCCGGCGACCAAAACCGACCCGGCCGATGGCGGCACAAACGCATAGCCAGCGGCAAGTCCCGCGAGCAGCGCGATGCCGTAGTAGAGCGTCGACTTCTTGGTCTGCGATGCCACGCTAAACGCAAGCGGGATCAAAACGACCACGCCGGCCTCAAAGAACACCGTGGTGCCGATGACCAGACCGGTAATGCCCAGCGCCCAGCTGGAGTGACCCTGCCCAAAGGTATCGATAAAGGTCTGGGCAATCTTCTTGGCGCCGCCGCTCTCTTCAAGAATCTGACCAAACATCGAGCCCAGGCCAATGAGCAGGGCGATGTTTTGCAGCGTGGTGCCCACGCCCTTGGTGACAGTGTCCGCCACCAGGTCGAGCGGCATACCGGCGCCGATGCCGATCGCGAGCGCCGAGACCATCATCGAAAGCACGGGATGCAGCTTGAACTTAATGATGAGCGCAAGCAGCAGCGCAATGCCCACGATGGCGGCGATGACCAGCCTGGTGGGGTCGGCCATAAACGTTGGGTCTGACATCTTTCCTCCAATTCATCAGACCTTTTGAATTCGCCTTAGACTATAGCGTGTTTTCAATAGGTCTGATGTTTAAAAGGGAAACTTTTTTCAAAATACATCTGATGTATTTCCTGAACGATCTGTTTTTGACGGTAAACGGCTACTTACAGCTCTCCGTTGTCGGAGCGAACCGCCGCGGCTTCTGTTGAATGAGTTAGAATAGCTCTGATGAATTCTTTTGATATGAGGTGAAGCGTGGCACGAGCCGATTCGGGACTCCCCGAGCAGATTTCCGAGAAAATCATTCAATTGATCTTGGATGAGCATCTTGAGCAAGGCGATCGCCTGCCCAAGGAGGCCGTGCTCGTCGAGCGCCTGGGCGCCGGCAGGAGCACGGTGCGCGAGGCCATGAAGCTGCTGCAGTCGCGCAACATCGTGCGCATTAAGCAGGGCTCGGGCACCTATGTGGCCTCAAACCCCGGCGTTGCCGACGACCCGCTGGGCTTTACCTTTATCGATGACAAGCAGCGTCTGGCGCGCGACCTACTCGAGGTGCGCTTTATGATCGAGCCGCAGATTGCACGCATGGCAGCCGAGCACGCAACCAACGACCAGGTCGTCTGTATCAAAGAGCTCTGCGACGAATCCGAGCGCCTGGCCGAGGCCGGTGAGGATTACTCCGCCGCCGACACCGCGTTCCACAATGCCATTGCCGAGAGCTCCGGAAACCTCGTCGTTCCCCGCCTGATGGGCGTGCTCAAGGCGTCGGTTCCCCTGTTTATTGACGTGACCGGCAAAAAGCTGGTTGAGGAGACCATCCGCACCCACCGTGGCGTGGCCGACGCCATCGCCGCGCGCAACCCCACCGCAGCGCATGATGCGATGTATTTGCATCTGGTGTACAACCGCAACATGATTGCAGAGGGCGCGCAGGCAAAAAGCGAGTAGAGGTCCGCACGGCAGGGACTTTTCTGCCGCTCACCTTTTAAAAGTGAACGTTCACCTGATTTTAGGAAATAAAGGGTGCCTGTTACGCGGCTTCTCCTATACTGAGCTTGTATTAAAAGCAAGATAAATATAGATGAACGTTTCTTTTGAAAGGATCGCTATGTCTGATCTTATGGACAGCTTCCGTCTGGACGGCAAGGTCGCACTGGTAACCGGCGCCACCTATGGCATTGGCATGGCTATCGCCGAGGCGCTCGGAGAGGCTGGCGCCAAGATCGCCTTTAACGCACGTCACGCCGACAAGGTCGCCGAGGCCGAGAAGCACTACCGCGAGCTGGGCTTTGAGGCTCATGGTTACGTGGCAGACGTCACCGACGAGGCCGTCGTCGCCGAGCTCATCGCCAAGATTGAGGCCGACTTTGGCACCACGCCCGATATCCTGGTCAACAACGCTGGCGTCATCCAGCGCACCCCGATGCTCGACATGAGCGCCGAGGACTTCCGCCGCGTCGTCGATATTGACCTCAACGCACCGTTTATCGTGTCCAAGGCCTGCCTGCCCGGCATGATCGCCAAGGGCCACGGCAAGATCATCAACATCTGCTCGATGATGAGCGAGCTGGGCCGCGAGACCATCGCCGGCTATGCCGCCGCCAAGGGCGGACTCAAGATGCTCACCAAGAACATCTGCTCCGAATTTGGCGAGGCCAACATCCAGTGCAACGGCATTGGGCCCGGCTACATCGCCACGCCGCAGACCGCGCCGCTGCGCGAGACGCAGCCCGACGGCAGCCGTCACCCGTTTGACCAGTTCATCATTGCCAAGACGCCGGCCGCCCGCTGGGGCACGCCCGAGGATCTGAAGGGCCCCGCCGTGTTCTTGGCTTCCGACGCGTCGAACTTCGTCAACGGCCACATCCTCTATGTCGACGGCGGAATCCTCGCATACATTGGAAAGCAGCCTCAATAAGCGTCGCCGCAACTGCCCATATCAGGTTTCATCCACTCGTTTTTCATTTGAGTTGCGGTGAGATAAGGATTGGTTTTGGCTTCTATCAGGCAAAACAGTCCGTATTTCACCGCAAGTTAGAAATAGAAAGGTAATTCGCAATGAAGATCGCTCTGATCAATGAGAACTCTCAGAACTCCAAGAACCCTATGATCGAGGCTGCCCTTAAGAAGGTTGTCGAGCCCATGGGCCACACCGTCTTTAACTATGGCATGTATGCCGACGCCGACTCCAAACCCCTCACCTATGTGCAGAACGGCATCCTGGCCGCCGTGCTGCTCAACTCCGGCGCTGCCGACTACGTCGTGACCGGCTGTGGCACCGGCGAGGGCGCCATGCTCGCCTGCAACTCCTTCCCCGGCGTGCTGTGCGGCCATGTTGCCGACCCGCTCGATGCCTACACCTTTGCCCAGGTCAACGACGGTAACGCTGTCGCCATGCCCTTCGCCCTCAAGAACGGCTGGGGCCAGGAGCTCAACCTTGAGTACACCTTCGAGAAGCTCTTTGGCTTTGGTTCGGGCAACGGCTACCCCGCCGAGCGTGTTGAGCCCGAGCAGCGTAACAAGAAGATCCTCGACGGCGTGCGCGCTGTGACCATGCGTCCGCTCGTCGACGTCCTGGGCGAGATCGATCAGGACCTGGTGAAGGGCGCACTTGCCGGCGAGCACTTCCAGGAGTACTTCTTTGCCAACGCCACCGACGAGGCCATCATCGCCAAGGTCAAGGAGATCCTGGGGCTCTAATCGCACGACTCATTGCAGCTAACGCAAGCGGCGGCCGTCCCACGCACGGGACGGCCGCCGCTTTTTGTTATCTATCGACCGGTGCCGCGGGGTCAGCCCCATGCACCAAAGGGTTGACTAGAGCTCGCAGGCAACCTTGTAGCCATCGCCGATGGCGTCGCGGATGTTGCCGCACTTGTTGGCGTCACCCAACACGTGGGTGGCAACACCGGCAGCGGCAAGGTCGTCGGCCAACTTGGTATTGGGACGATAGCCCATGGCAAGTACCAGCGTATCGGCATCGGCGATGGTGTGAATCTCGCCATCCTTCTCGTAGCTGATGGCATCCTCGGTAATCTCGGTCACCTTGGCCTCGGTCAGCACGTGAACGCCCTTGGAGAGCATGCGCGTGATGAGCACCGCGCGACCGGCGCCGCCCTCGTTGGCGGCGAGCGTCTTGGTCATCTCGATGACGGTGACGTCGCGATTGGCCGGCGAGAGGTCATTGACCAACGGGGCCAGGTAGTCGGCCGTCTCGCAACCGACGGTGCCGCCGCCCACGATGACAATCTTCTTGCCCGGGAAAGCCTTGCCGCCCAACAGGTCGTCAGCCGTCATGACCTGCTTAAATCCCTGCATGAAGGCCGGGGCGATGGGCTCGGCGCCATAGGCCAGGACGACCTCGTAGCCGGCGTAGTCACGCTGAATGTCCTCGGCAGTAAGCTCGGTGCCAAATACGCACTTCACGCCGACCTCGGCCAGGCGACGGTACTGATACTTGATCACGCGGGTGAGTTCCTGCTTTGCCGGCGGAACGGCCGCGATGCGCATCTCGCCACCCGGCTCGTCCTGCTTATCCACGAGCACTACGTTGTGGCCGCGCTTGGCAGCAATGTAGGCTGCCTCCATGCCCGCAGGACCAGCGCCCACAACCAGCACGTTCTTAGCCTCGGCGGCAGGCTCGTAGCCGGCCTCGTCGCGCTCAACATCGGGATTGACGGTGCAGGAGATGCGCTTGCCAAACATAATGCCGTTCAGGCAGCGCAGGCAGCCGATGCAGGGGCGGATGTCGTCGGCGTTGCCGGCAGCGGCCTTATTGCAGAACTCGGCATCGCACAGATTGGCGCGGCCCATCATGCAGATGTCGGCAGCGCCGTCCTCGATCAGCTCCTCGGCGATCCAGGCCTCGTTGATGCGGCCGACGGTGGCGACAGGAATGTTGACGTGCTTTTTGATCTCGCGCGAGCAGGCAGCGTGCGAGGCCTGCTGGGTACCGGCGGCAGGAATCGCGGAACCGCGCTTGATGGTGGTGCCGCCCGACACATGAATCATGTCGACGCCGGCCTTCTCCAGGCGACGCGAGACGTAGATCATGTCGTTGAGGGTCAGACCGCCATCGGTGTATTCATCGCCCGAGATGCGGACGTCGATGATAAAGTCCTTGCCGCAGCGCTCGCGAATCTCGGCGATGACCTCGAGCAAAAAGCGCATGCGGGCGTCGAGCGAGCCGCCGTACTCATCGGTACGCTTGTTATAGAGCGGGGTCAAGAAACCGCCGAGCATGCCGTGGGCGTGCGCCGCATGGACCTCGACGCCATCGACACCGGCCTTCTGCATGCGCACGGCAGCGTCACCGAACTGATGCGTGAGCTCGTGGATCTCATCCACCGTGATAGGACGCGGTGCCTCGCGGGCATAGGACGGTCCCACGAAGGACGGAGCGATCAGGCGCGGCGTGCCCGGAATGTTAAAGGCCATGTAGGCGGGGTGGAAGAGCTGCGGCATGATCTTGCAGCCATACTCGTGGACGGCCGCGGCGAGCTTTTCCCAGCCAGGGATAAACGTGTCGTCGTAGCAGCACATGTCACCCGGCAGATAGGTATAGGTAGGCTCGACCGTCACGACCTCGGTGATGATGAGGCCCACGCCGCCCTTGGCGCGGGCACGGTAATGATCGACCAAGTCGTCGGTCACATAGCCATGATCGGCCAGGTTGGTGGACACCGGCGGCATAAAGACGCGGTTCTTGACCTCGGTCGTACCGACCTTGATCGGGCTAAAGAGCATCGGATAGGCGGAGGACTCCATACAGGGTTCCTTTCATTTGAGCCGCTCGGCGGCAGTTGCTGACTTATCTATCGTACCAGCAACCGCACGGTACCCGACCGCACGCACTCCCCTGCCTACGTATCGACCCACAAAAAAGTTGCGGTGGAATACGGAGTAGATAAGGCCTTTGACAGCCAAGACAGTCCGTATTTCACCGCAACTGATGGGCGGGGTGGAATTGAGGGCTCAGATAGTCAGTCATGCCCTCATCCGCCGCTCCTTCACCTACAGCACGCCGTCCAGCATAAGGTTCACCTTGAGCACGTTGACCGTGGGCTCGCCGAACACGCCGAGGAAACGACCCTTGGTGCACGCGGCGATGATGTCGTGCACCTCGTCCTCACTTTTGCCCGTGGCTTTGGCAAGGCGCGGGACCTGGTACTCGGCGGCATCCGGAGAGATCTCCGGGTCGAGGCCGGACCCCGAACACGTCACCAGGTCGACGGGCACAGCGTCCATATCGGCATCGGGATTGGCGGCGCGAATCTTCTTCACGCGCGCATCTATCAGCTGCCGATACTCCTCACTCGCCGGGGACAGGTTGGACGGGGCACCATACGCCATGAGTTCGCCGTCTTCGCCTTCGACAATTGACACGTTCTGGATACGACCCCACATGTGGGCTTCATCATCGAAGTTCTGGCCGATGAGCTCGGAACCCACAACCTTGCCGTCGACCGTAATGAGTGAACCGTTCGCCTGGTACGGAAACGCAAGCTGCGCGACGCCGGTCACCACGAGCGTGTATCCCAGGCCGCAGACGATGGTAAACAGCGCGAACACGCCAAGTGCGCGCGATGCGATACCTTTGAACATACAAACCTCCGTCTACATCATGCCAATGCCGAACAAGGCCAGCAGCATGTCGATAATCTTGATGAATACGAACGGCGCCACGATACCGCCCAGACCCCACACCAGCAGGTTGTGGGTCAGCAGCTGGCCGGACGAAAGCTCGCGGTACTTCACGCCTTTCAGGGCGGCAGGAATCAGCGCGACGATGACCAGCGCGTTGTAGATAATGGCGGACAGCACGGCAGTCAACGGGCTGGTGAGCCCCAGGATGTTGAGGGCGTCCAACCCGGGGTAGATCGGCGAGAATAGCGCCGGGATAATGGCGAAATACTTGGCGACGTCGTTGGCGACCGAGAAGGTCGTGAGCGAGCCGCGGGTCATGAGCAGTTGCTTGCCGATACGCACGATATCGATGAGCTTGGTGGGGCTGGAGTCGAGGTCGACCATGTTGCCGGCCTCCTTGGCAGCCTGGGTTCCCGTGTTCATGGCCACGGCGACATCCGCCTGCGCCAGCGCCGGCGCGTCGTTGGTGCCGTCGCCGGTCATCGCGACCAGATGGCCCTCATGCTGGAACGCGCGGATCTTCTCGAGCTTGCCCTCGGGGGTGGCCTCGGCCAGGAAGTCGTCCACGCCCGCCTCGGCTGCGATGGCGGCGGCCGTCAGCGGATTATCACCCGTCACCATGATGGTCTTGATACCCATGCGGCGCAGGTCGGCGAACTTCTCCTTCACGCCGGACTTGATGATGTCCTTAAGGTAGACGACGCCCAGCACACGTCGGTCCTTTGCCACGACCAACGGGGTGCCGCCCACCTTCGCAATGCGTTCGACGGCCTCGTCGCACTCCTTCGAAAACACTCCTCCGGCAGCCTCCACATAAGCGCGAACGGAATCGGCCGCACCCTTGCGAATCTCGCTGTCGGCGTAGTTCACACCGGACATGCGGGTCGCCGCGGTGAAGGGGATGAACTCCATGCCCTTATCCTCGAGTGTGCGGCCGCGCAGCCCAAACTGCTCCTTGGCGAGCACGACGATGGAGCGGCCCTCGGGGGTCTCATCCGCCAGAGAGGACAGCTGCGCAGCATCGGCGAGTTCTGCCGGATCGACACCGTCGACCGGAATGAACTCAGCGGCCTGGCGGTTGCCCAAGGTGATGGTACCGGTCTTATCGAGCATGAGGATGTCGACGTCGCCGGCGGCCTCGATGGCGCGGCCGGACATGGCCAGCACGTTGGCCTCGTTCAGTCGGCTCATGCCGGCGATGCCAATGGCGGACAGCAGCGCACCAATGGTGGTGGGCGCCAGACAGACGAGCAAGGCAACGAGCGTGGTCACAGCGGTGGGATTCGCCATACCGTTGAGTCCTGCAGAGAAACTCGAGTAGCAATACAGTGCGATCGTCACGAGGATGAAGATGACGGACAGAGCAACCAGAAAGATCTCGAGCGCGACCTCGTTGGGGGTCTTCTTGCGGGCGGCGCCCTCGACCATGGCGATCATCTTATCCAGGAAGCTCTGGCCAGGCTCGCTGGTAATTTTCACCACAATCCAATCGGAAAGCACGGTAGTGCCGCCAGTGACGGCAGAACGGTCGCCGCCAGCCTCACGAACCACGGGTGCAGACTCGCCGGTGATGGCCGACTCATCAACCGAGGCGGCACCCTCGATGACATCGCCGTCTCCCGGAATCTGCTCGCCGGCGCGCACGACCACCAGATCCCCGCGTGAGAGCTCGGTACCGGGAACGACCGTGAAACGGTCCTTATCCTCGACGGACTCGATGCGATGGGCCTCGACGTCCTTTTTCGCCGCGCGCAGGGAATCTGCCTGCGCCTTACCGCGGCCCTCGGCAAGCGCCTCGGCAAAATTTGAAAAGAGGTCGGTCAGCCAGAGAATGACGGCAATGGCGATCACATAGTACGTGGGGACGTCGGCGTCCTGTACCCCAATAATTGAGGCGATAGCCAGAATGGAGGTCATGGCGGCCGACAGCCACACCAGGAACATGACCGGGTTTTGGACCTGGACACGAGGGTCAAGCTTGGCAAATGAATCGCGCACCGCGCGGCTCATCATGTCTTTTTGCATAGCCATAAATCTGCGACTCCTTTACGCAACCATCTGGAAGAATTCGGCAACGGGACCAAGCGCCAACGCCGGGAAGAAGCTCAGGGCGCCAATCAGCAGAACGACGAATACCAGCAGGAACACGAACATGGCATTGGTGGTGGAAAGCGTGCCGGCGCCCTCGGCGACCTTGCCCTTCCCGGCCAGCGAGCCCGCGATGGCGAGCGTGCCCGCAATCGGCAGGAACCGCGCGAACAGCATCTCGATACCCAGCAGCACGTTGATCCACGGGATGTTGCAGTTCATGCCGGCGAATGAGGAGCCGTTGTTGCCGCCAGCCGAAGTAAGGGTGTACAGGACCTCGGAGAAGCCATGCGCCCCGCCGTTGTTGAGTTGGTCGACAAGACCGGGCACCATGCAGGCGATAGTGGAGCTCACCAGAATGGCGAACGGGGTGGCGAGACACAGAACCACCGCCCAGCGCATCTCGGTCGGCTCGATCTTCTTGCCCAGGAACTCGGGCGTGCGGCCGACCATAAGGCCGGCGATAAATACCGTGAGGATGGCGAAGCCGATCATGCCGTACAGGCCGCAGCCCACGCCGCCGAACACCACCTCGCCCAGCGCTATCTGGAGCATCTGGACAAACCCGCCGAGCGGGGTGTAGGAGTCGTGCATGGAGTTGACCGAGCCGTTGGAAGCAGCCGTCGTGAAAGCGGACCAGGTAGAAGAGGAGGCGATGCCAAAGCGGCTCTCCTTGCCCTCCATGTTGCCGCCCGCCTGGCCATCGGTCATCTCGATGTTGACCGCGCCGCCATCTGCCAGCTGCGGCGTACCCATATGCTCGTTAACGACGATGATGCCGGTAAAGACCACGAGCAGGATAAACATCGCCGCGAAGATGGCCTTGCCCTGCCTGGCATTCTTGACACCGATGCCGAAGGTGAAGCAGCAGGCGACCGGAATCAGCAGCAAGCTGGTCATCTCGATGATGTTGGTGAAGGCATTGGGGTTCTCATACGGATGCGCAGAGTTCGCGCCAAAGAAGCCGCCGCCGTTGGTGCCGGATTGTTTGATGGCAACCTGGCTGGCCGCAGGACCCTGGGGCAAAAACTGCTCGGTGACCACGCGGGCGCCCTCGACGACCTTGCCGTCGACCTTGACCGTGTCGCCCTCAATCTGGGCGCCGTCGATGACGCTCCAACCGCCGTCTGCATTAGGCTGGACAGCAACGGGCTCTACGAGCTCAGCCTTCTGAGCCGGCTGAAAATTGGAGATAACGCCACCGGCAGCCAGGCAGATGCCGAACACGAGGTTCAGCGGGATGAGCACATACAGGACGGTGCGGGTGAGGTCGACCCAGAAGGAACCCAGACCCTGCTCCTTGACCTGACGGAAACCGCGGATGAGCGCGAACATGACCGCAATACCGGTGCCGGCGGACAAGAAGTTTTGCACGGTGAGGCCCATGAACTGCACAAAGTAGGACAGGGTGGTCTCACCGGAATAGGATTGCCAGTTGGTGTTGGTTATGAAGGAAGCAGCCGTATTGAACGACAGGTCCCATGACACACCCGGCAGGTGCTGGGGATTGCCTGGCAAGAAAGACTGAAGCACCTGGAGTGCCACAAGAGCCACGAGGCCGATCCCCGAAAAGACCAGCACGCTCGCCAGATAGCGCCTACACCCCATCTGCTCTGCCGCGTCGATGCGAAGCAGACGATAGACGCCACGCTCCACAGGAGCAATCACAGGCGACAGGAACGTATGCTCACCATCCATGATATGGGCCATGAACCGACCGAGCGGAACGGCCAAGACGACGAGCACGGCAAAGTACAAGATGTACTGAATCGCAGCATCCATAGTTTACGAATCACTCCTCATCAGAATGTAGATGTAATAGATAAAGAGTCCAATGCAGACGACTCCGATGATGGGACTGAGGATGTCCATTTACCGCCCCTTTCACGCACGGTCCGATGTCTCGGACGCCTGCTCTCGCAAGCGTCTGGGGACAGTAAACGCTTCTAGGGATTAAAGAGGCGTGAGGGCCGGGGCCCACGTCCTTAAGATGCCGTAAAGATGCAGGTAGAAAGCACTATTGCGGCTGCAGTGCGCCTATACTCGACCTCGCGAGCATACAGTGGCGTCCTCACCGCGTATGCACGCATGGACAACGCTTCAGAAAGGCTACGCTATGCAGCGCGACGCATCGGACACTCGCGTCAATCCAGACCTCATCCTCAAGGCAATTGAGAAAGACGAGGTCGCCGATGACGCTCGAACCAGCCGGGGACACCTCAAGATTTTCTTTGGCTACGCTGCCGGCGCAGGCAAAACCTATGCGATGCTTCAAGCCGCCCACGCCGCCAAGCGGCGAGGTGTTGACGTCGTCGCGGGGTACATTGAGCCGCACGAACGTCCGGCAACTGCCCATCTTGCACAAGGGCTTGAGAAAGTGCCCTGTAAACTCATCGAGCACAACGGCATTGCGCTCAGCGAGTTCGATCTAGATGCGGCTATCGAACGCGCCCCTCAGCTCATCCTTGTCGACGAGCTCGCCCATACGAATGCGCCGGGGTCTCGCCACGACAAACGCTATCGAGACGTCGAGGAACTTCTACATGCGGGCATCGACGTCTATACGACCGTGAACGTTCAGCATATCGAGAGCCTAAACGACATGGTTGCATCCATCACCGGCGTTGTCGTGAGCGAACGAATCCCCGACCGTATCTTCGATGATGCCGACCAGGTCGAGCTCGTCGACATAGAGCCCGAAGACCTACTTGAGCGCCTTCGCGCCGGCCTCGTCTACCGTCCCGCGCAAGCCGCCCGAGCGCAACAGCATTTTTTTACCGTCGAGAACCTCACCGCACTCCGAGAAATCGCGCTGCGCCGCTGCGCCGATCGCACCGGCCACCTCACAGACGCCGCACGCGTGCTGGGAAACCGTGACTACTACACCAGGGAGCGTATCTTAGTCTGTGTCTCCCCGGCGCCGACCAATCCCCGCATCGTCCGTGCCGCCGCGCGCATGGCGAAAGCGTTTCGCAGCGAGCTCGTCGCCCTGTTCGTAGAGAGCCCGCACACGCAAGCCATGAGCGATAATGAGCGTACCAAGCTTGCAGCCAATATCGCCCTAGCCGAGCAGCTCGGAGCACATATGGAAACCGTCTATGGCGACGACATCGCGTTTCAGATCTCCGAGTTCGCGCGCCTGTCGGGTATTTCGAAGATCGTCATGGGGCGCACGGGCGAGCGCAGCAGCGTCCGTCAGGCCCTCTTCGGCCGCAAATCTCTCGTAGAACAGCTCATAACATTCGCCCCGAACCTCGACATTTACATCATTCCAGACCAGTCGACTCCGCCCTCCCGGCCCAAAGGACGCCGCCGTACGCTCGCCCTGCAGCCGCCCAACAGCCGAAACGTGCTTCGCACGCTGGCCCTCTCTCTTGTCGCCACGGCGATCGGCACGGCTTTCCGCCATCTGGGATTTGCCGATTCCAGCATCATATCCCTCTATATCCTCACGGCCCTGCTGACCGCCGTCACCACGACGGGGCGTATCTGCACGATCGTATCGAGCGTGCTCTCTGTAGTGCTTTACAACTTCTGCTTCGTCACGCCTCTGTTTTCGCTCGCCAGCTACGACCGAAGCTATCTGGTCACGTTCGGCATCATGTTCGCTACCGCTATGGTCGCCGGCGAGTTAACTGCGCGCATCGCCGACAACGCCCGTACCTCCGCCGAGAACGCATTCAAAACGCGCGTACTCCTCGAAACGAACCAGCTCTTGCAGCAAGCCCATAGCGCGGAGGAGTGCGCCCGCGTCGCCATGAACCAACTCATCAAACTGCTAAAACTCGACGTGGTCTTCTACACCGCCGAACACGGCACGCTCGGCAAAGCGCTCTATGAGTCCGCTGGCACCGAAAACCGATCCGCGTCGCTGCTCACCGACTACGAGCGCGCCGTTGCAACCTGGACCTACACCAACAACAAGCGCGCGGGCGCAAGCACGCGGACCCTGCCTGAGGCACACTGTCTCTACCTCGCGGTTCGCACCGGCGACAAGGTATTCGGTGTCATCGGCATCGCCCTGGAGGGGCGCGAGATCGAAGCCTTCGAGCATTCGATCGTCCTATCTATCGTAGGTGAATGCGCCTTGGCGCTCGAAAGCGACCGGGCGGCGCAAGAGCGCGAAGAGGCTGCGGTCTTGGCGAAAAACGAGCAGCTGCGCGCCAACCTTTTGCGCTCCATCGGCCACGATTTGAGGACACCCCTCACGGCTATATCCGGATCTGCGGCAATCCTTCGGAAGAGCGACGAGAAGCTCAGCCTCGAACAACGCTGCGATCTTGCCGATGCCATCTACGACGACTCCCTCTGGCTTATCGATACCGTGGAAAACCTCCTCGCCATCACACGCGTCGAGGACGGCACCATTCGCCTCAACTTAACATCCGAGCTCATCGACGAGGTCATCGAGGCCGCCCTCAGCCATGTCGCCCAAGCATCGCATGGACGTGCCGTCACCATCGAGCACACTGACGACATCCTGCTGGTACGCATCGACGTCCATCTCATCATGCAGGTGCTTACGAATCTCATCATGAACGCCTTCAAATACACGCCCGAGGACTCGACTGTCACCATCAGCGCACGTCGCGAGGGTGAGTTCATCGTGGTGGACGTCGCAGACGATGGGCCGGGTGTAGCAGACTGCGACAAGCCTCATATCTTTGAGCGCTTCTTCACCTCAAGCAATACGCGGCCCGTGGATTCGCGTCGAAGCATCGGCCTTGGGCTGTCGCTCTGCCGCTCCATCGTGGAGGCGCATGGCGGCGCCATCGAAGTTCGCGACAACCACCCCCATGGGGCCGTCTTCCGTTTTACCCTGCCTGCCGAGGAGATCGAGATTCATGAATAATGCCGCTAAGCCACGCGTCCTCTTGGTCGAAGATGACCTGACCGTTCAAAACCTCGTTTCGACCGCGCTTGACCTTCACGGCTATGTCGTGAGCAAGGTTTGCAACGGCCAGGCCGCCATCATGGATGCGGTGTCGCACGGCCCCAGCCTCATCATGCTCGACCTCGGCCTTCCCGACATTGACGGTATCGAGGTCATCACGAAGATCCGAAGTTGGTCGGCAGTCCCCATTATCGTCATTTCGGCGCGCACCGAAGATTCCGACAAGATTGCAGCACTTGACGCAGGGGCAGACGACTACCTCACCAAGCCCTTTTCTGTGGATGAGTTGCTCGCGCGCGTCCGTGCGAATTTGAGGCGCTCCTCGATGGCGTCGAGCGAGTCGACAGAAGCGAGCACGTTCGACAACGGTCCGCTGCATATCGACTACGCCGCGGGATACGCGACGAAAGACGGACGCGAGCTCTCGCTCACCCCAACCGAGTACAAATTGCTCGTCCTTCTGGCGAAAAACGTCGACAAGGTGCTCACCCACACCTTCATCACCCGCGAGATATGGGGCACGAGCTGGGACAGCGATCTGGCGAGCCTGCGCGTGTTCATGCGCACCCTGCGCAAGAAGATCGAGGCAGACCCCTCTCACCCCAAGATGATTCAGACGCACATGGGTGTCGGGTACCGCATGCAGCGTCTCTAGCCCGCCCAACAAAAAGTTGCGGTGGAATACGGAGTAGATAAGGCCTTTGACAGCCAAAACAGTCCGTATTTCACCGCAACTAATGGATGGGATGGGTTAGAGGCCCAGGTAGCTGGTCATGCCTTCGACGGCGAGCTTGGCGCCTGCCACGGCATGAACCACGGTGAGCGGGCCGTTAACCACGTCACCGGCGGCAAAGACACCGGACACGGTGGTCATGCCGTTCTCATCGACCGAAAGAAGGCCGCGATGGTCGGTCTCCAAGCCACCCGTCGTAAGCACAAGCTTGTCCTTGGGCACCTGCGAAGCCGCAATCACAACTGTGTCGGCAGACGCATGGTCGAGCTCTTCCTCGTAGCCCACCACGTTATTCTTCTCGTCGAAGATAGCCGTCTCGAACACCGGACCGTTATCGTCGATGGCGCAGATCGCCTTGCCGCACACAATCTCGGCACCGTCAAGCTCGGTCAGCTCCACCTCGTCATCGATGGCCGAGATATGGCGCGAACGGGCATACACGGTGACCTTGCGAGCGCCCGAGCGCAGGGCCGTACGGGCAACGTCCATGGCCACATTGCCGGCGCCGATAACCGCCACGTTCTGCCCGATTGCCACGCTCGCGGGATCGACCAGGTAATCGATACCAAAAAGCACGTTGCCGCGCGACTCGCCGGGAATGCCCAGTTTGCGGGCACGCCAGGTACCGGTACCGACAAAGACCGCGTCGTAGCCGTCACGTAGCAGGTCATCGATGTGCAGTGCGCCGCCGATGGTAGTCGAGGGGCGCACACGCACGCCAAGCGAGCACATCACGTGGCGATACTTTTGCACGAGCGCACGGGGCAGGCGGAACTCGGGGATACCGTACTCCAGTACACCGCCGATCTCGGGACGCTGTTCAAATACCGTGACGGCACAGCCCAGCTGGGCCATTTTAATGGCCACGGTAATACCGGCGGGACCGGAACCGACCACAGCAACCTGTTTGCCGCACGACGGCGCGGGCGTCCACTCCTTACGATCCAAATACGCTGTCGAGATATAGTTCTCGATGCTCGAGAAATGCACAGGTGTGCCCTTGCGGCCCTGGATGCAAGCACCCTCGCACTGGCCCGAATGGTTGCACACCATGGAGCAGGCCGCGCTCATGGGATTGTTCAGGAACAGCAGCTCGCCCGCCTCTTCTAGACGACGCCGCTTGAACAGGTCGATGACCTGCGGAATAGGCGTCTGAACCGGGCAGCCCTTAATCTGACAGAACGCCCTTTTACAACCTAGGCAACGATTCGCCTCTTCGACAATGTGGATAGCCACGCAACTCCCCTTTTTAATGCAATCCAATGGGGCGACGATAAAGACCCTTCACCGCCGCCCCCATACAGGTAATCTCAATCTGCCGACACGGCAAAAGCCAATGCTATAACTCGCGATGCGAAGCCCCGCAGCGAGCGGACATGTGCTCGAGTGTCGCCAGGCAGTCAGCCGCCGTCGCCGGCACGCTGTTCTCGACCACGCAGGGAATCCCAGGGCAGGCGGCAGCCGCCCAGGCCACCACAGGCTCAAAGTCATATCGTCCCGTCTCGCCCACGCCATGACACACCAGGCGCGAACCCGTACCGTCGCACCATCCGGCTCCGTCCTCGTTATCAACGATCTCAAAATCCTTGGCGTGCAGCACGCGGATCTTACTGCCGCATAAGTAGAGCATGCGCGCGGTGATTTCCTGCGCTTCGTCAACGACACTGGGGTGCAGCAGCGATACCGGGTCGTAGATCACGCCGAGCGACGGGCTCGAGACGCGCTCCAGCACCTCACGGCAGCGATCCGGAGTATTAACCGTCTCGTTCCAACCGGGCTCGATCAAAATTTGCCCGCCCACGGCCTCGGCCCGATCGCAGACGCGTGCAAGCCCGTCTGTAAACGCTTCGAGTGCCCCATCGGTCATGCGGTCGTCAGCAACGCGGTTCTGCGCATTGGGGCGACCGGTCTCGGTGCCAACCGGGCATCCGCCGAGCATCTGGGCAAAGTTCAGGCATGCCTCGTACTCGGCAATGTTATCCATGAGCTGTTGGCGATCGGGCGTCGCCAAATTCTTATAGCAGCCGAGCACGGCGACCGAAACGCCCGCCTCGTCGAGCACCGCACGCAAATGGTCGGCAAGCTCGCGGGTCAGGCCGCCTCGATCGATCCCCATCGATGCGTAGAGCACCTTGCTCGGCAGCTGAATGCACGAAAAGCCCAGCTCTCCCGCCATGCGGATGCGTTCCTCGACGGTCCCCTGCGGAAGGTCGTGCAAACGCACACCCGGAGTAATAGCCCCCACGTTATTCACATCCCTTATGAGCGTTGATGCCCGGGGTGTATCCGCCAAACGGGTCCTCGATAGAGCACACGCCCGAGGGAGCAAGCGGGTCATGCCTGCCGGCCAGTTTGTCGTGATGCATGGTCTCGATATAGGCAAGCACCAGCGGCGCCACGCCCTTCGCATCGTTTTTGACGATAGGCTCGCTCATGTAGTAACCAAACGTGCCCTCGCGGTGCGCGGTGTTTCCCAAGCCCGCGACCAGGCAGATGTTGTCGAGCGCCAGCTGCCCATCATGCTCGGACAGGCAGGTCTCGCAGATGCCGTCGAAGGCGCGACGGCCGTACTGGTAGTAACGCTCGCCCAGCACGCCTAGACGCACGCCCTTCATGATGGCATTGGCAAAAATCGCGCTACCAGACTCCTCCAGGTAGTTGGGGGCGATATTGGGCAGGTTGATGACCTGATGCCACATGCCGGTCTTCTCGTCCTGATACGGCAGCATGGCATCGATCAGGTCGTGGAACATCTTGCGAATCTCGTCCTTCTCAGCCGACATCGAAGGCGGCATAAGCTCCCAGGTGTCGATGAGCGCCATGGCAAACCAGCCCTCGGCGCGCAGCCAGAAGTTAGCCGAAAGGCCGGTGACCGGGTCGCACCAGAACTGTTTGCGGCTCGCGTCGTAAGCGTGATAGTACAGACCGTTGAGGGGGTTGCGCATCAGGTCATGCACAACCTGGAACATATGGAAGCTGTCCGAGCAGGCACGACGGTTGTGGAAGCTCAGCTCATACTGCATGTAGAACGGCTGCGCCATATACATGCCGTCGAGCCAGATCTGGTTGGGGTAGACGGCCTTGTGCCAAAACACGCCCTCTTTGGTACGCGGCTGGGTTTCGAGCTGACGATAGATGGTATCCATGGCGGCGCGATACTTGGGCTTGCCCACCAGGTCATAGAGCTTGTAGAGGGTCTTGCCCGCATTGACGTTATCGAGGTTGTACTCCTGCGGGTTGTAATGCTTGATGGTACCGTCGTCCTGGACAAAGAAATCGATGTAGTCATCGGCAAAGGTCAGGTAGCGCTGCTCACCCGTGATCTCGTACAGCTCGATGAGCGCCTTGATCATGCAGCCGTCGATATAGTTCCAGGTGTTCTCCTTGCCGGCGCGAATCTTTTCGATATTCCAAGCCGGCGCCTGCGGCGTAGAGGTTTCGATCAACTGCTCGATATAACGGTCCAGGATTTGATTGCAACCCATTGCTGTCCCCTCTGACATAAACGATAGGTGAACGTTACCCCTAGTGTAACGCGAACGGGGAATATAGGGTGAACGTTAACCCTATATTCCCCGCAAACGGCAGACTTTTAGCGGCAAACGGCGGTGAGACCCGCGGCGATGCGATGCGCCAGGCGCTCATAGCCGGCAGGACTGTAATGCAGACCGTCCGGCATATAGAGCTCGCGGTGCCCTGGCAAAAACGGGCTGATACCACTTTGCGCATACAGGTCAATCACCGGAACCGAGTAGCGGTCGCAGACTTCGAGCATCGCCCGCACGTAGGCGACCTGCGTCAACCCCAGGTGATTGAGCTCATCGCTTGCCGGGATATCCTTCTCGTGCTTACCGCTCGTCTTGCACGGCGTCATAAACACGAGCTTTGCCTGAGGTGAGCGCGCCGTGATGGTGCGGATCAGGTAATCGAGTGCACCATAGAACTCGTGCACGTCCGTGCTGCCCAGCTCTCCAAGCGGCACGTTGCGGCTAAAGTCGTTGACGCCGCCAAAGACAACATAGACATCGGCCGCATCGTCGATACCGTCAAGGCGCTCGACAAACGAATCGGTACGGTCGGCCTTGATGGCGATACGCGAACCCTTGATGCCAAAGTTCTCGACGACCGCGCCTCCCAGCAACGCGCCCAAATGCGAGGTCCACGAGATGTCGTTGCCTCCCCCACCGCAGCCGTTGTCGCCCCAGGTCGTTGAGTCGCCAAAGCAGCAAATGGTCGATTCACTCAAACTCTTCGTTTCCATAATCTTCTCCTCATCCGCCCATCGGCAGTCATACAGGAACGTACCGTTTATTCGCAGCATGCCGAGGGGCTATGCACGGGCGCATTCCGCAACGTGCGAATCGAGCCATTCGATATCCTCGACAAGATGTGCCACGCCCAGATGGTGTCCACCCGGACACACCTCGTGCCGCAGAGCATCTCTGCGGCCCAGCAACTTGTAGGCATCGCGCACGATCTTGAGCTGTTCATCGACATTTTTCAGCCCGCGCGAACCGTTCAGATGATCCTCTTCGCAGCTCTGCACTAACAACGGGCGCGGTGCAATAAGCGAGGCAATATCGCCCATGTCAAGTAAGCGCCAAAGTCCGGGTGTGTAGTTGCAGCTGCAATTGCCATTGAGATGCAGCAGCGAATCGTCGACACCGTACAGATAGCCCGAGACAAACGCCTTGCGCACACGCGGGTCGAGTGCGGCCAGGTACAACGTCATGTAGCCGCCACCCGAAAAACCAAAGCAACCCAGGTCATCCATGGCAATGTCGCCGCGCGCCTCCAAGTAATCGATCAAGCGCATGTTGTCCCAGACGTTGAGGCCCGCGACCGTAAGACCCAGTGGCTCGGCCATACGTGCTTGATTCAGACACGTACCGCGCAGGTAGCTGTTCTCGTCATCGCCCTGACCCTTCCAGTCACGACGGTATCCCCAACCGCGCGCATCAGGGCAGACGGTCACGTAACCCATGCGTGCCAAACGCAGACCGTAGTCGTAATTGAACTTACGCACAGCATCATCGACCGCCGGCACGCCCGTCACGCCCGCAACACTTGCGGCGCCTGCTCCCTGATGGCCATGCGGGCAGATATAGCAACGCTTAAGCCCCCGTCCATCAAGCTTAGGATGAGACGGCTCCAACAGGTAAAACGGCATCCACACATCGTGCTCAACCTGCAGCATCGCATGAGTACGCACAATGCCGCCGGCAACCCGCACGCGGCTGAGCTCACGAATCTCAATCGGGACGCGGTCCATAAGCGAAAGGCCCAAAACATCGTACAGACGAGTCCTGGTCGCAATCTTCCATGCCTCAAAATTCGCAGGAGTCTTGCCCGTAAAAGCAGCCGAACGCCCCTCGCGCTTCAGCCGGGCACGCAGCGCAGGTTCGTCTTCGCAGTACGTCTCGATGTGCACGGTGCGGCCGTTGGCAGACAGTTCAGCCGTCTCAACCGCATCACCGTCGCCGCCCTCGGGATCCCAGCCATCCCCACCGGCAAGCACCTGCTCGCGAGCGTACCCGGCGGCAGCCATCACATCGAGTTCATTCGCCCACGGCACCCAGCCGGTAGTATCACCCGCCGGCCCATGCAGAATCGCGCCAGCATACTGCACGCAGTTGTGTGCCGCCGGCTTATTCCAATCCCACCAGCCTTCGCGCTTGATATGTCGCCCCAGCCAGCAATCGATCAGCACAGTTTGCGCCCATTCGCGCCAAGGACGACCCAGGTAGACCGAATCCGGTGCCACGCCATCCGGAGCTGTAAACGAACAGCCGTGGAACACAAAGCCGTGCGGCTCGCCTTCGGGCGTCGACGCCGCCGTCACGTAGCCGTTCACGTCCATATCGCGGTTGAGCGAGCGAATCTCGCACCCCTCAAAGTAGGCACGCGCGCCGCCAAAGATAAAGTCGACATCGCCCTCGATCCGGCAGCGTCGAAAATACTGACGGCCCACCCGACGCGGCGCAAACTGCTTGGGCCCAATGAATCCGCCCGGTTTGACTTCACGCGGGGGCAACGGGCCCAAAAACAGCGTGTCCTGGCGCCCCGTAATGCAGCAGGCATCGACAACCAGACGGTCGCCATCAGCATACAGGGCAATCGCTTGACCGACCTCGCGTCCATCGCCCGCATCGTTTTCAATCGTGAGGTTCTCGAGCCGTACGTCGTCGGCATCGACCAAAACGGTATAGGTCCTAAACGTGCCGAGCGTGCCGTCGACGCCCGAGCCGTCCTCCGAAGGCATCTTGGCACCCAGGCTGCCCACGATACGCACGCTGTCGGCCGTCTCTCCCTCAATCGTCACATGCGAGCGATGAATCTCGACCCGCTCGCAATACTCGCCCGGATCGACGCGAATCATCACCGGTTGCTCGGCATCCGGATAGAGCTGATCGGCTGCCGCCAAGGCATCGGAAATCGTTGGATACGCTCCTGCCGCAGCCCTCGAAACGCGCAGCGTATAGATACTTTCGCTCATCGTCCATCACGCTCCCATGCAACGAACTGTTCAGGCCAGCCCTGAACCTGTGGCTGAATATGCTCGGCGCAGCCCTTAAATGCCGTTTGGGCCGTGGCGAGCGATGCCCCATGCTTTCCATGCGGAAAGACATGTAGGCTAAAGCCAATCCCGTGGTCGGCAAGAGCCTGCGCAAGAAGGAGGCTATTTTGAACTGGTACCGATGCATCCTCGGCGGTATGCCACAAGAACGTACGGGGGAAGCCATCGCCCACCATATTCTCGATCGACAACTTTTGAGCCAAAGCGCCATCGGCACCCGTTAGGTGTTCAAACGAACCACGATGAGCATAGGCCCCCGAGCTTACGACCGGATAGCCCAAGCAAAGTGTGTCAGGCCGAATCGACTCAGGCGATGCCGAAATCGACTCTGCAAGCCAGGGTTGGTCCCAAAGCGCCCCGAGCAAGCCAACTAGATGCCCACCGGCCGAAAAACCCATGACCGTAATCCGATCAGGATCGACACAGTACTCTGCCGCATGGCTTCGGACGGTATCGACCGCCCGCGCGAGTTCTTGCAATGCCAGCGGATAGACAGCCGGAGCAACCGAATAGTTCAGTACAAACGCTTGGTAGCCCATCGCCAACAAACGGAGCGCTACCGGCTCGCCTTCGCGCGGCGAAACGTGATCGTAGCCGCCTCCTGGCACGACCATAACTGCAGGCAGCGGTTTTAAAGCATAAGCATCTTCGGTCGGGGCAAAAACATAAGACGTAATCGTGGCAGACGAGCCATCGACCCCGACAGGAATCGTTTTATTGAGCATGTGTTCCCTTTCACCATGATGCGTAGCGCAGCGCACACGGCCGTATCGCACAAGGGCTGCATTGCCGATTTATCCGACAATGCAGCCCTGGTCATCACCCCGAGTTAGGAACGGATAACCTTGTCGACGTTCTGGAGCTGCAGTTCCTCGCCGTCCTGGCCCTCAATCACCACATTTTGCAGATCGAGTACCTTGACGTTTTGCGCGATGATGCCCTGGCGTACCATGGGCTCAACGCCGCAGGCCATGGCCGGGACAAAGGGCTCGGCATCGTCGGCAAAGGTAACGTGAACGTCTTGGAACGTCAGACGCGTCACCTTGCTCTCGGGCAGACCCGTGATATAGGCCGCGGCAGCATGGCAGTTGGTGGCCTCGATATCGCAAAACGTCGTGGCACCAAAGCCGGGCGTGCGGTCGTCGACAGGCAGCGCCTCGCGAGACTGCACGTAATCGGTCTTGCCGTCCTTGTCACAGAAGTAGAAGGAGTTGACCACGAAGGGCGTGAGCACCTCGTCCATGCGAATGTGCTCAAAGGTAATGCCCTCGTTGACGGCATCCTTGCCGCGCCCGCGGCGGGTCTTGACGCGCAGGCCGCGGTCGGTGCGCTCAAAGAGGCACTTGCTCACGGTAAGGTCCTTGATGCCGCCGGCAGCCTCTGAACCCAGGACCACGGCGCCATGACCATCGTGCATGTAGCAGTGAGAGATCAGCACGTCGTGCGTGGCGGGACGAAGCTCGGGCTCAATGCCCAGCTTGCCGCTCTTGATGGCGATGCAGTCGTCACCCACTGAGAACTGACAGCCAAGGATGCGGACAAAGCCGCAGCTCTCGGGATCGAAACCGTCGGTGTTGTGGGAGTTCTTGGGGCCCTCGATGGACAGGCAGAGCGCATCGACGTGCTCGCACAGGAGGGGGTGGATGTTCCACGCCGGGCTGTTGCGGACGGTGAAGCCGGCCATGCTCACGTTCTCACACTCGGATAGGAAGATCATGCGCGGGCGGGCGACCTCGCGGCCCTCCTCCGGGCGAAAGATGTTCTTAAAGTCCTTGTTCCACCAGTTGTCCTCGGCAAAATCGGTCTGACCGTCGATGGCACCACGACCATAGATGCACACGTCGTGCACGCTCAGACCCGTAAAGGTAGAGCAGTAGGTCGAGAAACTCTCGCCCTCCCAGCGGCCCAGGGGCAGCATATCGGTGCCGGCATACCCGGCGCCCTCGTCGCCTGTGACCGTGCCCGGAATGTAGGCAAGCGCCGCGCGATCGTGACGGGCCAACAGCACCGCTCCCTCGGCGAGCTCGATGTTGATATTGCTCTTAAGGAAGAGGGACTTGATGCGATAACTACCGGCGGGGATCAGCACGCGCCCGCCCTTGGGGCAGGCCATGATGGCAGCCTGGATGTTGGTGGTGTCGTCGTGCTCGGCATCGCCCTTGGCGCCACAGTCGCGAACGTTGATGGTAAAGGGCTCAGCCGGCGTGGTGACACCTACGCTCAGCTCACGCTCGCCACAAACAAAACGAACCAGGTTGCGCTTGCCGGGGATCAGGCCGTCGACATAGGTCTCGACCGTATTCGTGGTACCGGCGGGCTCGTCGTTGACAAAGATCTCCCACGTATCGGCACAGGTAAAGTAGCCGCCGTCGTCAAGCTCGATCACGGCCGCGCGGGCGTTGCGCCAGATAACGTTCGTCTCCATGGATTTCTCCCTCAAAAAGATGCTCTAAAGGCAAATTGTACGCTGTTAAAAAAGGGCCGTGCCTGCCGGCGGAATTCCGGTGGCACGGCCCTGTGATTTGGACGATATGTCGGCCTTACTCGGCGGGGGTTACGCTACCGTCCTGGAAGCCAACGTTGTTGTGGGCAAAGCAGTCCTCGTACTTAAAGCCGGAGAGCTCCTCGCAAAGCGCCTTGACCTCGGGCTTGACGTCGGCCATCTTGCCACCCTCCTTGACGCGGTGAATCTCGTCGCAAAGGATGTCGCACTGCTCCTTGTCGATCTTGATGCCGCGGGCAAGGACGGCCGCAAGCAGGAAGAAGCCGGCGCAGCCGATGATCATGTAGCCGCAGATATACAGAGGCACGGTAGCGGGCTGGGTCACGGCGTCGCTATTGCCGGCGGTCTGAATGAAGCCGGAGGCAGCAAGGACGATAGCCCACACGTTGACGGCGATAGCCTGGGCGATCTGCTGGCAGAGCTGCTGCGCGGAGCTGTAGATGCCCTCGCGACGACGCAGGGTGATGAGTTCATCGACATCGGGGATGTAGTTGAGCAGAACATCGGGCAGGTACTGGAAGCCGACGTAGAAGAACTTCCAGATGGCGAAGATGATGGGGTAGGCGATCATGGCGATGGCGACCGTGGAGGTGCCGTTGATCTGACCAAAGGCGAAGTAGTTGTAGGCAATGATGCACGCAGCGCAACCGACATTTGCGAGGTACCAAGACTTGTGGAAGCCCTTCTTGGCCATGAGGGCGACCCAGATGGCGGTGCAGACGATAGCGACGACCTTGCCAGGCATCTCCATCACGGACTCGTAGGACTTAGGAATCTGCAGGCAGTAGACGATGAAGAAGGACAGGCAGGCAGACCAGCAGGCAGCAGCAAGCTTCGTGGAGACCTGTGCATACAGGACCTTGCGGAAGGACTTGTTGCGGAAGGTGGAGATAACGTCGATGAAGAACTTCTTGATGCCCTCGCCGACGCTCTCGATCTTCTCCTGAGCGACCTCCTCGGGGGTGTGCTCCCATGTGGACAGGTACACGCAGAGCAGCGAGATTGCCATGACCGAAGCGTTGATCGTAGCGATGATGAAGTAGCTAAACGGGTTGGTCTCGCCGAAGGTGCCAAAGCCAAATCCGACGAGTGCTGCCATCAGGAAGCCGGCGGCGTTACCAAAGAGATGCTTGTAGCCGGTAAGGTACGTACGCTCCTTAAAGTCGTCGGTCATCTCGATGGTAAGCGGCGACAGGTTGGCGGTGCAGAACGTGTACGCGACGTTGTAGATCAGGTACAGCACAAAGTAGTACGGGAAGCCAAACGGCGTAGCCACGAAGATGAGCGGCTCGGCGATCATCATCGGGATGGCCAGCAAGATCCAGAAACGACGACGACCAAAGATGCGGCCAATCTTGGTGGCATAGAAGTTATCGGCCACAAAGCCCATCAGCGGGCAAAGAATGGCGTTGACATAGATGGCAAACGAGCTGATCAGTGCAGCCTCGCCTGCGGACAGGCCACACTCCGTGGACAGGAACAGCACCATGTAGCTGTGCGTAAAGGTCAGGGCACCGGAATTGAGCATACCGCCCATACCAAAGCCCAAGCGCGTCCAGAATGTGATCTTACGCTTTTTTCCGATCTTATTAGTCATCGAGCTCCCTCTCTTTTCTCGATTGTCTTGTAACAAGACAGTTGAGTCCACACTGACATCTGTCTGCCCAGCGTTCAGGGTGAACGTTTAGTTAGATTATGCGCGATTGCTTACGACAGGTGAACGTTCACTTGAATAATATCCTTGAACGGTCGATTTTTACCGCTGAACGGACACAATTGAGATCCTCACACCTATTTTCTGCTGGTAAAGGTGCCATGCTGGACAGCCATGAGATAGGTGAACGTTTATCAGATTTTCCAACATATTCACTTAACCATGAAACGAAAAGGCCCCGCCGGGAACACTCCCGATGGGGCCGATGACATCTCGCTATGCTTGGGCGCACTTGCCGCTACAAGCAGACGCCGTCCTTCCAGATACTGATCTCGTGACAGCCACGGCGCTCAGCACTCGTGAGCTTACCGCTCGCCGTCTCCAGCACCAGCTGGTACAGATCGTGGGCAGCCTCGTCGAGCGTGCGCTCACCCGTGGCAATCACGCCAGCGTTAAAGTCCATCCAGTTGGCCTTGTGGTCGCACAAACGCTGATTGGTGAACACCTTGAGGGTAGGCGCCGGCGCGCCAAACGGTGTGCCGCGGCCGGTCGAGAACAGAATCACGTGGCAGCCGGCAGCCGTCAACGCCGTGGTGGATACCATGTCGTTGCCCGGACCGCACAGCATGTTCAGGCCGTGTTTATTTGCCTGGCCGGCATACGGCAGCACGTCGACGATGGGGGCAGATCCGCCCTTTTGCACGCAGCCGCAGCTCTTGTCCTCGAGCGTGGTAATACCGCCGTCCTTGTTGCCGGGACTCGGGTTCTCATAAACGACCTCGCCGTGGCTAATAAAGTAGTCCTTAAAACCATTGAGCATGTCGGAGGCAGCGTTAAAGACCTGCTCGTTCTCGCAACGGTCGAGCAGGATGCTCTCCGCGCCAAACATCTCGGGCACCTCGGTAAGCACCGACGTGCCGCCACGGGCGACGACCATATCGCTCACGCGACCGATCGTGGGGTTGGCGGTAATGCCCGAAAGACCGTCGGAGCCGCCACACTTAAGACCAATGACCAGCTCGGAGGCCGGAATGGGCTCGCGCTTGGACTGCTTTGCCAGGTCTGCCAGCTCGGCCAGAATCTTGTGGCCCTCGATTTGCTCGTCGGCTACATCCTGGCAGGTGAGAAAACGAACGCGCTCGTGATCGAAGTCACCGAGCTCGTCGAGCACCTGCTGATGCGTGCAGTTCTCGCAACCGAGCGACAGGAACAGCACGCCCGCGGCATTTGCGTGACGCGACAGTGCCACCAGCAGACGACGGGTCTGGGCATGGTCGGCGCCGGTCTGCGAGCAACCGAACGGATGCGGGAAGTAGTAGACGCCCTCCAGCGAGCCATCGACCAGATCCTGGGCCTGCTCGCACATGGCACGGGCGACTTCGTTGACACAGCCGACCGTGGGGATGATCCACAGCTCGTTGCGCGTCGCGGCACGACCGTCGGCGCGGCGGAACCCCATAAAGGTCTCAGGCTCAACGGGATCCACGACCGGATGCGTGGGGTTGTAGGCGTACTCGACCTCGCCCGAAAGGTTGGTCTTCACATTGTGCGTGTGGAGCCACTGACCGGGCTGGACATCGCCCGTCACATGGCCGATAGGAAGGCCGTACTTGATGACGTCCTCCCCTGCGGCAATCGCGCGCACCGCCATCTTATGGCCCTGCGGAATATCCTCCACGGCCACGACCTCGCCCACCCCGGGAACCGCGACGGC
The DNA here is from genome assembly GCF_040092945.1 of Collinsella sp. CLA-AP-H1. Lineage (NCBI taxonomy): Bacteria > Bacillati > Actinomycetota > Coriobacteriia > Coriobacteriales > Coriobacteriaceae > Collinsella > Collinsella sp. CLA-AP-H1. The sequence goes on along the minus strand of NZ_JBBNKO010000002.1, from coordinate 118,126 downwards.
AGTGCCCTTGGCAAGCGGCGACAGCGCAACGATCACGTTGTCGGCCGGATTGATCTGGATAGTATTCATTACAAATGGTCCTAACCCTACAGGTTGAGCAGAAGTCGAGACGCGGGCACGCCGTCCCGCGCCCGCGTCTGCGCCGGAAATTTACGCCTGAGCGTTGGCGAAGGCCTGCTTGGCGCCCTCGGCACGCACGACAGCGAGCGCGCTGACGACAAACTCCTCAAGACCTGCGATCTGCGTAAGGTCCTCGCCCCACATCTGCTCGTTGGTGAGCACGTCGTGCACCAGCTGGGCATCGTCGGCGCCGGCATGGGCGGCGTAGAAGTCGAGCACGAAGGCATCGTCCTGAGCGGTGTACTCGGTGCCGTCGGAGCGACGCAGGTGCAGGCCGTCGCCCTCACGGGACACGAGCTCCTGCGTGTAGAAGGAGATGAGCGTAGCGAGGCTCGTCGCCAGGCACTTGGGCAGGTTGCCGGTCTCGGCAACGTAGTCCTTGAGCGTGGGCAGGTCGCGAGCGCGCCACTTAGCCGTGGAGTTGAGGCAGATGGAGAGCAGCGCATGATCAATAAACGGGTTGTCGAAGCGGTTTTCGACGGCGGCGGCAAAGGCCTTGCAGTCCTCGACATCCAAGTCGGCGGCAAGCGTCGGAATGACCTCGTCGTAGAGCATGGTGTTCATGAAGCCGCGAATGGTCTCGTCATGCATGCAGTCGCGCACGATATCAAAGCCGGCAACCCAGGAACCCGGAACGAAGGCGGTGTGGGCACCGTTGAGGATGCGGACCTTGCGCTTTTTGTACGGGGTGACGTCGGGAGTCACAAAGACACCCGGAAGACCAGCCTTCACAAAGGGAAGCTTCTCGGCAAGCGACTCGTCGCCCTGGATGCCCCACATCTGGAAGGGCTCGCGCACGGCCAGGAAGGGATCCTCGTAGCCCAGACGCTCAGCCACCGCGGCGGCCTCGGATGCGTCGCGGATACGGCCCGGTACGATGGTGTCGACGAGCGTGGTGCAGACGGTGCAGTCGTTAGCCATCCACTGCGCAAACTCGTCCTCCCAGCCCCAGTCGCTCACATACTGGTTCATGATGCGCAGCAACTCCTCGCCGTTGTGATCGATGAGCTCGCAGGCGAGGACGATGACGCCCGGCTTACCGGCAGCCCAGCGGGTGTGGAGCACCTGGGCAAGCTTGGCGGGGAAGCTCGCAGGTGGCATGTCGTCGGCCTTGCAGGACGGGTCATAGGCGATACCGGCCTCGGTGGTGTTGGAGACGATGATCTCTAGGTCGTCGGAGACGGCGACCTCCATCATGGCGCGATAGTCGTCCTCACGATACGGGTTAAGGCAGCGGCTGCAGGCGCTGATCACGCGGGACTCGTCAACCGTGTTGCCGTTCTCCTTGCCGCGCACCAGCACGGTGTACAGGTCGTCCTGGGCATTGATACCGTCGGCAAAGCCAAAGGCACCGCTGATGGGCTGCACCATGACGACCTTGCCGTTCCAGCCGGTGGCCTCGTTGCCCATGTCAAAGAAACGGTCGACGAAGGCGCGCAGGAAATTGCCCTCGCCAAACTGCAGAACCTTCTCGGGAGCATCCTTGGGCAGCAAATAGCCCTTGTAGCCGATCTTCTCGAGCGCATCGTAGCTGATGTTCTCCATCTGTGTCTCTCCTTAGATAGCTGTTAGCGTGCAAGCAAAACGGGGGCGCCGCGTGTGGCAACGGCGCTCCCGGAACCAGGTTTGGATTTAGGCCTCGACGGTGTCCAGGTCAAAGCCAAAGTAGCGAACGGAGTTGTTGTAGCTGATGTCGCGCACGATGGTGCCCAGCAGCTCCATGTCGGCCGGGTACTTGCCCTGCTCGACCCACTCGCCGATCACGCTGCACAGCACGCGACGGAAGTACTCGTGGCGCGGATAGGACAGGAAGGAACGGGAGTCGGTGAGCATGCCGACGAAGTTGCCCAGAACGCCCTCGTTGGCAAGGGCGGTGAGCTGCTCGCGCATGCCGACTTCGTTGTCGTTGAACCACCAGGCGGAACCGTTCTGGATCTTGCCGGCGGTCGGGGCCTCCTGGAAACAGCCCATGACGGTATCGATCATGGTGTTGTCGATGGGGTTCAGGCTGTACAGGATGGTCTTGGGCAGACCGCAGGTCTCCTGAATGGAGTTGAGGAAATCAGCGAGCTGGTCGGACGGCGTGTAATTGGAGATGCAGTCGTAGCCGGTATCGGGACCGAGCTTGGCAAACATGGCACGGTTGTTGTCGCGCTTGCAACCAAAGTGCAGCTGCATGGCCCAGCCAAGGCGCACATACTCGCCGGCGACAAACTGCATGAAGGCCGTCTTGTACTTGAGGACCTCGTCCTCGGTAAGCGGCTCGGCGGCAAGGCCCTTGGCAAAGATAGCCTCAATTTCCTCGGCGGTAGCCGGGGCGTACATAACGTAGTCGAGCGCGTGGTCGGAAGCGCGGCAGCCCAGCTCGTGAGCAACGTCGTAGCGCTTGGAGATGGCGGCCTTCATGCCCTCGAAGTCGCTGACCTCAACGCCGGCAACCTCGGAAAGGTGCTTGCAGTAGTCGGCGAACTCCTGGCCACGCTCGATGCGCAGGGCGGCATCGGGGCGCATGGCGGGAACGACCTGGACGTCAAAACTGTCGTCGGCGGCAATCTTCTTGTGCCACTCAAAGCTGTCGGCGGGGTCGTCGGTAGTGCAGATCATGCGGACGTTGGACTGCTTGATCAGGTTGCGGCAGGTAAAGCTAGCCTCAGCGAGCTTGGCGTTGGCAAGGTCCCAGACCTCCTGGGCAGTCTTGCCGTTGAGGACGCCCTCGTAGCCAAAGTAGCGCTTAAGCTCCAGGTGGCTCCACTCAAAGACGGGGTTGCCAACGCAGCGACCCAGGGTCTCGGCCCATTTTTGGAACTTCTCGCGAGCAGGGGCGTCGCCAGTGATAAAACGCTCGTCGACGCCGTTGGCACGCATCAGGCGCCACTTGTAGTGGTCGCCGCCCAGCCAAACCTCGGTGATGTTCTCGAAACGCTTGTCCTCCCAAATCTCCTTGGGAGAAATGTGGCAGTGGTAGTCGACGATGGGCATGCCCTCGGCAAAGTTGTGGAACAGCTCCTCGCCGGTCTTAGTGCTCAGCAGGAAATCCTGATCGTCCATAAAGTTTTTCATCAAACAGCCCCTTTGTTTGCGGAGCGGGCGCACAATACGCTCGTCATCCTCTAGGTGAACGTTCACCATACTAATCCATTACGACTCAAAAGGTGAACGTTCACCTAACAACCATGGGGTGAACGGTAGGTTTTGCCCGTTCAACGGTTGCCGGAGCTGTGACTTGCATGCATTGCGGACCGGTTGGCGTCCCCGAACACCGAACTTGAGCGCTTTTGCTCAGGTGGGTCATGTCCCGACGTACATTTTTGGGAGTATTCAGCATTGGAGCGCGCCGTGCGCCATCCTCAGCGTCCTATTTGGAACGCAGATAGCGCCCGATCGGCATAAAAAGTGCCCCCGATGGCAAATTACGCCATCGGGGGCACTTAAAACAGTCGTTCTGCACCTCATTCAGGGCATGCCAATGCTGAATACTCCCAAAAATGCACGTCGCAAGAGGGGGTACCTGCTCAATCGGCTAAATACCCGCAAGTTCGCAGTAGCGGTCGACATTGCTGGCAAATACCATCTCGACGGCACCCTTCTGGACGGACACCGTCGGGGTCCTTCCCCACAGCAGATAATCGCCCAGCGTCTTAGCGCCGCGATACGCCAGGCTCGTCGGGTCCTTATAGACAATATTGGTAAAGATACCGCGGCGCAAGGCCAGAGCACTTTCGGGAAACAGGTCGTTGCCGATCACCATGACCTGACCGGCCTTGCCGGTCGAGACGAGCGCGTCGGCAACCACTTCGGAACCAACGGCAAAAACGCTACAGATAAGTTCGGGGGCGTCCGGCGCACTCAAGCGCTTTTCGAGCTCATGCTCGAGTTGTTTGACTTGCGCATGGGCACCTGCAAGATCCTCAACCTGCCATGGAATATCACGTTCGCGCAGGTAATTGTGGAAGGCGCGGGCGGTTAGATAGTGCGAATCGGTATATGGGTCGCCCGTCAAAAGGAGCACGCGGGCGTCGGCCCCAGAAGCATGGACCAGGTTTGCCGCCTGCTCGGCCATAAGGCTGCCTGCCGTCGAATAATCGGCCAAGCTCGCACCCAAACGATTCAAATGCGGACGGTCGCCGTCGACAAGCTCAATCGTCACGCCCGCCTCGGCGATCTGCCCCAAAAGCTCAGTCGCACGATCGTCGCCCGGCGCATAGGCGAGCAAGCCATCAATCTTCTCGCCCACCTGCAGACGCTCGTCGATTTGCTCGAGTGCATCAGCGTAGCCGCCCACGCCAAATTCAACGCGCTCAACCGTAATGCCCCGGTCGATGACCTCCTGTTCAAAGCGATTGCAGCCTTCCCACAGGTAACGGAAAAAGTACGCTCCCTCGCGCGATGCGCGGGGCAGGCAAAACACCAGATTGATATCCTTGCGGCGCAGGCTTGAGGCACTTGTGTTGCGGTGATAGCCCATGGCCTCGGCCTTAGCGTTCACCTTGGCGCGCACGGATTCGCTCACGCCGGCCTTTCCCGTCAGAGCCTTGTGCACGGTATTGATGGAAACGCCAAGCTCGGCGGCTATGTCCTTCATGGTTACGCGAGCGCTCATGCGGTTACTCCGTTATAGATAAGTTGCCAATTAATAGTCCAGTTAACGATACCCCAAAAATACTCTTCGACTCGCCGTGCTCTCCCTCAAATGCACAAAGCGCCCCGCGAACGGATGCCCGCGGAGCGCTTGGATGTCCGGACCTTATTTGATACCGCGACCCAAGTCTTCGGCGATTTTGTCTACGCCCTTAAGTGCAGCGCACGTCTTTTTGTTGGAGCAATGCCCCGTGCAAACGCCACCCTGAGCGCAGTCGGCGCAGGTGCCCTTGCGGTAGATGCGCACGCACACGGCAACAAACGCAATACCGATAACAGCCAGTACAACAATATCGATAGGTGCCATAGCAAGCCTCCTTTAGTTAACCATCACTTACTTTAACCCATTCTCCACCTACCAAAAAGGGACAGGTTTATTTTGGTCGGTTTTATCTGCGGAAACGCCACATCTCCCCACCACATTGGTACAAGGCAACCTATCCGGAATGGGTGAAATCATGATCATAGAGCTCATCTCGCTGCCTCACTCAGCAATAAGGTTTACCCTGGTGCTATTTTTCTCGATACGATAGACGCCGACCTTGCCTGTAACGCCATAATGCTTTTTAAGTAGACCCATCTCCGCAGAATTGGACTCGATTACGATGAGCTTGTCATAACCCGACAGAAGGTTATCCATATTGGGCTCATAGAACGCGCATATGGCATCGGAATGCGGGGCAAACAAATAATATCGAGCCACATACGTGAAGTAGTACGAAGTCATAAGCCCATCGCGATCGGAACCGAACAGCAAATAACGAGCACCGTCTTCTTTACCCGATGCCGGCCAGCGATCACCGACGACATCTCGGACCGTCGCCGGAAGCGAAGTGTCGTATGTCTTTGCATTGAATAGCATGCCGTTGTATTCACTCGTCAAAAGGCCAAGCGACAAGGCGATGCAGCCCATTACAACCTGTTGGTATCGCCGCTTATGTAACGGCGTTGCATGGCAGGGGGAACCATCGGACCGGAATTTCATCTGCCCCTCAAGCTCAACGGTAACTGCCATCGCCAGGCCACCGACAAACAATGCAATGATGCTGCAAGCATAACGATCGAATCCAGCAAGCCTCAAGGCCTCGTCCATTGGCATCGAGAAAATGTACATGGCGAGAATACCCACATAGTAAACAATTGTCATGAAATCAAGCGCAACCAGTGCGCGGCGCACATGTGTCAACTGATGCCCAAAGCGCCACCGAGCAGCCGCTAGCAATGCGACAACAGCCAAGTTGCCGAGCAGGAAACCGAGCGCAGGCCTGGTAGTTAAATCGATGGAGGTCGCAAAAAACGTCGAGACGACCTGCGCGATCTGGGCAGTATTCTTACCGCCGACCACCGCCGCGTGAGCAGCATCGCCCACATCGAACTTATTCTTGACGCCCGCGAGCGCCGTGGCCATGTGCCAACTCCACATCAGATAAGTGGAAAAACCCAAAACACCTGCGACGGCAGTTGCACCAAACCAGCGCAGGCGAGCGTTCCAGCTGCGATTCCTGAGAGCAACGTGTCCGCGCGCTAAATGGTAAGCGAGCACAAATGCAACGAATACGACGCCCGTCGACTTCACCACTATGAGCTCCGCCATCAACGGCACGAGCAACTTGAGCTCGCGGCGAACATCACCGTTATAACGATCCACGACTGCCCAGCACGCCATCGTGAGGGCCGGGAGCACGAAATCAACCAAAAGGTTATTAATGCGAATCGTTACATTGAAAAACGTAAGGAGCGAGCAGCCAGCCCCTAACACCGCATATGGCAGAAACGAACGGCGATTGCGCACAATACCAAGAACAGCATAAAAACATGAGAAGATAAAGGCTGCCTGAACAACGAGCATTGTTCCCTCGGCATGGCCTAAAAACGTGCATGCGCAGTACAGCAGTGAAGTTGTGCCGAGCGGATAGTTGAAAAACTCAACGAGACCACTTGACGCCGTGGGGAAAGCCCCCGTCTCCAGCATGACCTTGAGCGCTATAGCCCAATGCGTAAAGTTATCGTAATGCTCGAGACGCGCCGACAGCAGGGGCCACAGAAAGATCAACATACCTAGGAGAAAACACGCGTCAGGGAGACCAAAGGGCAATCTAGCAAGACCACGACCATGGAGACAGGGCATTGCCGCTGCACCGGCGATGGCGCCCACCACAACCACCCCCCAGGTGGCAGGGGCAAGCGCGCCCACGATTCCACCGGCATACGTGACGACCCCCATGACACACAAGGCACACACGGGAGCGAAATGCACATCCGTCTCGGTCAAACGATGGATCCAATAGCACAGACCGAAGAGCGCTAGCAGGAACAGCACCGCACGGCCGAAGGCAGCAATAATCAGCATGCAGCATCTCCTTCGACATGAGCAGAATCGTGACTGGTCCGCTCCGCATCCCGTGAATCGCCGCATCGATCGCTATCACGCCTGGAGCGGCGGCGGGATCTCCATACGCGGTAACGCGAAAGAAGCGCCCTTATCCTCATGCGGACAATACGCACGATATCGTCATAGGTGGTGTTCCAGCTATCAAGCTCCTCGGCGATGCCCGTTTCGCGATCGTACAGCAGCTGATCATAGATGCGACGCTCCTCGAGCGAGCGGTGCTCGATTCGAAGCGCCGCGTACCACGACTCATCATCGCCACATTTGGATTGAAAGAGGCGCACAAGCCTACCAGAAACGCATGTGCAATAGCGACCATCTCCCAAGCGCACCGCAAAGCTGCGCAGCTCCTCGGGAAAGGAATCATCGATGCGCACGAGTACACCACCGTCTGACATGTTGATGGCACGCCCCGCGAAAACACCCACAGGGCCTTCGTCATCCGTCTCGTCCGAACTGCAATCGGGGAAAACGCCACCTTCGGCCACGGCTTCGCCGGTGCCCTCGGTTAGCTTCGACCACTCATCCTCAACCGGCAGCGCCGTCAGCACCGCAGGTTCGTCTACGGAGATGCGAGTACTCTTGCGCGGCATGGACCGACCACCCGAAAAGGCAATAGCATACAAAAGGGCAATCAAGTTGTAGCACAACCAATAGATGATCACGGAACTGTACACGAGCGCCATGCCATACTTTCCCCATGTAAATCTGATAATAGCTGCAACCGAGAGCACCACGAGCAACAGGTGTGGGAGCATGTTCCACAGGCTACCGCTGCGATTGGTCGTCTTGTCTTTACGCGTAACTTTGAACTTGGTCTCGCGGATACCGAGCGTCTCAAGAAATACGGGAATAATAAGTGATGGCGCCAGCGTGGTGTCGATGATTTGACTCCATTTCTGACTGCGAACATTGCTCGAAAGCAATTTCATAGACCTGCTATAAAAGAAATAGCTCGGCAGCCAAAAAATTAGTAACTGCCAGAGTGTGCAGTTAACCACTTGGAAGTCAAACAAGGCAAACATAATGGGCGCAAGAATGAAGATGATGCGGTTGAAGAATGACCACCAGTACAGAAAACTGCACAGATAGGTAATGCGCGCGGAAAAAGAAATCTTGCGGGAAAAGATGACACCCGTGTTTTGGATGCTCTGAATCACACCGCGCGCCCAGCGGATGCGTTGGTGCACCATCGAGCGCACATCCGTCGTCGAGAGGCCGTGAGCTTCGACCTTATCAGTGGCATAGGTAATATAACCCGCCATCTGCAGACGACAGCTCGTCTCAAAATCTTCGGTAATCGTATGATACGGAAACCCGCCAATCTCCTCCATACCGGCGCGCGAAATCACGGCATTGCTACCGGTGTATGCGCAGGCGTTGGACGAGTTGCGCATCTGGTTTACCTCGCGTGAGAAGAAATCTTGCTCATTAGGAATCTTGTCCTCGGCGTACAGATTGAACTGAAAAAGATCGAGATTATAGAAGCTTTGCGGCGTCTGAATCAGACCGACTTTAAGGTCCTCATTGAGTTCGTCCTCGGAACGATAACGCCATGCGCCGGTCGCGCCATCCTGAATATAGCGAGGCAGCAAGAAATAGGGCACGGTATCTACGAGAAAGCTGCTACGCGGAATCATGTCGGCATCGAACGTCGCGATCAGCGGTGAAGTCGTGTGCCTTAACGCGTTGTTGAGGTTGCCCGATTTGGCATACTTGTTATCCTCGCAGGGGATATAACCAATCCCAAGTTCAGCCGCAAGGGAAGCGACCTCTTTGCGGCAGCCATCGTCAGCAAAATAGACGTGCACCCGAGAACGATCGGGATAGTCCATGTAGGTACAGGCGTTCGCCGTCTTGAACAACACGTCAGTCGGCTCGTTGTGCGTAGCGATTACCACGTCAACGTCGGGATAGTCTTCGGGCAAGATTTTCGGCATAACGAGATGTCCGCTGTCGGCCTTAACCTTGCGGTAGTAAAGTTCGAAGGTCGTAAACGCGGTTACTGTCTCAGCGATGAGCAGCAAGACCGCAAAAACCATCTGGGGAATCCCCTGATCAAACGGCAGGGTGAACAGCAGACGCCATAGCAGATAGATGACCATAAGGACTGCAGTGACGATAAAGGTCGTCACATCGCGCTTCCATGCCCCCTGTTTTTCCACCACGCTTTTCTTGGCTTTCTTAAGCTCATGAACGTTCACGGAATCATCCCCCTATTCAAAGACCCATGACTGCTGGATACGGTAGTTAGCAAAGAACAATGCCGTATCAACAAACGGTTTGATGATGAAGACCGGTATGGGCAGTGCAACGGAAATCAAGAGGACGAGAGCTGCGCTCGCCAACATACAAGCTGCGCACAGGGCAATATAGCGGCAAAGGCTCCGAGAACAGCTGGAATTATCCGCTTTGAAGACGATATTTCGATTCAGCATATAGTTGACAAATGCCGAGACGACCCGCGCAACGACGGTTGCCCACACGATGGCTGCGCTGGTCGCGACACCATGCGACCATAGGAGTACGAGCGCAGAGAACAGTGCCCAATCCAACAACGATGTGCAGAGCGAAGAGAGCGTATAGCGCGCAAACGCAGAGAATAAGACACCGAGCACGCGAAGCGAATCAACAACGGGACGGAAATGTGATGCCTCGTTGTCACCCTCGTAGACCGTGGTAATGGGAACCTCGAAGATGCCACCCGCACGCCGCGCCAGCACAAGCATCTCTGTCTCGAACTCATATCCGTCTCGCACCACAGCGAGCATACGGCGCATAAGCGACGCCGGAAGGCCACGTAAGCCCGTCTGCGTATCACTCACATCGACACCGCAGAGCACGCGCATGGCCCCAAGCATAAAATTGTTACCGAGCTTACTGCGCGCAGGAACGCCATTACCGTCAAATCGGCGACAGCCAAGCACCAACGAGTCCTGGTGCAGACCGAGTTCGCGCGCAACGGCGCGGATATCGGCAGGCAAATGCTGACCATCGGCATCTGCCGTGACGGCCCCCGCAACAGTCGGGACCTGTTCCAAGAGATAAGAAAAGGCAGTCTTGAGAGCCGCACCTTTGCCGCGGTTGAGCCCGTGGACAAGAACCGTAGCACCAAGCGCGCGGGCGCGGTCAAACACCACAGAACAGGACGCGCTGCTCCCGTCATCCACCACAACGATCGGTCCCGGCCATAAGAGCACGAGCTCCTCAAGTAGTGCGGCCAGCCGACCACTCGGCTCATACGCGGGAATCACCAAAGCTATCCTATTGTCGATATCTGCCATGATCAAATGGATTCTCCAACATAATGAATCGATTTGCGGACGTCGATTATAACGAAATTGCCTAGCGGTTAAAACAAAAGCCCGAGTGTCGCTGGGACACCCGGGCTCGTGGAAAGGGGTTAATCCTTATTCGGACTTAAGCGGAAACTGCGGCGGAGGCAGCGTTGGTCTCGTCCTCGTCGGTCCATGCATGCTTGGGCATGGGACGGAAGATCTGGAAGAGCATCGCAACCAGCAGCACGATGGCCACAATCGTCCAGATACCAAACTGTCCCAACACAAACAGGTTGTAGAACTGGTTGATGAACAGGCCGATTACCCAAGCAAAGGCGCACTCATAGCCGATGGCAATCGCAGTCCACTTGCCGGAATCCATCTGGTTGCGAATAGTACCTATGGCGGCAAAGCACGGAGCGCACAGCAGATTGAAAGCGCCAAAGGCAACGCAAGCGCCCATGGTCGGGAACATGCCGGCGAACGCGGTCCACAGGCTCGGGTCAGTCTCGCCGGCGTCGGCGACGGACAGCAGCGAACCGGCGGTTGCGACGACGTTCTCCTTAGCCACAAGGCCCGAGACGGTCAGCGCGGTTGCCTGCCAGGTGCTAAAGCCGAGCGGGGCGAAGATCCAGGCGACCAGGTTGCCCAGCATGGCAAGCACGGAGTAGTCCATGAACTCCTCGGGGATGCCGTCCATCGCAGGCAGGAAGCCAAAGGAACCGTTGTAGCTACCAAAGTTGGACAGGAACCAAACCACGACAGTGGACGCGAAGATGACCGTGCCGGCCTTCTTGATAAAGGCCCAGCAGCGCTCCCACACATGCAACGCCCAAGAGCGAATCGCCGGGAAGTGGTAGGCAGGAAGCTCCATAACAAACGGCGTCGGGCGACCGGCGAAGAGCTTGGTCTTCTTGAGCATGAGGCCCGAAGCAATGACGGCAAAGACACCCAGGAAGTAGAAGAGCGGGCTGATCCACGCGGCGGTGGTGGAAGAATCGCCGATGATGGAACCCATGAGCAGGGCGATGATCGGCAGCTTGGCGCCACAGGGAATGAACGTGGTGGTCATGACCGTCATGCGGCGGTCCTTCTCGTTCTCGATGGTCTTGGTAGCCATGACGCCGGGAACGCCGCAGCCCGAGGACACGAGCATAGGAATGAAGGACTTACCGGACAGGCCAAAGCGGCGGAACACGCGGTCCATGATGAAGGCGACGCGGGCCATGTAGCCGCAGTCCTCCAGGAAGGACAGCATGACGAACAGCAGGAACATCTGCGGCACAAAGCCGAAGATGGCGCCCAGGCCGCCGACGATGCCGTCGCAGACCAGCGAATCGACCAGGCCACCGTCCTCGGTGCCGCCCGCCACAAGGGCGTCGTGCACCACGGTGGTGATGCCGGGGACATAGGGGCCGTACTGTGCCGGGTCGACCGAGTCGGCATTGTCGCCCGCAGCCTCGACGGCCGCGTCGTAGGCGTCGCGGCCCTGACCGAGCACGTACCAGCCGTCGGTGCCGAAGAGCTGGTCGTTGGTGAAGTCGGTCACCGTGCCGCCCAAGGTAGAAACGGCGATGTAGTACACGCAGAACATGATGACCACAAAGATCGGCAGACCCAGGATACGGTTGGTAACCACGCGGTCGATCTTCTCGGAGGTGCTCATCTTGGCCGGAGCCTTAGTGAGGCACTCATCGATGATGTGCGCGATGACGCCATAGCGCTCACCGGTGATGATGGACTCGGCATCGTCGTCGCAGTCCTGCTCGCACTGGGCGACCAGCTCCTCCACGCGAGCGGCCTTCTCCTTGGTGAGGTTGATGAGCTTGCAGGCGTCCGCGTCGCGCTCAAACAGTTTGACCGCGTAGTAGCGACGCTTGTTGGCGGGAACGCTCGCAGGCAGGTTATTCTCGATGTGGTCCAGAACGTCCTCGATGGAGGAATCGAACTTGTGCTCCGGCACCTGGCCCTTAGAAGCAGCGGACTTCTTGACCTGCTCGAAGAGTTCCTTGATGCCCTTGTTCTTAAGAGCCGAGATCATCATGACCGGGCAACCGAGCTTCTTGGAAAGCTTGTCCGTGTCGATCTTGTCGCCGTTCTTCTCGACCAAGTCGGCCATGTTGAGGGCAACGACCACAGGCAGGCCGGTCTCGATGACCTGAAGCGCCAGGTACAGGTTACGCTCGAGGTTGGTGGCGTCGACCACCTGAACGACCACATCGGGCTCGCCGCTCATGAGGTAATCGCGCGAGCACTGCTCCTCGGGGCTGTAGGGGGAAAGCGAGTAGATGCCAGGGAGGTCCGTGATGGTAACGTTCTTGTCGCTTAGGAGCTTGGCCTCCTTTTTCTCAACCGTGACGCCGGGCCAGTTGCCAACGTAGCCGTTGGCGCCGGTGATCAGGTTGAAAAGCGTGGTCTTGCCGCAGTTGGGGTTGCCCGCCAGCGCGACATGGATCTGAGAATCCGCCATTCAATCCTTCTTCCTTGTGTGCCCGCGCTGCTTTCTCCGCGCAGGCTGGATAATGTGCTTCAAAGACGCTGCATTAAGTTAGAAAAACCTAACTTTATCTGCAGAAATATGCGCCGCGAGTCCTTACTGGACCTCGACGACGGCGGCCTCCTCCTTGCGGATGGAAAGCTCGTAGCCGCGCACGTTGATCTCGACCGGATCACCGAGCGGTGCAACCTTTACGACCTTGAACGAAGTGCCCTTAATGAGCCCCAGGTCCATAAGGTGGCGGCGAAGCGCACCCTCACCGTGAAGCTTGACGATGGTGGAGCTCTCGCCCACCTTAACGTCACCCAACGTCTTCATTTACTTGTCCCCCTTTCAGTGCGTACAGAAATACCGTCGACTAACCGACGGTCATGATGTGCATGGCAACCTTGGAATCGATACCAAAGCGTGCGCCCAGCACCGTGACGATGATATTGGCGCCACTCGAGCTCACCACGTGGATTTCGTTGCCCTCGACAAAGCCGAGATCCTTGAGGTGGTGCTTCATATCCTCATTGCCCTTTACACGAGACACGCGCACGGTTTCGCCCGCTTTTACCATCGAAAGCGGCATGGCCGGCATCTGCGGTCCGCAAGACATGAGTGGCTCCTAACGTCAGTTCGTCCTCAACATCGACGCGTTAAAAGTTAACCACGTCTATGTTCGCTATAGTAAACTAGCACGTGGTTAACTTTTTGGAAAGGGTCCCCATTCAGATTTCGAAAAAGTTTCCTATACGAAACAAAAGGGCGCGGCAAAGGACCATCCTTTACCACGCCCTGTCATGCTTAAAGCGAGAGATTTCTGATCGATGTGACACAGGAGGCCTCATCTACGCCCGAAACGCGGAAGATGATGTCCTCGCCGCACTCGCCGTAGAGAGCCATGAGTCCCATGACATCGCGGCCGTCCGTGTGGCGATCACCGATGCTGACTGACACGTCGCTACGATGCTTGGCAATGATGTCATAGAGCAGCGCAACCGGGCGGGCATGTAATCCCAACGGATCTTTAATCGTCTTTGTAAACTCGACCATGTCCCCTCCCACGACATCGCACATTCGGCCGGCAAAACCCAGCCACGTGGTAGCTATTGTACCGTTAGATGCTTCTCGAGAGCCCCTCTGAACACCTCGTGGTCAAAAAGTGGCAAATATGAGTACTGTCACCAATTTAGTAGCAGCAAAATCGAGAGCAAATTGCCTAATTTGAGCGATTCGAAGAGGTTGAAAGCCGTCAAACGCCCTTTAAAGGGGGCCAGATAAATTGATTATGAGCCCATTTTCGCTCAGAGCAGGCCGAAAAATATGACACCTCTTTTGCAACAGTACTCATATTTGGTATTTTTTGACCACAGGGTCCAAAACCATGCTCCAAAACACAAAAGGAGGGGCCTCGTAAGGCCCCTCCTTAGGAAAGGGAATCGATTTATTCCACAGCCGTAGATTAATCCTAGCCGCTACTCCATCATGTCGAGGACGGAGGGGCGAAGCTCGTTCTCAGCAGCCTCGGGATCGGTCTCGCGCAGACGGTTGATATAGCGGTTGTACCACATCACGGCAAGGCCCAGGAAGACAACCACACCGCCAACGTTGTAGACCAGCGTCAGCCACAGCGGCTGATCGAGCGGAATGGTGCCGCAGATAAGCACGAAGCAGAAGACCACAAGCAGGAATGCGGCAACGACCAGGCCAAAGCTGCGCGAGCCCATGCGGAAGTCACGGGGAGCGGCGTCGAAGTTCTTGCGCAGCATAAAGTAGGCAAGCAGAATCAGCAGCGGCGGGAGCAGAGCGGTGGCAGCCGTCATGTTGGTGACGATCATGAGCAGGTCGTCGAGGTTGCCGGAGCCCAGGGCCGGGATGATCAGGATGGGGACGACGATGGCGAACTGCAGCCAAGCAGCGCGGGCAGGAATGCCGTGCTCATTGAGCTCGACGATCTTGCTACCAAAGACGCCCTTGGGAATCTCGGTGAAGAACACCTTGATGGGAGCGGAGGTCCACATCATGAGGGAGCCCAGCGTAGCGGCGAGAAGGATCAAGCCGATGGCGCGCGTAGACACTTCCATGGGAATGCCAAAGTGGGCAAAGACTGCGCCGAATACGTCGAAGATACCGGTGGAGATGGCAACGCCGCCCTCGGGGATGAACAGGTTAACCAGCAGCGAAGCGCCTGCATACAGAAGGCCGATGGTCAGGCCGGCGATAACGACGGTGCGCACGAAGGCCTTGACGCCACCCTTAAGGTCGTTAAGGAACACGCCGACAGACTCAGCGCCGCCAACGCCCTGGATGATCCAGGCAAGCGTACCGAAGAAGCCCCACGCAGTTGCGAAGTTGCTCATGTCGGGAGCCATGTTAGCGGGAGTAGGAGCCGTAGCGAACTCAACGCCGCCAAAGGCAGCAGCCAGGGACAGCAGGATGAACACGGCGGTCAGGCCGAGAGCCGCGGTCGAACCGAAGGAGGAAATGGAGCCGATCCACTTAGCGCCCTTGGTCGAAACCCACGTGGCGATAGCAAAGACGACGATCTCGATAATGGTGATCCACAGCTGCGAAAGCTCGGCGTTGGCACCAAAGAACACGTAGCTCGCGTAGATGATGACGTTGGGCAGGACGGACGCAAAGAAGAACAGGTTAACAAACCAGTAGCTAAATGCCGTCAGGAACGCCCAGCGACCACCCATCGAGGTCTTAACCCATGCGTACACGCCAGACTCGGAGTCCTTGTTGAGGCCGACGAACTCGGCGGTAACCAGGGTATAGGGGACAAAGTACAAAAGCGTGGCGAAGAAGAACGACGGCGCAGCTGCCAAGCCGATGGCCGCGTTGTTGTTGATGATGTTCTTGATACCGAACACGGCGGCGACCGTCATGCCCAGCAGAGCGAACGAACCAATCGTTCCTCGTTTTTCAGAGCTCATAAGCCCTCCCAATCATCTGTTAAATGTCATCTAAAACCGTCCGAGCTGCAAGTGCAAACACGGACGGCGCACCTGCTAAGGGGAATGGGGAAAAGGGAGTCAACAAAGCCATCCCCCTTAACGGCGCGAAGCAAACGTCCAGGCGGACGAATACTACTTGTTGGGGAAGGAATAACCTTCGACTGTCACGTGCAGTACCACGACGCGGGGATCCGCGGCATCGGCCACGACACGGTAGGCCTCGTCAATTTCGACGACGGCAACGCCGCCGGCGGGAATCGTCACGGTCTCCCCCGTACCCTCAAAGCGCTCGCGATCATCGATATCGCTGTAGGCGCGCGTACAGGTAAGATCGGCCTTGGAAGCCACCTCAACGGTCAGATTGCCGTCGAGCGGGGCGAGCACGGCATGGTAGCGACGGTGACCGACCAGATCGGCAGTAGCCGCCTCGTGGGCGTTCACCCACCAATACACCAGCGAGTCGCCGATAGAGTACGCCACATCGTGCTGCAGTTCAGAAACGCCGTCGAGTGCCTGACCGGTACGCATCCACTTCTTGACGGACTTCATCTGGGCGTCGAAATCGGCACGCGAGTTAAAGATATGCATGACTTATGCCTCCTTAATGGGTGCCAGCGCCTGAGCCAGATCGGCAGACGTCAGCGGTCGCAGGGACACCTCAAAGCTGAAGCTCTCAAAACGGGTGCGATAGGAATCGAGCACCTCGGAACCCCAAGAGTTCGAGCCAAGGCCGAGCAGCTGGTCGTTGATGTTGACCGTAACCGTTTCGCCCGGGACAAGATCGTAGACATGCTTGGCGTTATCGATAGCCTCGCAGCTATAGGGCCATGCGGAGAACGAGAACGGATTGGAAGCGGCGTCGCTCGGACGCGTCACGACCAGACCGTCACCGTGGCTGGAGCGCAGGGCGACCCAGCGGGTACCCTCGCGGTTGGCGCAGTCCTGGGGCATAACGTAGGGCGTGAACATGTCGTCGACCGTAGTGCGGTAATGACCGACCGGGTTGGCGCGCAGCGAGTCCGGATAGTTCTCGCCCGGGCCGTGGCCATACCACTCGACGGCACGATCACAACCGGGAACCTCAAAGGAGATGCCGATGCGCGGGATGATATCCGAGTAATCGCCGTAGGGCTCGCCGGAAACCTTGAGGTCGACGCGACCGCTCGGAAGCACGGTGTAGACAAGCTCGACGCGCATGCCGAACGCGCGGACGGGAGGAGCAATACGTTGGCTCACGGTAACGACGACCGCATTGCCGTCCTGCTTCCAAGAAACCTTGCGGGTGGACGTCTGCATTACATCAATGAAGTTGTCCTTCCACAGGGAGTCGTACTCCTGGGCGTGGTTGTCGACGAGCGGATGCCAAAAACCAACCTGGGGACCAGAGGCCATGACGTCACGGCCGGATGCCTTCCACTTGCTCACGGTGCCGTTTACCTTGCTGAAGGTCAGCTCGCCGTTGAGGGAGTGAATGCGAATCTCCTGCTCAGTCTCCTCGACCGTAAGCTCAGGACGAGTGGGAGCCGCGATGGCCGGCGCCGGATGGTTTGCGATGGCAAACTGGCTTGCGCCCAGTTGGAACATCGGCTCGCACCAGACGTGAGCGGCCATGGTGTAGGCGCGCACGGTCAGCAGGGTCTCGCCTACCGCGGCCTCGCGAATCACCAGCGGAAGCTTGACGGACGCGCCGGGGGCAACCGCGCCGGGCATGAGCGTCTTGCGGCAGACCACGTCGCCGTCCACCAGGGTCTCGGCCGACAGGCAGACATCCTCGAGAGTGGTGAACCAACGCTTGTTGGTGACGGTCAGCTCGCCCGCCTCGGCATCGTAGGCCATGCGAACCGGGCAGATGACCTGACCATACTCAGTGAGGCCCGGGCTCGGCTGCTGCCAGGGGAACACCATGCCGTCGATGCAGAAGTTGCTGTTGTTGGGGTAGTCGCCGTTGTCGCCGCCATACATGTCGTAGGCAACGCCGTCCTCGGTCACAGCAGCCAAGCCGTGGTCGCACCATTCCCAAATGAACTGGCCCTGGATGCAATCCCAGCGATCGAAGACCTCCTGGTACTCGGACAGGCCTCCGGGGCCATTGCCCATGGAGTGACCGTACTCGCAGTTGATGCGCGGCTTGGGGAACGGATGTTCACCAAAGTCGTTCATCTGCGACACGCGGGAGTACATGGTGGAGATAACGTCGACGGTATCGGCGTTGCGGTCCTCCTCGTAGTGGACCGGACGACCATCGAGCTCGTGAGCCTTGGCATACATTGCACGGATGTTGCAGCCATAGCCGCTCTCGTTGCCCATCGACCACATAATGATGCAGGCGTGGTTGCGCTCCTGCATCACCAGGCGCTCAATGCGGTCGACGTAGGCCGGCTCCCATGCCGGGTCGTCGGTGACCAGGGCGATATTGCCGATATTCTCGAAGCCGTGGCTCTCCATATCGGTCTCGGCGACCAGCATGATGCCGTACTCGTCGCACAGCTCGTAGAAGCGCGGGTCGTTGGCGTAGTGGGACGTGCGCACCGCGTTGATGTTGTGCTGCTTCATGAGCTCCAGGTCGCGGCGCATGCGATCGAGGCCCACGGCGCGGCCCTTGTGATCGTCGTGATCGTGGCGGTTGACGCCATGCATCTTAAAGTAAGTGCTGTTGAGGTAGATATGATTGCCCTCGACCGTCACCTCGGCAAGACCCTGGCGATGCGGGACGTACTCGCTCACCTTGTCGCCGTCGTAGACCTCAAACGTAAGGTCGTAGAGGAAGGGGTCCTCGGGATTCCAGAAGTGGGCATCGGTCACGCTGCACTCGGCATGGCCGTCGACGCACTCACCCGTAGCCACCACGTTCTCGCCATCGCTGAGCGTATACACAACGCGGGTAGCGCCCTCGGCCACCGTATCGAGCGTAATCAGAGCGGTATCGCCCTCGCGGTGCGTGCGGAACCTAAAGTCGACCAGGTGCGCGGCGGGACGCTGCACAAGGTACACATCGCGGAAAATGCCCGAGGCCCACCACATATCCTGGTCCTCGATATAGCTGCCATCGCTGTACTGCAGGACCTTGACCGCAAACAGGTTGTCGCCCTCGACGAGCGCGTCGGTCACGTCGAACTCGGCAGACAGGCGCGAGCCCTTGGTCATGCCGATAAACTGGCCGTTGACGTACAGCTCGCCATAGCTCTCGATGCCGTCGAAGCGAATGATCTCGCGAGCGCCGGCGGGAACAGCGGGAAGATTGACGATGCGCTGGTAGACGCCCGTGGGGTCGTCGGAGGGAACGAACGGCTGGTCCACCGGGAACGGGAAACCCTCGTCGGTATAGGCAAGATTGCCATAGCCGTCCACCTGCCACAGGTGCGGAACCTCCACGTGATCCCACTCGGGCTTGTACGTGGAGAGTTCCTCGTTGGAGACGGCAGCGGGGCCCTCAAAGAGGCGGAACTGCCACGAGCCGGACAGCTGGACAAACCCGCGCGACAGCTCGCGGCTGTACGTTGCAGCGAGATCGGCGGTCTCATAACCCATAAAGTACGCATGGGGTGCCAGGCGGTTCCTATGGGTGAGCGCTTGGTTTTCCCAATCGTTAATGGTGTCCATGGTGATGCTCCTTCGTCATCGTAGTGATTCTTGTGCAACCGGTTGTCCTTATCTTACGGGCGATGCAAAAAACTGTGCAACCGGTTGTCCGCTGAACGGTCGATTTGGTCGGGTTAACGGTGCAACCGGTTGTACAACCGCGACACTTATGTCACCCTGAGTATCGAAACTCAGCGCAAGACATCGTTCTCAAGCTCGTAGGCAACCTCCACGCCCGCTGATATCTCACCCACACGAGACGTATTCGATTCCGGCTTGGTTGCAAAACGACACCGGTCACCGGATATCATGAACGCTGTTCAGGCGCACTATAGTAAGCTGTATCCGCACTAGCCCGTATCAGTGACAACATCGACCGCATTTTCCAGGAGACGCCATGACCCAACCAGTTCGCACCGCACCTACGCTTGCCGAGGTTGCCGCAGCTGCCGGCGTGTCGCGCTCCACGGCATCGCGTGCCCTCAACGATTCGCCCCGCATTAGCGAGGAAACCAAAAAGCGCGTCCGCGCGGCGGCCAAGGAAGTCAATTTTGTCCCCAACGCTCGTGGCCGAGCGCTCGCTGTCGGGCGCACGGAAATCATCGCCGTGCTCGTGACCGAGCCTCTGAGTGAACTCTTCAGCGACCCCACCTATAGCGAGTTTTTGAGCGGCATTACCGAGGAACTGTCGGAGTCGTCCTATCTGCCCGTTATCTTGCAGGCGTCTTCTACGCATGAGCGCAACCGCGCACGCGAGCACTTTGAGCGCCGCTCGTTCGACGCCGTGATCGACGTCTCTCCCTACAAAGGCAGTGAGCTGCTCGAGGTGCTGCGCGAGCTGGGCGTACCCACCGTGTTGTGCGGCCAGCTCGAGGGCCACCCCTATCGCGATGTGTTCTCGACGGTCTACTCTGACGATGAAGAGGGCGGACATTTTGCGGCACTCGCCATGAAGGATCGCGGGCGCAAAGATATCGTCGCCGTGTTGGGACCGCAAGACAACCCCGCTGTTGTCGACCGCCTGCGCGGCTACCGCGCCGTCTTGGGCGAAGACCTCCCAGACGCAAACGTTATCTATACCGGCTGGAACAGCGGAGACGGCTATCAGGCCATGCACCAGATCCTCGCGCGCGAGATTACTTTCGATGGCGTGCTCTGCGGATCGGACCGTATCGCGGCTGGCGTCATCACCGCGCTCAACGAGGCAGGCCTATCCGTTCCTGCGGACGTTTCTGTCGTCGGCTTCGACGATCACGAGATTGCGGCGCGCTGCGTCCCCGCGCTCACGACCGTCCGCCAGCCCCTGCGCGAAGAAGGACACATGGCCGCCAACATTGCGCTCGACATGATCAAGGGTGCCGAGCCCACCACCTCCGTGATGCACACGCAGCTGATCCAGAGAGACTCGCTATAAGAAAATGGGGCAGGCTTTCCGCCGGACAGTTGTTGCGGAAAGCCTGCCCCGTTTTGAGCGCTCATTCTGGGACACAGTTTCCGTTAGACAGCTCAACCGGAAACTGTGCCCCATTATTTTGCCGAATTCTGGGTCGCGCTTTCCCAGAGGACCCCCTTTGGGAAAGCGCGACCCGTTTTGGACGCAAATTCCGGGTCGCAGTTTCCGCGGCGGCCGGTCATCCCATACCCTCGCAACATCGGCGCATAAAAAAACGAGGGAAGGCACGTGTCCTTCCCTCGTTGCGGGCAATATGTAGCCGCTTGCCTACATCAGGCGCAGGCTGACGTCCTTGAGCTGGGCGCCGCTAACGGCACTCGGGGCGCCCGACATAAGGTCGGAGCCGCTGGCCGTCTTGGGAAACGCCATGACGTCGCGGATGGAGTCGGAACCGGTGAGCAGCATGCACACGCGGTCCAGGCCCAGAGCGAAACCGCCCATCGGGGGCGCACCAAACTTGAGGGCCTCCATGAGGAAGCCAAACTGAGACTCGGCGCGCTCCTCGGTAAAGCCCAGGAGCTTGAGCATGGACATCTGCATCTCGGCGTTGTGGATACGCATACCGCCACCGCCGGCCTCAAAGCCGTCCATGACAAAGTCGTAGGTGCACGAACCGGCCGCCAGCGGATCGGCCTCGATCTTGGCGATGTCGGTCTCGGTCGGCAGGGTAAAGGGCTGATGCTCGGCAGCATAGGCCTTGCGGTCCTCGTCCCAATGGAACAGCGGGAAATTGACGACCCACAGGAAGTCGTGGCCCTCGCGCTTGATCTCGAGCGCGTTAGCCATGTGGGAACGCATGCCGCCCAGGATCTCGTCGGAGAGCAGGCGCGGGCCGGCGGCAAACATCACAAGGTCGCCGGGCTCGACGTCCATGCGCTCGCGCAGAGCCGCCATCTCCTCGTCCGAGAAGAACTTGACGATGGGGCTGTTGATGGAGCCGTCCTCGCGGAAGGCGATCCAGGCCAGGCCCTTGGCGCCAAACGTGGAGGCCACGCCAGCGAGCTTATCGATCTTGGCACGTGCCCAGGCACCGGCGCCCTTGGCGTTGATGGCCTTGACGACAGAACCCTCCTCGTTTGCGGCAGTCGCAAAGACCTTGAACTTGGAGTTGGCAAAGATGTCGGTCAGGTCGACCAGGTGCATGCCATAGCGGGTATCGGGCTTGTCGGAGCCATAGGTGTCCATGGCTTCCCAGTAGTTCATGCGACGCAGCGGCGTGGGCATCTCGACGCCCATGCGGCCGAAGGCATCGGCAAGAACCTCTTCGAGCGCGCTCATAACGTCGTTCTGGTCCACGAAGGACATCTCGATATCGACCTGGGTGAACTCGGGCTGACGGTCGGCACGCAAGTCCTCGTCGCGGAAGCACTTGGCAACCTGGTAGTAGCGCTCGACGCCACCGACCATGAGCAGCTGCTTCAGGAGCTGCGGGGACTGCGGCAGGGCGTAGAAGTTGCCCGGCTGAATACGGCTGGGAACGATGAAGTCGCGGGCGCCCTCGGGCGTGGACTTAAACAGGGAGGGCGTCTCGACCTCCATGAACTCACGGTTGTGCAGCGCCTCGCGAATGGCAAAGGTAAAGTCGGAGCGCAGCTTGAGGTTGGCCATCATCTCGGGACGGCGGAGGTCCAGATAGCGATAGCGCAGGCGGGTGTCCTCGCTGGTCTCGATGCCGTCCTCGATCTGGAACGGCGGGGTGACGGACGTGTTGAGCACCTCGGCGTGGTCGGTCAGGACCTCGATCTCGCCGGTCGCGAGCTTGGTGTTGGTGGTCTCCTCGCCACGAGCGCGCACGACGCCGTGAATCTTGATGGGCCACTCGGGACGCATGGTCTCGGCGATCTTAAAGGCATCGCCGTCGGAGTGCTCGGGGTCGAAAGTGAGCTGCGTGATGCCCTCGCGGTCGCGAAGGTCGCAGAAGATAAGGCCGCCGTGGTCGCGGCGACGGCTCACCCAACCGGTGAGGGTGACCTCTTCGCCCACGTTCTCGAAGCGAAGCTCGCCGCAGGTACGGGTGTGCATGGAATGCTCGTCAATGGGACGGGTCTGGCTCATACCAGTGATCCTCCTTTATGGATCTGTGCCGCCCCGTGTCGTTCCGGGCGGCGTCGTACAGATTTGCCCAGCCTGCGTAAACCGCGCAGCCAGACATGGCGTTCTATCTTATCGCACCTGTGTCGATGTGCCGCGAAAAAGCAACTCTTGCCCAAAGACTTGACGGAGACGAAACAATTGACGCACCGTGGCCGTCGCCGACGCGCGCCACGTGCGACAATGTGCCCCAATACAACTGCACTCGGAAAGGCCCGCCATGACTGCACGCCTCATCGTTATGGATATCGACTCCACGCTCATCAACCAGGAGGTCATCGACCTGTTGGGCGAGGAAGCCGGCGTGGGCGAGCAAGTGGCGAAGATCACCGAATGCGCCATGCGCGGCGAGCTCGACTTTAAGCAGGCGCTCGAGGAACGCGTGGGGCTGCTTGCCGGCTTGGACGAGAGTGTGTTCGAGCGCACCTTCGAGCGCGTGACGTTTACCCCCGGCGCGCTGGAGCTTGTGCGCTCGGCGCACAGCAAGGGCTGGAAGGTCGGCGTGGTAAGCGGCGGCTTTCACGAGGTCGCCGATAAGATCGTGGCCGCCGCGGGCATCGACTTTTGCCTCGCTAACCGTCTGGAGGTCGTGGACGGCAAGCTCACCGGCAAGCTGGCGGCAGACATTGTGACCAAAGAGTCCAAGCTCATCCAGCTGCTGGATTGGGCGGTTGAGTGCGGTGTCGATATGGCCCATACCGTCGCGATCGGCGACGGCGCCAACGACATCCCCATGATTCAGGCCGCGGGCACGGGCATCGCATTTTGCGCCAAGCCCAAGACGCGCGAAGCCGCCCCATTTGCCATCGACGAGCGCAACCTGATGCTCGCCATGGACATCATCCTGCGTGACTAGCCGATCCGTCTAACAATTGAATCAGTCTGTCCTATAGTTTCCGAACAATTTTGTCTTAGTGTTCGGAAACATACCCTTTGAGTGCTAGACTTTGCGCCGTCGAAGGGAACATAGATGGATAAGCAAGATCTAGAGCAGCTACTGAGCGATGTTGCCGGCGGATCAGTCACCCCTGCCGACGCCCTCACGCGCATCCAGACGGCGCCAACCGCCGATTTGGGCTTTGCACAGCTCGATCTTTCACGCGGGGTACGCCAGGGAGCCGGCGAGGTTGTCTACGGTGCCGGTAAAACCGCCGAGCAGATCGCCGCCATTATCGAAGCGCTGCGCGATGCCGGTCAGGAGCGCATCCTGG
Organism: Collinsella sp. CLA-AP-H1; assembly: GCF_040092945.1. Lineage (NCBI taxonomy): Bacteria > Bacillati > Actinomycetota > Coriobacteriia > Coriobacteriales > Coriobacteriaceae > Collinsella > Collinsella sp. CLA-AP-H1. The sequence continues at coordinate 93,925 of NZ_JBBNKO010000002.1, read as the reverse complement.
TCACGCGCCTGGATGCCGAAAAAGCCACGCACACCGCTGAGCTTCTCGGCAACGACATCGACCTGGGGTATGTCCCGGACGCCCAGCTCGCCCTCGTGGGCGGCAAGCCCTCCCCTACCGGCAACGGACGCATCGTTGTCGCCTGCGCCGGCACGAGCGACCTGCCCGTCGCCGAAGAAGCCGCGTTGACGGCCGAGTTCTATGGCAACGAGGTCGACCGCCTCTACGACGTAGGCGTCGCCGGCCTGCACCGCCTGCTCGCGCATGCCGAGGAACTCGCCCAGGCACAGGTGGTCATTGCCATCGCCGGCATGGAGGGCGCGTTGGCGAGCGTTATCGGCGGTCTGGTGAGCTGTCCGGTCATCGCCGTTCCCACCAGCGTGGGCTACGGCGCAAGTTTTGGTGGCGTAGCCGCGCTGCTCGCCATGCTCAACTCCTGCGCCAGCGGCGTTTCAGTCGTCAACATCGACAACGGCTTCGGCGCCGCCTACCAGGCAAGTCTTATCAATCATCTGGGCGCCGGCACACCTCGCGCCCGTTAAGGAGCATTTCATGTCCAACCATCAGCACACGCTTATCATCGACGGCACCTCGGGCATCAGCGGCGACATGACCGTCGCGGCCCTGCTCGACCTGGGCGCCAGCGAGGAGCACCTGCGCGAACAGCTCGCCACGCTGCCGGTCGACGGCTTTGAGATTGCCGTCACGCGTGCAAACAAGCATGGCATCGACGCCTGCGATTTCGACGTCCAGCTTGCAGAGGAGCTCGAGAACCACGATCACGATATGGCCTGGCTCTACGGCAACGAAGCAACTGCCGAGCACACGCACGAGCATGAGCACCACCATCATGACCATAGCGAGCACGAACACGAGCACTGCCACGAGCATGACCATGAGGCCCATGGCCATGGCCACGAGGACCACCATCACGCCCACCACCATCACCACCGTTCTTTGGCGGACGTCACCGCCATCATCGATGGCTCGCAGCTAAGCGATGGCGCCAAGCGTCGCGCCCTCGCCATTTTTTCCGTACTCGCCGCGGCCGAGGCCAAGGCTCACGGCAAAACGCCCGAGACCGTCATGTTCCACGAGGTGGGCGCCGTCGACTCCATCGTCGACGTCTGCTCTGTCGCCATCTGCCTCGATGACCTGGGTATCGAGGACATTGTCGTCGAGTCGCTCTCCGAGGGTCACGGCACCATCCACTGTGCCCACGGCCTTATGCCCATCCCGGTGCCCGCCGTCGTCAACCTATGCCAAGCAGGCAATATCGCCCTCACGCCCGCACCGGTCGCCGGCGAGCTCGTGACGCCCACGGGCGCCGCCATCGTCGCCGCACTGCGCACGTCCGAGCACCTACCGGCCCGCTACCGCATCGAGGCCGTCGGCTACGGCGCCGGTAAGCGCCCCTACGAGGGTTGCTCCGGCACGCTCCGTTGTCTGCTCGTTCACGTGGATGCATAGCCATGGATGCCCGCAAAGAAAAAAGCCGCGCTGCCATCGTTGCGGCGTTCTCCGAGCTGCTACGCGAAGTGGACTACGGCAAGATTACCGTCGGCGACATCATCGCGCGCGCTCACGTAGGCCGCGCGACATTCTACGGCCTCTTTAAGAGCAAAGACGACCTACTGTCCGAGCTCGTGAGCGACATCTGCACCCACGCCCTCGACGACGATGGCACACCGCTCGACGACCCACTCGTGCAGGTCGAGCATATCCTCAACAACCTCTGGGAGCGCCGCCAGGGCGTTCGAGCCCTCGTAGCCGGCGCCGGCTCCCGCGTCTTCGCCGACTGCTTACGCAAGACCATCATGTCACGAGCAGCCGAAACCGTCCCCGCCGACCCCACAGGCCCCGCTGGCACCATGGACCGCAGTTTCTTACTACACCACATAGCCTCAAGCTTCGTAGGAATGGTCCAATGGTGGGCCTGGCACAACTTCCAAGCAGATAAGGCCGACGTAGCCAAAGACTACCTCTCAGCCATAAAACCCCTCTTCAACTAACTAAGTAAGCCTCTCATCCCAAAGCACCGCCCCACCCCAAGGCACCACGCATCCCAAAGTGCCACTCGCACCTCAAAGCGCCTAACAACAAAGTGCCCACCACATCCAAATTCAGATATATATGTTGGTTGCTTGTTCGAACGCAACTGGATTCCCGCAGGGTCCGGCATAGGTTAACTTTCCGCCGCACTCCGCAGGACGCAAGAAGCTCCCGCCGCACGAAGTGCGCAGCGGGAGCTTCTTGCATGTCCGAGGACGCGGCGGAAAGTTAACCTATGCCGGACCCGGGCGTTATATCAATTGTCTTGGACTAGAACATGCCCAAGAAACCATGCACAAACAGTGCGGCCAGAGCGGCACCGACAAACGGCGCGATGCCAGGAACGAGCAGGCCGTACTTCCAGTTGTTGTCAGCCTTGTTCTTGATCGGCAGCACCTGATAGGCCATGCGAGGACCAAGGTCACGAGCCTGGTTCATGGCGAAGCCGGTGATGCCGCCCATGCCCATGCCAACAGCCCAAACGATCAGACCGACGCAGATAGCGAGCATCAGAACGTTCTCGCCGGCGCGGTTAGCGGCAGCAAGGATGGCGCTAATGAACACGAAGGTGCAGATAGCCTCGCAGAAGAAGTTGCGGGCATAGTTGGTGCCCTCGGTGGTGGGGTTGGTCGAGAAGATGTTGCGCTGAGCAATGGGATCGATGACACCATCGGAAGCCTTGAACTCATCGGCATACATAAGCCACGCGATCACGGCACCCGCAAAGCCGCCGAGCATATCGGCAATCATGAAGGGGATGCAGCTGCTCCACGGCACCAGGCCGACGATGCACTGGGCAAGCACCATGGCGGGGTTCATGCACACGGCGCCGCCAAAGATAAACAGAGCAACCGAGATGCCAAAAGACCAGGTGGTGATGGCAAACATGTGGCCGGAGCCCTGATACTTGGTGCCCTTAAGCACGGTATCGCAGTGCACGCCCACGCCAAAGATGATCATGAGGGCCGTTGCGCCGAATTCGCAGAGGAGTTTGGTAAGCATAAAACCTTATCTTTCTTGTCGGTTATAAACGATTCGTTTAGGCCGCGTACTAGTGCTGAGCGACGACAACGCCCAGGCCATCGGGAATGACGGCCACCTTGGCATCGGCACCCTTCATCTCAAAGGCGAGCTTGAGCGCCTCATCGAGGGTGTTGACCGGCGTCATGTGCATATCCTTGATCATCTGGTGATCGCACAGGTCGGTGACCATGATCACAGGGTGATGCGCCAGGATGCGGGCAAAGATCTGGCTCGTCCACTGGTCGGGCAGGGTCTCGTCCTTAGGACGGTCGATGCAGGCACGCTCAAACTCCGCCGGATCGTTGTCGGCGATGTTGTGATAGAAGCCCTCGCCACCGTGACCGTCGGCACAGCCGGCGACGTCGATGATCACACCGCCCTCGGGAAGCGTAGCCTCGGCAGAGCACATGCCCTTCACGGCCTGGTAGATGTTCTGGTCGAGCGGGTAGCCGCCGTTAGTGGTGATGGCAATCTCGCACTCAACGGGCTCAACGCCGGCAAGGCTCTTCACGAACTCACAGCCGGCCTCGTGCGCCTTGTGAATGTCGCCGGCAAAGGAGCCGATGACCTCGTGCTTGCCGTCGAGCACCACGTTAAGCACAAAGGCAAGGTGAGCCATCTCGGCAGCGGCAAACATGTCCTCGCTCACGTGGTTGTGGCACAGGTTGCCGGCACGCGAGTGGGAATCATTCACAAACTGACCGTTGTGGTTGTACATGATGGTCTTGTAGCTGGCGATGCCAGGCAGGACGGACTTGCGGCTACCAGAGAAACCGGCAAAGAAGTGCGGCTCAATAAAGCCCTCGGCAAGCAGCAGATCACAATCGGCGGCAATCTTGTTGATGATGCACTCGCCACCAGAAGGCAGGGTGCCAATCTTTTTCATCATGCTGTCGTCAGTCGCGACGTGCATAACGATTTCCTCGTTGGCAACAATCTCCTCGCCATACTTGTTGACGAGTTCCTCGTGCGTCGACGGACGGTGCATACCCGTAGCAACCAAAATACGCACTCGAGCCTCGGGCGCAGCGGAATGGATGTGATGCAGCAGAATAGGCATCGTCACACGCGAGGGAACGGGGCGAGTATGATCGGAGCTAATAATGACGATATCCTTCTTGCCAGCACAAAGCTCCTCGAGCGAAGGCGAACCATAAGGGTTGGCAAGCGACTCCTCTACCAGCTCTTCCTGCGATTTCGTGGTCTTAAACTCGTTTTGATGACCTTCCATCACACCCGCGAAATTCTTATCCTCGAGCTCCAGATGCAACGTCTTGTGGTCAAACGGTAGTTCACATTCAAACAATGACGAGCGCCCTCTTCCTTTCAACTGACACACTAGATAAACCGTTGGAAGGATACGCCGCTCACCGAAAAACACCACCGTCCACCGACTCATTAACACAACGTTCATATTTGACCCACAACAAAACGGCCGCGACCCCAAACGGGACCGCAGCCGTCACAGCTGTAAGGCGAGAAGCACCAAATGCATCTCAATCCCGATCGATAAGACGCGAGGCGCGAAGCGCCAAACGCGCCGCCGGGACAAACCCCATCCAAAACGCGCGAAGCGCGCCAGCTTTTCCCAGCCAGTAATCCGCCGAAGACCGGACATCGCAGGGCCCGCCATTAGTTTACTTTTAGGCACACTCCGCAGGACGCAAGAAGCCCTCGCCGCACGAAGTGCGCAGCGAGGGCTTCTTGCATGTCCGAGGACGTGCCTAAAAGTAAACTGATGGCGGGCCCGGACGACTACAGGGCTATCGATTACCCCGTGTTCTGCAGTCCTGCCGAGACGCCGGTCACAGTCGAAAGAATCAGGCTCATGTACTCGGCCTTCTTCTCCTCGGCCATCTCGTCCTGGTTCATACGCACCTCGCGAAGGGCGCGGACCTGGGCGATGGACAGAGCGTCGACATAGGGGTTACGCACGCGGACGGCGCAACCGAGCACGCGGCGGCGCTGCAGCGGCCACTCATCACCGACGATGGCAAGGACCCACTTACGGGTGAGCTGCATCTCGGTAAAGACCTTCTCGGACAGATCCTGGCGATCGCCCAGGTGCAGATACATCTTGGCGATGCGCTGATCGGTCTTAGCGATCGACATCTCGATGTTGTCGATGAACGTGCGGAAGAACGGCCACTCCTGGTAGGCAGCCTTGAGCTGGTCAAGATCGCCAAGCTGCTCGCAGGCGGTGCCCAGACCGTACCAAGCGGCCAGGTTAATGCGCGCCTGGCTCCAGCTGAAGATCCACGGGATGGTACGCAGGTCGTCGAGCGACTTGGCACCCAAGCCGCGCTTGGCGGGACGCGAGCCGATCGGCAGCAAGCCGACCTCGGTCAGCGGCGTCACGGTCGAGAACCACGGTGTAAAGTCCTCGGTGTTCAGCAGGTCCAGATAGCGCTCGTGGCTTGCGGCGTTGAGCTTCTCGGCCATATCCCAGAACTTCTGCGTGGTCTCGGTGTTGGTCTTCTCGACACTCGGGGCCGACTGCAAAAGCGTTGCGGCGGCAACGGACTCAACATGGCGCTGAGCCAGCGTGCGGTTGCCGTAACGGGCAAAGATGACCTCGCCCTGCTCGGTGAGCTTAAAGAAGCAGTTGACCGAACCCTTGGGCTGCGCCAGCACGGCCTTGTTGGCCGGGCCGCCACCACGGCCCACGGCACCGCCGCGACCGTGCATGAGCACCAGGTCGATATCGTTCTTCTCTGCCCACTTGGCGATGCGCTCCTGCGCAGAATGCAGCGCGAGCATGGCCGTGGTAGGACCGGCGTCCTTGGAGGAGTCGGAATAGCCCAGCATAACCTCCATGCGGCGGTTGGTCTGAGCAAGGCGCTTCTGTACCACGGGCAGCGTGAGCATCTGGTCGAGCACGTCGACGCAGCCCTCGAGGTCCTCGAGCTGCTCGAACAGCGGGATCACGTCGAGCTCGGGGACATCCTCCTCGTGCGCAAAGGACAGGTGGGCAAGCTCAAAGACATCGGCCACATGCTGGGCGCTCTTAGTGAACGAGATGATGTAGCGGTGCGCCATCTTCTTGCCGTAGCGCTTTTGGATGGAACCGATAGCGCGGAAGGTATCGATGACCTCGCGCGTCATGGGCTGCAGATCGCCATGGATACCGTTCTCGTGGATATCCTTAAGGGCGCGGGCATGCACCACGGAGTGCTGACGGAACTCCATCTCGACCATATGGAAGCCGAAGGACTCGACCTGCCAGATGATGGTCTGGACCGGGCCGTAGGCAGCACGGACGGCACCGCAGGCGGCCAGCGAGCGCTGGACGACGCGCAGGTCCTCCAGGAACTCATCGGCGCTGTGGTACATGGTGTCGGTGATACGGCGCACGGTGGCGTTCAGGCGGTCGGCCATGACGAGCATGACGGCGCGATGCGGCTCGTGCTCGGAGATCAGCTCGGCGCGGGCCGTGTACCGAGGGCTCATCTCGACCTGATGGTTCCACAGGTTGATGAGCTCGGCAGACGGCTTGCTGTAGGTGGCCTCGAGCGTGAGGTTGCGGCCAATGTGGCGGCACTTGTCCTCGAGTTTGAGCACCATGTGAGTGAAGTACTTGGCGGCGACCTCACGGCTCACCTTGGCGGTGACGTTGGGGTTACCGTCGCGGTCGGAACCGATCCAGCTGCCGGGATGGAAGAACGCCGGGCACAGCGGCGGCACGGTACCGGCCTTGTCGCCCAGCACCCAGTCGTCAAAGCGACGATAGATGACGGGGATGACGTCGAACAGCGTGTTATCGAAGATGTCGATGATGGTATCGGCTTCCTCGACCGGCGTGGGCTTCTTGAGCGCGATGGGGCTCGTACGCACCAGGGCGTCGATCTCCTGCAGCATATGGCGCTCGTTCTCCACCAGGTCGGAGCCGCCCAGACGCGGACGCTCCTCCAGCAGGTTAGAGATACGGCGAATCTTGCCCTCGACGGCCTTACGACGGGCCTCGGTGGGATGCGCGGTAAAGACGGGGTGGAACTCGAGCTTGCCGAGCAGCTCGTTGGCGCCCTCGACGCCCAGCTCATTCACCAGCTGGTGATAGGCGACGGTGAGCTCGTTGGCGGGATCGACCTCGGTATCGGTCGACGCACCGGCCTCGCGCTCGCGCAGCTGCGCCACACGGTAGTTCTCCTCCGACAGGTTTGCCAGATGGAAGAAACTCGTAAAGGCGCGGACAATGACCTGCTGCTTATCGAGCGGCAGGCTGTCGATCAGATCGACGACCTCACGAAATGCCACGGCGGTGGGCTCGTCGGCGGTGGGCACGCCCTGCTCGTCGACGGCCTCGTCGGCAGCGCGGGTACCGGGGTTGCCGGCATTGACCACAATCTCGGCCGACAGGATCTTGTCGAACAGGTCCGCGATCTCGGGATCATACTCGCTAAGCACACGACGCTCCAGGCGCAGGAACAGCGCCAGATTATCGCGCAGCTCCTCGGGGATCTCGATCTCGGCGAGACGCTCCCTGGACTCGGCATTCGAGCCGATTCGGTTAACGAGGCGGTTGACCACGGCAGCGACGCGCGCCGCGGCTTCGGGTACAGACTGGTTGCTTAGGTTCTCAGCCACGTTTCCTCCCATTCCTCCTTCTATGCACGTAACATGCGATATTCATTATAGGCACTCGGCAAAAACTTTCGGCGCTGATTGCGCTTTACCACACAAAAGTATTTTCTGCATTGCAAGGGTTTTGCCCTAAATGGTCGTATTTCTCGGTGGGCGGCATACGCAAACGGGGGCGTTCCGCATAAAAGCGAAACACCCCCGTAACAATCGCTCGCCGCGAGCGGGACATGTTAGCGGGTCCGCAGCTCAAAAAGATGCGCTACAGGCGCTCGCGAACCGCCTCGACGACGTTGGCCAGATCGGCAAGGACCTCGTCATGGCTCTGCATGTTGCGCACCTTGACCTTGCCGGCGGCAAGCTCGTCGCCGCCCAGGACCAGGATGAGCTTGGCGCCTACCTTATCGGCCTGCTTAAACTGAGCCTTGAGCGAACGGCCCTGATAGTCGGCCTCGGTCACGATACCTGCGGCGCGAAGCTCCTGCGTAATGGCAAAGACGTTCTGGCGCAGTTCCTTGCCGGCATTGGCGACATAGACGCACGGGGCCTCATCGGCACCCAAATCGCTGCCAAAGGCCTGCAGGGCCAGCAGGGCGCGCTCAAAACCGACGGCAAAGCCGACGCCTGCCGTGGGCTTACCACCCTCGAGCTCGACCAGGCCGTCGTAGCGACCACCGCCGCCGATGGAGCCGACGCCGGCGCCGGGAGCCTCGACCTCAAAGACGGTACGGGTGTAGTAGTCCAGACCACGCACCAGGGTGGGGTCCTCGACATACTCGATACCGGCGGCATCCAGATAGCGCTTGACCTGCTCGTAGTGCTCTCGGCACTCATCGCACAGGTTGTCGCCCATCAGCGGAGCCTCGGCCATGATCTCGCGGCAGTGGTCGTTCTTGCAGTCGAAGGCACGCAGCGGGTTGAGCTCGGCGCGCTCGCGGCACTCGTCGCACATCTCGTCGGCGTGATCGAGGATGAACTGCTTGACCTGCTCGCGATAGGCCGGACGACACTGGGCGTCACCCATCGAGTTGATGAGCAGGCGGAGCTTGGACAGATCGAAGCCCAGGCGCTTGTAGAACTCCATGAGCATGATGATGCACTCGGCGTCGGCAGCCGGATCGGGAGCGCCGAGCCACTCGATGCCCACCTGGTGGAACTGGCGCAGACGGCCCTTCTGGGGACGCTCGCCACGGAACATGGCCTCGGCGTAATAGGCCTTAAACGGCGTGGAACCCTGGGGCACCAGGTTGTTCTCCACGACGGCGCGCACCACACCGGCCGTGCCCTCGGGACGAAGGGCCAGGCGCTGTTTGGGCTTAAGCTTGGTGTCGGTGCCCTCGGTAAAGACGCGCTCCAGGTTGGCACCGCTGAACACGCGGAACATTTCCTTGCGCACGACGTCGGTCGACTGGCCGATACCGTGGACAAACACATCCACCTGCTCGATCGCGGGCGTCTCGATAGGCTTAAAGCCAAACGGCTCGAACACGCCGGCCGCAATCTGCTGCATCTTTTGCCAGGCGCGCATCTCGGCGCCGATAAGGTCGCGGGTTCCCTCCGCCTTCTGTGCCTGCATGGGCAAACACCTTTCTTTTGTATCGCGTCATAGGTAACAGTCATTATACGGCACAAACACAAACCGCGGCGGCGCGTCTGACCGAACGAGGGTATGGGGACTCGTTCGGCCAGACGCGCCGCCGCGGCAGCCGATCCCTTTTCCTCCGTCCCCTTCGGATCACGTGATCTGTTGGGGACGGAGGAAAAGGGATCATTTCGTAGGCCCGTGGCCGCCTTGGAAACCGAATGATGGTACGAGCATCCATTCGGCTTCCAAGGCGGCCACGGACAGAACGGAGCGAACAGAAAAGAGCGACGGACGTCTACTCCCCCGCCACGCTCGCGCGCAGCTTGGCGGCGATGGGCTCCGAGGCCAGCAGGAACACGAGCATGACCACGGAGCACGCCAGGCACACAATCCAGGTGCTCGCAAAGGAGCCCGAGACGGCAAAGAGCACATAGACCTGCCAAAGCTCACCCACAAAGCTCATGCCCGCGAGCACCGTCGAGGTGGCGATAACGGTGAGCGAGCCCAATACGCGGCCACTCACCTTATCGGCAACATGACCGATAACGAGCGAACCCACGACACTCACCACGGTGGAGATAGCGTTGGAGATGTTGTACTGGGCAAGCGTAATCCCGAGGTTGCTGACGATCAGCGGCTGGAACAGGCTCATGCAGTTGACGAAAATCGTGTAGCACGTGGCCATGATCACGAAGCCGGAGGCCACAACAAGCCAACCGGGGAAGAATTTATGCTGCTGGGACATACTGTTCCTTTTAAACAAACGAATAGCAAGATTGGGTGCTACCGGTGGTCGGCGATATAGCCCAAAGCGACGGCGGTATAGGCCGCGGCGCCGAGAGGAAGCTCGGCATCGTTAAAACGTGCCTTGGGATGGTGCTGGGCAAAGTGTTCGTCCGTGTCGGTTACGGCCGCGCCCACGGTAAAGTACGCACTCGGAATCTCGCTCGAGATAAGCGCAAAGTCCTCACTCGCCATGGCATGGAAAAGCGGCAAGAAAGCCACCTTGGGCAGCACTGCGCCCACGTAGCCAAGCGACGCCTGAGTCATATCGCTGTCGAGTACAAGCGGCGGAACATCCGAAAGCGTCTCGATGGTCGCCGGCGTACGATATGTTGCGGCAACGCCGTTAACGACCTCCGCGATGCGGGTCTTTAGGTGCTCCATGAGCTCAACATCAAAGCCGCGCAGCGTTCCCTCAAGCACGCAGGTGTCGGGGATGACGTTGGCCGCTTGGCCACCGGCAAACTTACCCACGGTCAGTGCGACCTCCTTGGCCGCCGGCACTTCGCGAGCAATGAGCTCCTGAAGCGCCAGGTGCACATGGACGCCGGCCGTGATGGGGTCGATGCAGATCTCGGGGCTCGAGCCATGTCCGCCCTTGCCCTGCAGCGTGATGCGGAAACCGTACACGCCCGAAAGCGCCGGGCTCCCATAGAGCACCAGGCCGAGCGGCGATTGGCTGTTAACATGCATGGCAAAAGCCGCCTGAGGACGCGGGTTCTCGAGCAAGCCGTCGGCGATGGCAGCGCGTGCCCCCTCAAAGGTCTCCTCGCCCGGCTGGAACAGCAGTTTGACGGTAGCGTTGGCGTCGACAAGCTCGGCCTCGCGGGCCTTGAGCAAGCGCGCCGCACCAAGCAGCGCCGTCGCGTGCATATCGTGACCGCAAGCATGCATGCAGCCGTTCGTAGAGGCGAAAGGCTCGCCCGACTCTTCGGCAACGGGCAGGGCATCCATGTCGCCACGCAGCATAATGACCGTTCCAGCCTGTTCGTCCGTGCAGACGCCATTGCCCTGGGCCGCGGTGGCACCGGCACCGACAAGGCCCACAACACAGGAACCATCGACAAGCGTGGCAAACGGGATGTCCATCTCGGCCAGGCGCGCTTGGATATACGCAGAGGTCTGCGGGAGGTCGTTACCAAGTTCGGGCGTCCGATGCAGATCGTGACGCCATGCGGCAAGCTCATCGGCAAAAGTTTGAGCCTCTTTGACCAGACTGTCGCCAATGGCGGCTTGCGCCGCCGCGGTGGCCTTGGGCGCTGATTGCGGTTGAAGATCGGACAGTGCTGGTGCCATAGATGCCCTCCAGTAACGTTTTTGCAGCAAGCACTTTGATAGCGTAAAGTGCAAGGTACTACTTTAAGGGCGACGCATAAAAAATGCCGCCCCGGGAGGCGGCGCAACAAATTGTTTACAATTGCGGGCGCGGCTTTCGACGCAAAAAATCGAAATGCGTCTCGCTCAAGATAATCGAAAGAAAGATGAGCGCGAAGCCGGCGAGCAGGCGCGAGGTGAGCGCCTCCCCCATCAGCAGCACCGAGAACAGCACACCCGAAGGCGACTCCATCGAAAGGAGCAGCGAGCCCGTCGAGGCCGGGACATGCGCCAGGCCGACGTTTTGGATGAGCAGAGCCACACATGTGCAGCCCACCGAGAGAAACGCCATCACACTGATAAAGCTCGGCGTCCAAGCGGACAGCGGCGCTTGGGTCTCGAATAGCAGCGACGAGATCAGGCTCAGCACGCCGTTGCCCACAAACATCCAAAACGTGATGACGTTGATGTCCATCTTGCGGCCATACTTGGCGGTCACCGCCATCTGGATGGCAAAGAAGACCGCACCGCCCAGTGTGATGACATCGCCGACATTGAACTCGACGCTATCGAGCGCCACCAGACCAATGCCCGCCAGGCACAGCAACGCGGCGCCCAAGTTGTAACGGGTAAGCTTTTCGCCGCTTAGAACGTAGCTCGCAAACGGAACCAAGATGCAGTACGTGCCCGTCAAAAATGCACTCTTGCCTGCCGTGGTCTGTGCCAGGCCGATCGTCTGCAAACCGTAGGCACCCCACATGAGCGCGCCCATGCCAAGTCCAACAATCAGGTTTCGAGCGTTGAAATGGGCAACAATGCGCTCGTGGAAGATGGCAAGCATGACCAACGACGCCGGAAGAAAACGAATGTAGAGCAGCTCGAACACCGGAATGGTATCGAGCGCATCCTTCATGGTGGTGAAGGAATAGCCCCAGATGACCGCCACCGAAAGCAGCAAGACCTTCCAGAACAGCGGCGAGCGCGCACCGGCACCGCGAGAGGCACCGCCGGCACCTAGGTCTTCGCGGGCTACAGGGCTATCGGGCATATTCTCGATTTCGTTGGCAGCGTATTGGGCCATGGAACATCCTCACACTCAATCTGGGCGTGGTGTCCGCACGCGTATGGCTGCGTGCCGCCTCATGGTCAAATAAAAACGGGGCGCACCGGACCCCCGGCACGCCCCGCTACTGTAGCAACAACCAGCGTTGCATCGCAATCCAGCATAATAAAGTGTCAAACTGGAAGACCTCGATGTTCCGACGGCGTTTACGTGGCTGAACTAGATCAACTTAGTTGATTCCAGCTTTTCGATGATCCAGTCGTTGGCTTTGATGACCGGGCGGCGGAAGACGACGCCCAGGGCCAGCGACGGAATCAGATAGCTCGCCAGAATGCCTAGCTCAATCCAATACTCCATATGGTAGGCACCGGCCATAGCGGCGTGCATGGCGTTGATGCCGTGAGTAAACGGCAGGAACGGATAGATCGCCTGGAACACGGGGCCGGTCATCTCGATGGGGAACGTGCCGCCCGAACCGCCGACCTGCATGACCAGCAGCACGACGGCGAGCGCCTTGCCGATATCGCCAAACGAAACCGTAAGCGTGTAGACGATATTAGAGAACACGAGGCTCGCGACCCAGCCCGCCAGCACAAACTGCAGCGGGTCGTCGCACTGGATGCCAAAGAACAGGATGTCGCCCGCACACACGAGCGTTGCCTGCAGCAGGGCCAGACCGCCAAAGAACAGGTAGCGGCCCAGGTAGATCTCGTGCAGGCGCACGGGGATGAGCTCGTTGATAAGCTCATCGTCAACCGAGACCTTCATCATGGCCGCCAGCACAATCGAGCCCACCCAGAGCGACAGAATCGTGTAGAACGGTGCCATGGCCGAACCGTAGTTGCGGATCGGATAGACCGGCTTGCGATCGAGCGCGACGGGGCCGGAAAGCGACACGGCCAGACCCTCGGGATCATTGCCGATCATCGTCTTGATCGTAGCGAGGTCATCCGACATCAAGGCGCCGTCGAGCTCGTCCTTAAACGCACTGATCTTGTCCGACGCCTCGCCCAGCTGATCAGAAGCCTTGTTGACCAGCTTTGCAGCCTTGGAGAGGCCCTTTGCCAGCGAACCGGATGCGTCGGTCAGGCCGTCTACGGCGCTATCCAGATCGCCCGAGATACCATCGAGCGAGTCTAGAATGCCCGAGACGGTCTTCTTGAGCTCCTTGGCCTTAACCGAGAACGTGGAATCGTAATCGGATTTGGCGCCCGCGATGCCGGCCTTGGCATCGGCGATGGCCTGATCGACCTCGGCACGCGACTTATTAACCTCTGCCATGCTGTCAGAGAGAGACTTCGCGGTGGCCGTCAAGTCCTTGGCGTTGTTGCGATACTCCACAGCAATCCTGCTCAGCGATGTTGCCACAGACTTGAGGCTGTCCTGGAGTTTTTCGTCAGTCACCTGATCGGCAAAGCTGCGGAGCTGGTCGGCCGTGGCGTCGATATCGTCGGCACGCGTGTTGAGCGCCGCCGCGGCATCGTTGAGCTGGGACACTGTAAGGTAGACATGTTGATTCGCGGCATCAAATGCCTTCGCAAGCTCGGCGGACACGTTGTCAAACGAGCCCGCGCTTCCGTCAATCGCGGCATTGATGGCGTCGTTGGCGTCCTTCAGCGCTTCCTTGGAATCGCTAATACCGCTCTTGACATGCTCCATCAGCTGCTTCGTTGACTCATCGACCGTGCCCGTCTGCTTGAGCATGCCGCTCGCCGACGTCAGCGAATCGGACGTGGAGCTCAAAATGCCCGCCAGCGACGAAGCATTTGCCCGAACGTCTCGCAGGTCCTCAATCGAATCGCCGAGCGTCGAGGACAGGTTGGCGATAAAGTTACCCACCTGGTCGGTGCTCATGTAATCGAGCAGGCTGGACACCGTCTTAAGACCGATCGTCGTAATGGTCTCGGTAAAAGTTTTGTTAACCTGGCTCTGGACGGCGCTCGAACCCTTCTCGGTCACGATCTGCGCAATGGCGTTGGCCTTCTGATTCTCGTAGAACTCGATATCGGCATGCTTCACGTCGGTCGAGAAAAGCGTCATCATGTCAGCGCTAAACGTTTTGGGGATAACGACGGCAGCATAGTACGCGCCCGACTTAACGCCCTCGATAGCCTTTTCGCGATTGTTGAGCACAACCCAATCGAAGCTCTCGTTGCCGCGTAGGGTGGCGGTCACGTTTTCGCCCACGTTAACCTCGACGGGGATCAAATCGCTCTCGTAACCCTCATCGGTGTTGACCACGGCGATCTTAAGATTGCCGGTGTTGCCGTACGGATCCCAGCTGCCGGCGATGTTAAACCACGCGTACAGACACGGTACGATAATGAGGCCCATCACGACAACCAAGCCGATCACGGAGCGAGACACGTTTTGGACATCGCGCTTAAACAGATGCAGGATGTTCTTCATTTATGCCTCACCTCCTTTGGAGTGCTTGCCAAGCGCGGTGGTATCTCCATCATTTGTGGCTGTGCTGTCGCTGCCCTGAGATTTATGGTGCGAGCCGATATGCGGCAAGCGGCCCGTGGACTGATCGCCGCCCTTGGCACCACGCTCGCTGGCGTTGAGGCCAAACATGTGGCGGGCGGCAGGAATGGCGGCCGTGTGTTCGCGCATCTCGCGACGCAGGTCCTCATCCGAAAGCGCCGAGATGCGCATCTGGGTATTGAGGCTCGCTCGGATATATTCGATATTGATAAGCCAGCCGCAGATGGCAATAACCGAGATGATCCAAATGACAAGCAGGATGATCTTGCCGTTATTGTCGATATCGAGAACCGTCGACAGGACAAAGAGCAGGACCTGAACGCCCACCACGGCGGCAAAACCGCCCTTGATGTAGTACGGGTAGCGATGTTCAAAGGCGACCGCATGATCGAGCAGTTCGCGACGGTACGAATCGGAATCGAGCATGACGCGCATGGCCGTGCGCAGCGAGTAGCGCTGGCGCGGCAGGTCGTTGGACTCGCAAATCATCATACCGGTCGTGGAGAGCTGTTTATCAAAGAGCAGGTTAAGGTTGAGCAGCAGCGGACGCAGCTGCAGGCCGATAAAGAGCGCCACGATCAAGAACACGCCCAGAATGCACAGGTTAAACAGGTAGTTAAACGAGTACATGCCGCCGACCGTCTCGCGCAGCAGATTGATGCCGTAGGTAAAGGGCAGCAGTGGGTGCAGCCACTGGAAGAAGCCAGGCATCATCTCGATGGGGTACATGCCCGATGAACCCGGAATCTGCACGATGACGAGAATGACGCCGATAGCCTTGCCGATATGCTTAAACGTGGTGGACAGCGCATAGATGATATTGACGTAGGTGAACGAAATGGCGATGCCGCCCAGCACGAACAGCAGCGGGCTGACGCACTGTACGCCAATTACCAGATCACCCACCGTAACGATGATGGCCTGCAACGCGCCCAGGATCACCATGAGCAACCAGCGGCCAAAGTAGCCTTGGCGCGCCGTAAAGCTGCCAACACCTTCACGGTCGACCTCGAGCTTGTAGATGGCGATGAGCACATAGCCGCCCACCCAAAGCGCCAGATTGGTGTAGAAGGGAGCGATGCCCGAGCCAAAGCTCTTGACCGGATAGATCGACTTGGACGTCAGCTCGACCGGAGAGGCCATGAAATCTGCCACGTCATTGACATCGACGCCCATAAGGTCGGCGAGCTCGCCCATAGACTCAGAGGTCTGCAGCGCCGCGATGTCATTGGCTGCGGTCGCAAGCTTGTCCTGGACCTTGGCAAGCGAGGAATCGGTCTGGGACAGCGTGGTCTTGGCCTGGCCGAGCGTAGCGTTAAGCTGCGAAAGCGTACCGCGCGCGCTTGCAATCGTGGGCGTGAGGCCAGATACGATACCCGTCAAATCACCCGAGACGGCGGCAAAGGAATCAAGCGCGCTCGAGGCCTTCGGCAGCGCGTTTTGGCCCAAGTCCGTCTGGGCTTGGCCAAGGTTGGTCGCACCGGTATGAATTGCGTTATTGATAGCGTCACTGGCACCCGAAACAGCCGCTGCGTCATTCGCCATGGCGCTCGACTGCGCGGACAGACCGTCCTTGATGCTCTGAAGCTTTTCATTCTGCTCTCGAAGCAAATCGATGGTCGATACAATGCGCGCGTCAATTTCCTCGGAACCTGTCGACGTGTCATTGGCGAGAATCTCCAAGTGCCCGATAACGGCCTTATTGTGGTCGATCGTCGCTTGAAGAGACTCGAGCGAGTTGTCGATACGGGTGGTCGTAGATGTGACCGCGCCCGTCAGCTTGCCGATGGCAGCGTTCGCAGAGGCCGACGTCTTGGTGAGCGCAAGGCTGCCTTCCGAGAGCGCCTTGGAGAGCGAGGTGATGGAGTTGCCCGCCGTGGTGCGAGCTTCGCTCAGCAGGTCGTTGCCCTGGGAGATCGCCTGCGTCAGCGACGGTGCCTGGCCTTGCAAGCCGGCAAGTGCCGCATCAGCCGAGGCGATAGCGCCACTCGTCTTATCGATGGCGGCATTCATATCGCCAATCGAATCGCGCACCTCGCCCAAGGTGTCGGACGCCTCGGACACCGAACTTGCCAGCGAGTCCTGAGTCTGGGTTGCCTTGTCCTTTAAATCGACACCGGCATCCTTGGCGATACCGGCAACAGTCTTGCCTACCGTAGAGACAAATTCCGAGTTGATCTGCTCCTCGATGGTGTTTGCACCGGTATCGGTAACCTTGGGCGCAATGGCGCTCTTCTTCTCATTGACGTAGTACGTGAGCTTGGGCTGATGGTAGTTGCCGTCGAGCATCGAAACCAGGTTATCCGAGAAGTTCTTGGGAATCACGATAGCGGCATAGTACTCGCCGCTCTCGACGCCCTCCTTGGCATCGGCCGTCGAGTCGACGAACGTCCAGCCCAACTGATGATTCTCCTTGAGCTGGTCGACCACTTTGTCGCCAGCGTTGAGCTCACCCACCAAGTCGTTTTGGGTGCCTCGATCGTTGTTGGCGATAGCAATCTTGATGCCTTGGGTGTTTCCATACGGATCCCAGTTTGCCACGATGTTATACCAGGCATACAGCGAGGGAATAACGCACACGCCTAGGGTAACCACCAGGGCGACGGGGTTCACAAGCAGTCGCTTAATGTCGCGCTTAAATATCGCAAAGGACACCTTTGCATTGGATAGTTTGCTGCCGAGACTCACGCTTGGACCATCCATCCTGTCGTTAAATCGAATCGTACTATCGACAACCATTGTACGTAGGCGCTTTAGCGTCTCAGAGCACAATGGTATTGAGTTTTGCGGGTAGCAATATACTACGAAGATGAGTTAACGTACAGTTGTACAGTATCCTAAATTTCAGCAGGTCACAAAACCACAACCCGCACAAATTAGCAATTCAAATAGTCATCGGGGACGTTCTTAAATGACTAGTCAAACAAGAACGTCCCCAATGACTACTTAGGACCACGGCAACGTCGATGTTTTGGCAATGCCAGCGAGCGGGCGCCAGAGCGAACAAATTGGCATGAAAAGAGGACGGCATAGACCTTCTGGTCATGCCGTCCTCTTTGAATGACAAGTTGTCGCTCTGGCGCCCGCGCAGCGTCGACTGGTCCGCCGTTCGTTAGAACGGCGGAACTGAGGGCAGCGTCGAGCCGTTACGCGGTTTGGTAAAACCGCGTAAATACCTAACTACATCAAGTTGCAAACAGCCGCCGCGAAGGCAACGGGGTCCTCGGGGAGGATGCCCTCGACCAGCAAAGCCTGGTCATAGAGCAGACCGGAGTACTGCTTGATCTTGTCGGCGTCGCCTGCCTTCTGGGCAGCGACGAGCTTGGCAAAGACCGGGTGCTTGGCGTTGAGCTCGAGCACGCGCTGACTCTTGGGCATGCCGTCGGGCGCGCCCTCGGGTCCCTTCTGGAGCACCTTCTCCATCTCGAGCGAAAGTGGGCCCTCGGTGGTGATGCAAGCGGGGGCATCGGTCAGGCGCGCGGAGACGGCAACTTTCTCGACCTTGTCACCGAGCGCCTCCTTCATAGCGCTGAAGAGGTCCTCGTTTTCCTTGGTGGCGTCCTCGGCCTCCTTTTTCTCGTCCTCGGTCGCCAGGTCAAGATCACCGGTCGCGACGTTCTTGAGCTCCAGATGACGATCCTCGACCTCGGGCTCGGCACCGTCGGCCACAGCCTTCTCGGCAGCCTCGCGGGCAGCATCGTCCTCGTAGATCTTGGGCATATCGGCGGCAACGTACTCACGCATAGCCTGGAACGTGAACTCATCCACATCCTGCGTCAGCAGCAGCACGTCATAGCCGCGGTCGAGCACGCCCTTTACCACGGGCATCTTGGCCAAGCGCTCGCGCGAGTCGCCGGCGGCGTAGTAGATGGCCTTCTGATCCTCGGGCATACCCTTGGCATACTCGGCCAGGGTAATCATCTTCTGTTCCTTGGCAGACCAGAACAGCAACAGGTCGGCGAGCTCATCGGCCTTCATGCCATAGCTCGAGTAGATGCCGTACTTAAGACCGCGGCCAAAGTTCTCAAAGAACTTCTCGTAGGCCTCGCGGTCGTTGTCACGCATATCCTCAAGGTCGGCGGTAATCTTCTTTTCCACACGCTTGGCGATGGCCTTGAGCTGACGGTTCTGCTGCAGCGTCTCGCGCGAGATGTTGAGCGACACGTCGGCGGAATCCACGACGCCGCGGACAAAGTTGTAGTAGTCGGGCAGCAGGTCGTCGCACTTCTCCATGATCAGGACGTTGGAGCTGTAGAGCGCCAGACCCTTCTCGTAGTCCTTGCTGTACAGATCGAACGGCGCGCGTCCCGGCACAAACAGCAGGGCGTCATACTCGAGCGTGCCCTCGGCGTGGAAGCTGATGGTGCGCGCAGGATCGTCAAAGTCGTGGAACGTGGACTTGTAGAACTCGTCGTAGTCCTTCTGCTCGACATCGGAGCTGCGCTTCTTCCAGATCGGTGTCATGGAATTGACGGTCTCGAGCTCCTGGTAGTCCTCGTACTCGGGCTTGTAATCGTCGCCGGCGTCCTCGGGCTTGGGTTTCTGGCGGCTCTTGGACACCATCATCTGAATCGGGTAGCGCACATAGTTGCTGTACTGCTGAATCAAGCTCTTGAGGCCCCACTCGGTCAGGAAGCGATCGTAGGTCTCGGCCTCGCCATCGGCATCAAGCTTCTCGTTCTCGCGCAGCGTCAAGATGACATCGGTGCCGTGCTCGGCGCGCTCGCCGTCTTCGATGGTGTAACCCTCAAGACCATCAGACTCCCACACGTGAGCGGTGTCCTCGCCATAGGCGCGGCTGACGACCTTCACATGGCTGGCGACCATAAAAGCCGAGTAGAAGCCCACGCCGAACTGACCGATGATGTCGACATCGGAGCCCTGCTGCTCGGCGTTCTCGGTCTTAAACTCCTCGGAGCCGGAATGGGCGATGGTGCCCAGATTGCGCTCGAGCTCCTCGGCGGTCATGCCAATGCCGTTATCCGAGATGGTAATGGTGCGGGCGTCTTTATCAAAGGAGACGCGAATGGCCAGGTCGCCCTGGTCGATCTTGACGCTCGGGTCCTGCAGGCTCTTAAAGTTGAGCTTGTCGACGGCGTCGCTCGCGTTAGAGATAAGCTCGCGCAGGAAGATTTCCTTATTGGTGTAGATGGAGTTGATCATGAGGTCGAGCAGTTTTTTGCTCTCGGTCTTAAATTGACGCATGTGCAGTCCTTTCGCGCTACCCCCGTCCGCAAAAAACGGCCCGGTCGCCCGAGCCGCATCGCAGACCTGCTATGTTCAGGCTTAGATTTTATAACCCATTAACGCGCATATATACATACGGAATCGAAAAACTGTATGTCCGAGCGCTCCAATGCGTCAATTGCCAAGGAGTGTCCCCAACTGCCGGCAGAAAAGGAACGTCCCTATCTGCCATCTACGCGCTTGGCCATCCAGACATGGGGTTGGCCCTCGTCTTCGTAATCTACCGGGGCAATTTGCGTGTAGCCCGCCTTTGCATAAAGCGGCAGCACGTATTCCTGCGCATGCAGCTTAATAAGCTTAGCGCCGGCATCGCGTGCACACGAAGCACTGGTCTCCACGATCGCACTCGCCAGTCCGCGACGACGCATAGCCGGCAGCACGGCGACGCGCCCCATAATGTAGGTCTCCCCCGCCGCAACGTCTTCGTCCATGTCGCATGCCGGCAACACCGGGGCCTCTGCGTCAGCCACGCGCTCAAGCTCTTCGGGAAACACGCGCGAGCAACCGGCAAGCTCGCCGTCTACATAGAGCGTCACATGAATGCAGTTCGGATCCTCGTCGATAGCGTCGAACTCATTCTCGTAGCCCTGCTCGTCCATAAAAACGACGCGGCGCACCAACGCCGCGTCATCAAAGCATCCCGTCTTAAGTTGGATATCCATAGCTGCCCTTTCATTCAACGCGAACGTTAGGGACAGATTTTAGCGAAAATGAGCTCCGCGCACGCTAAACTTCGCGCGAGCCTTCGCCAGGCAGTCGTAATGACCCACGTTATGGGCATCGCTCGCGATGAAGCTGTACAGGTTCTGATCAAACAGGCGCTGTGCCGGCTTTTTTTCGCGACCAAAGCGACCGCCGGCAATAAAGTCCGCCGAAGCCTGCAGCTTGCAGCCCATATCGACCAGGCGCTCCGCCACGCTTACATCCTTTTGAACCGCACGATAGCGCTCAGGATGAGCGATGATCACCTGGTAGCCACGGCACTGCAAATCGTAAATCGTGTTCTCGTACTCTCTAAACGCATACGCATCGGCATGCGTCGAAAGCTCGAGCAGAAACTCGTTGGTCCCATCGAAATGCAAGTGCTCCGCGGCATCGATACCAAGCTCAACGAGCTTTCGATGGTTGACCTCGAAGCCCATCTGGAGCGGAAAACCGTCAGCGTTATCACGCAGCAGTTCAAAGGCATCCCACATCTTGTCGTAATCAAAATAGGGATCACGGCAGTGAGGAGTGCAAACGATTCTGGTTACACCGGCCCGCTTGGCAGCCTCGAGCATCGCCAAGCTCTCATCGAGATCGGCGGCGCCGTCGTCTACACCCGGCAAGATATGGCAATGAATGTCACGCATAGGTCAGCCTTAATCAACTAAACGTTTGCTCGGTTGGTGAAGATGCCCTTTTTGGAAGTCCCCTGATCGTCGGAGCCCTTCTTCACCTTCTTACCGTCCTTGGTGTAGTAGGAGTAGTAGTACTCGCTGGTCTCGGTCTCGCAGTAGTTCATAACGGTACCGATGAGCTTGACCTTTTCGGACTTCTTAAGCTGGCCGATGGCGTTGAGTGCCTCCTCGCGCTTGGTGAAGTCCTCGCGCACCACGAACAGCGTGCCGTCGGTCAGGCTGGCAATCTCGGCAGCATCGATGAAGGTGCCGACCGGAGGAGCGTCGAAGATGACGTACTGGAACTTGGCAGACAGCGCCTTGACCAGCTTGGCAAAGCGGTGAGAAACGATGATGTCGGCAGGATTGGGAATGTGCGGCTCGGCATCGAGGAAGTAGAAGTTCTTCTGACCCGTCTCGACAATTGCCTGGTCAATGGAGATCTGCTCGGAAAGGACCGCATAGAGTCCGCCGCGCGAACGAACGCCGAGCATATCGGAAAGGGACCTGCGGCGCATATCGGCCTCGACCAGGAGCACGGACTTGCCGCTCGTGGCGATAGCCTGGGCAAGGTTGATGGAAACCGTAGACTTGCCCTCGTTGGGAATCGAGGACGTGACGGTAATGGTGCGAATGGGGTCGTCCACGCTCGCAAAGCGGATATTGGCCAGAAGGGTCTTGGCGGCATTCTGTACAACGAGCTTATCGGTGTTCTTTGCCTTAGCCATGCCTATTTACCACCTTTCATAGCCGGAATTCGGCCAACAACGGGAATGCCCAGGAGCTCTTCTGCCTCTTCGGCACCGCGGATGCGGGTATTGAGCATGTCTGCCAAAACGACATAGGCAACTGCGATAAAGATACCGGCGAGGAACGCGACAGCAACGTACAGCGTGCGCTTGGGGCCGCTGGGGACTTCGGGAGTCTTAGCCTCGTCGATAACGTTGATGCTCTGGGCAGCGCCGACGTTCTGAGCGACCGTACTCACCGAGCTGGCCATGGCCTTTGCGACCTTAGCCGTCTCCTTGGCATCGGTGCCGGTAACCGAAAGCGTAATGACACGCGTGGTGGTCTCGGAGGAAACAGACACCTTGTAGTCATCCAGGTCAGCAAGGCCCAGCTCATTGGCAGCACCGCTCTTAACGCTATCGCTATCCAGCAGCGTGGCGATATCGTTGGAAAGCATCTGGCTCGCCGAGAGATCGTTGTAGCTCATCTGACCGCTATCGTCGGTTTTGGCGAGAATGTACATGCTCGTCGTCGCGGTGTAGGTGTTGTCCATCGCAACGAAGGACACGATGCCCATGGCGATCGCGCAGACCACCGGAAGGGTGATGACCAGCTTAAGGTGCTTTTTGAGCAGCTGGAACAGTTCGAGAAGGGTCATGCAGCTTGCCTTTCATTTCCCCAGTTCGGATTGACAAAACTGTCCGTATGTTATCGCATCTTTTTACCGAGACCAAACTCTATACATAAGAAACAGGCTCTCCTGTAAAAATGTCGGAAGCAATCGTAAAATTGCACAACAACGCCGCACCCGAAAGTCAAATGCGGCGTCTACATCAATATCTATGTTGTATCGCTATGCGAATGGCTCGTCCTGCTGTATGGGAAACGTCACCGTAATGGTGGTTCCCACGCCCAACTCGCTCGACAGATCGAGCGTGGCGTGATGATACAGGGCCGCATGCTTGACAATGGCAAGCCCCAGACCGGTTCCGCCGCGTGCCTTGGACCTACTCTTGTCCACGCGATAGAACCGCTCAAATACCTTGCCCTGTTCTTCAGGCGCGATACCGATTCCCGTGTCGGCGACCGCGAGGAACGGATGGCCTTCGTCGTTGGTGCCGCACTGCAGCGTAACCGTACCGCCGGGTCGATTGTAGCGGATGGCGTTGCTTGCCAGATTATAGATGAGCTCGTCAATCAAGCGCGACACGCCCTCGATGACCACGGGCTTGGTCTCATGACTTATCGTCACATTCGCCTGACGGGCGACCTGTTCAAGACGCTGCTCAACCGCGTAGATGGCACGCGAGAGCTCAATAGGCTCCGTGGACCCAATGGGCACCGCCTCGCCCTCAGTTGCACGCTCGGCCTCGTCCAAGTTAGACAGCGTAAGGATGTCGTTGACAAGCGCTGCCAAGCGGCCCGCCTCACGATAGATGCGACCGCCAAAGTTGCGCAGGTCGTCCTCGCCCTCGACCATGCCGTTTGCGATGAGCTCGGCATAGCCCGAAATCGCCGTAAGCGGCGTCTTGAGCTCATGGGTGATATTCGCCGTGAACTCGCGGCGCATACGATCGTTGTCCGCCAGCACCGCCATTTGGCGCTTGAGTTCCTGGCGCTGCGACTCGATACGCTCAAGCATGGGGACCATCTCGGCATAGGCGTGCTCATAGCTACGGCGTGGGTGGTCCAAATCCACCTCTTGCAACGGCGCGATGATGGCACGGGACTCGCGGCGCGCCATAAAAAACGAGAGTACCGCGCCCGCTGCTGCGATAAGCAGCAGCGGCGCCACCATCGACAGCAAAATCGCCGCAACGCCAGGCTGGGCCTGCGCCAAGCGGACAACCTGGCCGTTATCAAGGGCGACGGCGCGATACAGCATAATCTCGTCGAGCGTAGAGCTTGCGCGCTCCGCGGAACCCGAACCATTCTCAAAGGCCTCGATGACCTCGGGGCGATCGCCATGGTTGGGCAGTGTGGAAGGCGACGCCTCGTTGTCGTAGGCAACCGATCCATCCTTGTTAATCAGCGTGATGCGCAAGTCCTCGCGATCGAGGCTACGCAAGAACGGGATGGGCTCCTGCTGCTCGTCGAGGGCGGCAGCAATGAGCTCGGTTTCCTGCGCCAGATTGGCACTCGTGGCATCCGCCAAGGTGTTTTGCACAAAGAATGCACCCAGCACCGTAAACGCCACGATAACCGCCATGGCGCAGACAAAGATCGTCACAAAAACGCGGTGCGACAGCGTATGTTTTCCCTGGGGGGCGAAGACCACGGGTTACTCCTCCGATGCGGTGGCCGCGGTGACGTCACCTTCGGCACCATCACCGGCAGAAGGCTCGGCCAAGCGGTAGCCCACGCCGCGCACGGTCTCGATGGCGCTGGCATGCTCGCCCAGTTTTTGGCGAAGCGTCTGCACGTGCACGTCAACGGTGCGCGAACCGCCGTCGAAGTCCCAGCCCCACACGCTCTGCAGCAACGACTCGCGGGTAAAGACCACGCCGGGCTTGCGCATGAGGTACTCGAGCAGGTCGAACTCGCGCAGGGTGAGCTTAAGCGGCTCGCCGGCAACGGTCACCTCGCGATGGCTGGGCGAGAGCACGATGTCGCCCACGCTGAGCACATCGCTCGCCTGCTTGACCATGCCGCCGCGACGCAGCAGTGCGCGGCAGCGGCTCGCAAGCTCCATGAGCGAAAACGGCTTAGTCAGGTAATCGTCGGCACCGCCATCGAGCGCCATCACCTTG
Source organism: Collinsella sp. CLA-AP-H1 (assembly GCF_040092945.1). Classification (NCBI taxonomy): domain Bacteria; kingdom Bacillati; phylum Actinomycetota; class Coriobacteriia; order Coriobacteriales; family Coriobacteriaceae; genus Collinsella; species Collinsella sp. CLA-AP-H1. The sequence continues at coordinate 68,935 of NZ_JBBNKO010000002.1, read as the reverse complement.
TCGAGCTCGGTATCCTTGGCGGTAAGCATCATGATGGGCACCGTCGCCGTCAGGCGGTCGGCGCGGAGGCGGCGCATAATCGCCAAACCATCGGTATCGGGCAGCATGATATCGAGCAGCACAGCATCGGGCACCCGTCGCGCCACGGCAGCCTTAAACTCACCGTCGCACGAAAAGCCTTCGGCCTCGATCCCCTGCTTGCGCAGCGCATAGACCGTCAAATCCCTGATGTTGTCATCGTCCTCGACGTAATAGATCATGTTGAACCCCTTTGCGGCCGGCATGACCGCATCTTAACCCTAAAGGTACCTTTACTAGATGGTATCAGCCAAAACGTCCCGTCAAATAATCCGCCGTGCGCGGATCGGTCGGATTCTTGAAGAGTTGCGCGGTGGGCGCGTGCTCCACCAACTCGCCCAGCAAGAAAAACGCGACCGAGTCGGAGATACGCGCCGCCTGCTGCATATTGTGCGTAACGACCACGAGCGTACAGGTCTCTTTGAGCTCGCAGGCCAGCTGCTCCACCACGAGCGTCGACACGGGGTCGAGCGCCGAGGTCGGCTCGTCCATCAGCAGAATGTCGGGCTGCACGGCCAGCGCGCGGGCGATGCACAGGCGCTGCTGCTGTCCACCCGAAAGACCCAGGCCCGACTCCTTGAGCTTGTCCTTGACCTCGTCCCACAGGGCAGCGCGACGCAGGGAGTCCTCGACCAGCTCATCCAGCACAGCGCGATCGCGCACGCCCATGCCGCGCGGACCATACGCGACGTTGTCGTAGATGCTCATGGGAAACGGGTTGGGGCGCTGAAACACCATGCCCACGCGCTGGCGCAAACGGCAGATGTCGTAATCGCCCAGGATATCTTGACCATCGAGCGCAATCTTGCCCTCGATGCGGCAATCCTTGATGCCGTCGTTCATGCGGTTAAAGCAGCGCAGCAACGTGGACTTTCCGCAGCCCGAAGGCCCGATAAACGAGGTGATCTGCTTGTCGCGGATCTTGATATTCACGTCCTTGAGCGCATGATGGTCGCCATAGAACAGGTCGAGGCCCTCGACGTCGATGCGCGTCGGCGAGGCGGCAAGATCCTCTGCCGTGGGACGAGTCGCATCCCCAACCTCGCGCTCGTGCGCGGCCTCGGCCTGCGCTTTCATGAGTTCTTCAAGCTCCGTGGGCTCCACAGCCGCAGCAGCCGTCATACCGCATACCTCCACATCAATATCAATTCAGCAGTATCGATAGTAGAAATCGCGGCTCATATGCACGTGAGCGCATTGTCAAGTGTTTGTAAGGGCACGCTGGTTATGCGGCGGGCAGCTCGATGGTGAATATCGTGTGTTCGGGCGTCGATTCACATGCAACGGTACCGCCGTGTGCCGCGATGATCTCCTTGGCGATGGCAAGCCCCAGTCCAGCGCCGCCGCGATTGGTCGCACGCGCCGCATCCAGGCGATAGAACTTCTCAAAGATCACCTTGAGCTTTGCTTCAGGGATGGGATCGCCCTGATTGATAAAGCGCACGCGCACGCCGCCATCGTCTTGGCGTCTGGCCTCGATCGTGATGGTCGAGCCCTCATAGCTATAGGCAATAGCGTTTTTCATGATGTTGTTGAACACGCGAGCCATTTTGTCGCCATCCACGAGCACCGTCAGGTCCTCGCGAATATCAACTTGGGTTTCCTTATGCTGCTCGTTGAGGATGGGATAGAACTCGTCAGCCACCTGAGCCAGCAGCAACCCCAGATCAACATAGCCGCGCGTGAGCACGATATCGTGGAAGTCAAAGCGCGTGATATCGAAGAACTCTTCGATGAGCGCATCGAGCCGGTGCGCCTTGTCGAGCGCCACGCCCGTAAAGTACGCACGTTGCTCAACCGGCAGCTCAGGAGCCTCTTGCAGCAGCGAAAGATAGCCCACTACGCTCGCAAGCGGGGTGCGTAGGTCATGTGCCAAGTACGTAACCAGATCGTCCTTGCGATGCGACTCGTCACGCAGAGCTTGCTGCACCTTGCGATCACGGTCACGCACGCGGTTAAGGGCGCCCTCGACCTCCAAGAAGTCGCCGTCGATGTTGTCCCAGGTGTCGGGGTGATCGATCAGGCGATCTTGAATACGAGCGGCCAGCACACAATCGGCATGCTGCTCGCCCTGTTCGTAGCCCTGGTAGTACAGGGCACGGCCGCACAAGAACAGCACGCACGCGGCAAGCGCCAGCACAAAGCCAAGCATGTTGAATACAAAGCCGGCATCGAACAGCACCGGCCCTTCAATGCCGCCGAGCGCCATGGCGCCAATCGCCAACGTCATGGCCCACGCGGCGCCGCCAATCACCACGCAGCGGCGCACGATCTCAAATCGATCGATCAGCAAAAAGCCAACAAGCAGCACCGCCAAGATTCCGACGATGTTGTCGATGCCAATCAGCAGCAGGCTCAGCAAAAAGAGCAGCACCGTTGCAAGCGCACGGTTGTCGACGACCGACCTCACGTAATCAAAGAGCCGATCGGGTACCTCGAATGCCTGCCTATCGTCTTTTGTCATATCAAGATCCTCACAAGCGAAAAGCGTTATTCGATGATGTAGCCGACGCCCCAGACGTTTTTGATAAAGCGCGGCTTTTGTGCGTCGTCGCCAATCTTTTCGCGCAAGTGGCGAATGTGCACCATCACCGTATTGTTGGAGCCGGGCATAAAGTCCTCGTTCCATACCGCGCGGAACAGGTCCTCCACGCCCACCACGCTGCCGCGATGCTCGACCAGATACAGCAAGATTGAATACTCGGTGGGTGTGAGGCGTACCGGTGCACCGTCCACCGTTACGGAACGAGCATCGCGGTTGATCTCCAAGCCGTCGAGCTGGAGGGTCGGCGACTCGGCCGCCTGTGCGCGGCTACCGTAGCTGGTGTAGCGGCGAAGCTGAGCATGCACGCGCGCGATGAGCTCCAGAGGACGAAACGGCTTAACCACGTAATCGTCCGCGCCAAGCGAAAGGCCCTCGATCTTGTCTTGCTGGGCATCGCGCGCCGTCAGCATGATCACGGGATAGGTATGGCTGGAACGGATCGTACGCAGCAGCTCAAAGCCATCGATATCGGGCAGCATGACATCCAGCAGCGCCAGATCGAACTCCTGCTCCAAGATTGCCTTGGCAGCATCGGCCCCGCTATAGGCAATCTGGACATCAAAGCCCTCTTTTGTAAGGTAGATACCAACCAAGTCGGCGATGGCCTTTTCGTCATCAACTACCAAAATGCGCTCGTTCATGCGTGCTCCTCTCGCGCTCCATTATGCCCGAGGGGGCGCCCGTCACACACAACAAGCGTGGGTGATTAAGTCGGCCTTAAGCACCCTTGTGCCCGTTCGGGCGCGGATGTGGGCCACGCACGCACGCGATGATCGCCGATGCCGGCAAACGATATACTCTAGTTCCAGAAGTGACCATCCCGTCGAAAGCGAAATCCGTGAAGTCCCTCACCTCTTTTGCAAAGCGCTCAGCCCAGCTTGCCGCCGGCTTTGTCTGCGCTATCGCCCTTGCCGCCGGCGTGCCCACCGTCGCCGGCGCCCAAGTGCTCACGACCGACAATGTTTGCGGCAAAACCGCCGATGTGCGCGGTATCACGGCCGAAAACCTGCCCGATATCGATGCGACCAATGCCCTCGTCATGGGCAAAGACGGCGCCGTCTACTATGCCCGCGACGCCGATGAGCAGGTCAAGATTGCCTCGATCACCAAGGTCATGACCGCAATCCTAACCGTCGAGAATTGCAAGATGGACGAGAAGGTCACGGTGAGCAACGCCGCAGCCACCGTGGGCAATTCGACCGCCGGCTTGCTCGAAGGCGACGAGCTTACCGTGGAGCAGGCGCTGCGCGGCCTGATGATTCCCTCGGGCAACGACGCCGCCATCGTGCTCGCCGAATATGTGGGCAAGAAGATCGACCCTAAGACCAAAGACGCCGAGGCCACATTTGTGAAGGCCATGAACGAGCGCGCTAAGAAGCTCGGCTGCACCGGCACGGTCTTTGAGAACCCACACGGTCTGGACTTTGATGAGTGGGCTGGCGATATGCACTCAACCGCACACGACGTAGCGCTGATGATGCAGGAGGCCATGAAAAACGACACGATCCGCGAGGTCGTAGCGAGCGAGGATTCCTGGATCGAGGTCACGGGCGCCGACGGCGCCGACCATTCGCATTCCATGGACACGCATAACTATTTGCTGGGCCAAGATGGCAACATCGGCGGCAAGACCGGCACCACCGACGACGCGGGCTATTGCTTTACGAGCGCCTACAACCGCGACGGCGACGAGATCTACACCGTTATTTTGAACTCCACCACCACCGATCAGCGCTTTACCGATACCGCAACCCTTGCCAATTGGTACTACGGTCATAAGGTGACGGTCGCGATCGCCAACACGCAGGAAAAGACCGCCAACGGCAACCCGCTTATGGCGCGCATCGGTCAAACCGACTGGACGGATAAGACGATCGACGCCACGCTCGCCGACCCCACGGTGCAAGCGACCGTGTTTTCCCTTGCCGGCGAGGTGACCGAAAAGGTTAGCTACGACGATCTTTCGGGCACGGTGCATGTGGGCGACAAGGTGGGCAGCGTTACGCTCAAGCAGGACGGCACCAAGATTGCCGTCGTGGATTTGGTTGCCGACGAGGAAGGTGCAGGGCCGAATCCCATTGAATGGCTCCTTGTGAAGCTCGACCGCCTGGGCCGCCGCATCGACAACCGCCCACTCACGGCAGAAAGCGAGACCGTCGCCAAGGCGCCCGAGATGTAAGATCGAAGAACAATACACTCGCTGAAAGGAGGCGTCCGAAAGGATGCCTCCTTTTTTTGAGGGTTCGAATCCCCAGCTAACGTGGTTCAACTAAAAAAGGGCCCCTTTCGGAACCCTTCTTTAAAGTCTTACTGGCGGAGAGCTGGGGATTCGAACCCCAGATGCCCTTTTGGGGCATACTCGCTTAGCAGGCGAGCACCTTCGGCCTCTCGGTCAGCTCTCCGTAACAGCCGTTCTATAGTAACCAAACAGCCAAGGATGGGCAAGAGGAAATTTTCTAATTGCCTAGTATCCTTTCCTCCTTGGAAGCTTCGCCTACCCCAGCGAGCGGTTGAGGGAGCCGAGCTCGTCGTTGCCCATGGTGCGCCACATTTGGAAGATGCAACCGCGTGCCAGGAAAAAGAAGCCGTTGTCGACCAGTTGCACAGCGGCATCTGCCAGCTGATTCGTCACGGCGGACACTGGCGGCAACTCAAGTCCAGCCTTGCGGATAGTCTCGACCGCTTCCTCGAACGTCGGAGGCTCGCTAACGCCCATCTCGTTCATAAGGCCCTGCATTTCTTCCAGCGCGCTGCTGCCCGACTCCTCGCCACGCGGCACGAGACGGTAACAAGCCAGCGCCAGGTCGAGCTGATCGCAATTCCAATAGGCAAACGCCAAGCGATAGAACAGGTAGCCGATTGCAGAACGATCGTTGGCAATACGTAGGCCGTGGCGCGCCACCTCGATAATCTCGTCAAAGCGCTCCAGACGCGCAAGCACGTTGATGAGCGCAAAGTGCGATTGCATGGACGAGCGCGCCAGATCGTAAAGATGGCGCACCTCGGGCAGCGCTCGTTCAAAGTCCTCTTGCTCGGCGTAAAAGCTGCAGATCTCGTGCTGGGCAAAGACCAGCGCATCGGGCGCACGAAGGATTCGCACAGAGCGGTCTTCTTCCAACACCGGTAGCACCATGCGCACCAGCTGGTTATCACAAAACTGCGTTTGAACCGGACCTGTCGCCAAAAGCTCGGCGACGGCGCACTTAGCCTCCAACTCCTCGACAAGACGGGAAAAGCCTTCAAAAGCACCTGTACGGTCGACTTTTGCCTGCTCGCGCAATTCAACAACACGGGCCACGTATGGGTCATCGTCCTCTTCCATGACCTCCAACTCGTCAGCCTTATCGGCGAGCAGCAGATCGCGCAGCGCCGGCGGCAGTGTGCGATGGTCATCACGCGGACGAGCATGAACCTCCGCAGGCTCAATCGTCTCCGGAGCGGTTGACTCATACGCCTCAAGCACACGCTTGCACGGCATATCGTCCATGTCCATGCTCTCAAGATCCTTGGCGACAGGCACGCAATCGGCCAGATAGGCCGCGCGCCCAAAGAAATACGTTGCGACAACGCGCTCGCCCTGCTCACTGTCGGGAGCAGCAATCTGCACATAGCAGCGCGTGATGCAGGTGCCCGCGGCAAAACACGCTGCCGCAAGCGTGAGTGCCACGCGCGCATCGTGCTCCGCGGCCCAGATCGCGCGCGTGTCCTCTTCCAGCTCGCGCCAGGCGTCATCTTGAGCGTCGTATTCACGTTGCGGCATGGCATTCGCGACAGAGTGCCCAAACCGAACGAGCATAATCCCCTCGGCAACGTTTGCCCGATAGGTATAGTCGAGCCGCGTGACCACGTTGAGCGCCTCGACAATACGCGCGAAGCGGGTACGCACATCCCACTCACCGCCCGGTTGGCAAGCCACCGTACCCGGTTTGCCCCACGGGTTATCGCTCGAGGCCGTATCGAGCAGTCGGGGAACATCGTTGGTCGTCTTGGCGATATGCCACGCATCAAAGAGCGCGCAGCCCTCAAGGCTCGGCGAGGATGCCGCAGGGGCCAATCCGGCCCCGATGCGCTCGAGGATGCCGGAGAGGCGGTTGAGACGGCACTCGATGGCAAGCAGCATGTCAATCTCGTCCTGGTCCAGCAGGCTACGATCAAAATTGAGATAAAACAGCTTTGACCGGTCGATGCGCGCCAGGCTCATTTCGGACTTGGCGGCAATGGTGCGCAGACGGGGCAAGTCGACCTCGCTCATAAGGGCGGCGGCATAGCGCTCGATACCGCTCGGATTCTCGGCATGGTCAACGCGGTAAAGCAGCGTCTCGATAGCATCGGGGAGCGGTGCCGTGTTAAAGCCCAAAAACACCTCGACCGGCTCGGGCAACTTTACGAGCTTGATCTTGTCGACAACGTTTTGCATGTCTGCATCGAGACCGTCGACGCCCGCCGTGTTCGCAATAGCGCTTTCGGAGTTGGCAAATATCACGTAGCGCAGGAACATCGATGCCATGAACTCGCCGTAAGGAAGGGCGCGGGTCGAATTCCATGTCTCGTGGTCGGACTGTTCGCGCATGGGGCCTTCGGGAGAGCCGACGGTTCGCGCGCACGCGCGCATTGCACCGCTGGCTTCCCTTACCATAATCTCACCAATACTGGAATCCGACTCGTCAAGGACCAGCTCCATGTCGGGATCGTTGGGCAGCGGAGCCTCGCTAACGGGGCGGTCCACCTTGTACACCTCACCCGAAACGCTTACGTAGCCCAAAAGCGACACATGGCTTTTGCCAACGAATTCGACGACATAACAAGATTCATGCTGGTCCTCGCCAAAGAGTTTCCAGACCACGCCATATGAGCGCCCCGCAGGCTGCTCGGGCATCGCCGGAAAGCGCTTCTTGGGATCGAGAAACCTGAGCTTGTATGTCGGACGCTCTGCCACGAAATATCACCCTGATCGGTCGCTTGAAGAAGGAGTGGTCACGGATGGGCCGCGACACCTACTCGAAATCTTACACGAGTCGACAGGAAATCGTCCCTTTGGACGAAAGCACTCAAGCTGGCGCAAAAGAAAAGCCCCCGTTGCCGGGAGCTTTAATCTCAAATGGTGCGGCGTATAGGATTCCGCGCATCCGCTGCGCGGATCCGCACCGGCTTCGCCCGCCTGCCGGCGTGCTCGCCCGCTCGCTAAAAACGCTCCGCGTTTTCTTGACGCTCGCGCCTCGACCGAGGTTCGAATCCATGCAGTGCTTACGTAAAAGAAAAGCCCCCGTTGCCGGGAGCTTTAATCTCAAATGGTGCGGCGTATAGGATTCGAACCTATGACGTTCTGATTCGTAGTCAGACCCTCTATCCAGCTGAGGTAACGCCGCGACTTGTTGATTATTATGCACATGGACTGAATAAAGGTCAAGCGTTTTTCAAAAAAAGTTATTGAATTTGATTTTTACTCATTTTGACCACTTGATGCGATCTTCGACGCATCGCGATATAAGAAAAGCCTCCGTTACCGGAGGCTTTATAATTCAATTGGTGCGGCGTATAGGATTCGAACCTATGACGTTCTGATTCGTAGTCAGACCCTCTATCCAGCTGAGGTAACGCCGCAACGCACGGATTATTATGCACGTGACCCCTCGATGGGTCAAGCGACAATTTGGAAAATTTTTACGAAGTGATGATTAAGACGCTCGCGCCTCGACCGAGGTTCGAATCCATGCGGTGGCGGCATAAAAGAAAAGCCCCCGTTGCCGGAGGCTTTCGATTTCGATTGGTGCGGCGTATAGGATTCCGCGCATCCGCTTCGCGGATCCGCACCGGCTTCGCCCGCCTGCCGGCGTGCTCGCCCGCGGGCTAAAAACGCTCCGCGTTTTCTTTACGCCCGCGCCTCGACCGAGGTTCGAATCCATGCGGTGTTGCCATAAAAGAAAAGCCCCCGTTGCCGGAGGCTTCAAGTTCGATTGGTGCGGCGTATAGGATTCGAACCTATGACGTTCTGATTCGTAGTCAGACCCTCTATCCAGCTGAGGTAACGCCGCAGCGCAAGACATATAAAACCACTTTAGCTTATTGGAGTCAAGCACAATCTCAAACTTTTTTGTGGAACGCAGTTTTGTCATGCTGCTCCGCATATACCGCCGTTCCCCGTACGATCGATTGGCTTTTCGATCACGTCGAACTTGGCATCAAGTTCCCTCAGGAGTGATCTCACCCGCTGGGCACAATCATAATCGGCAAACGAGATGCTCAGCATGCGCGCGACCTGGTTGGAAGTCCCAACTCCATAGAAGTGCTCCAGCGCCACAAGTCCCTCGTGCGTCACAAAGGTCTCGACCACATGCGGCGACTCCTCAAAGCACCATTGTGTCAACGGACCCTCACTCGTCTGCCGAACCACCAGGCCGCCCATGCCAGACGGCTCACACGTTACAAGCAGGTATTCCCCGCCCTCGTCGCTCTCAAACAAAACCACCCGATCATCAAACAGCTCCATCGCGTCCCCTTTCTCTCGCTCTTATTTAGCAAAAGCATAGCAGGTAGATGGCTGTATACAGAACAGTTGTTCGTGTGTTTTCTATTGAGCTGTCCGCACGGCATGGTATGGACCTGCGCACGAAATAGGGCGCCCCCGAAGGAGCGCCCTTGCATATCCCCTATGCAGCCAAGTTACGCGACCGGCTCGATCTTCTCGAGGCCGCCCATGTAAGGACGCAGAACCTCGGGAATCGTGATGGTGCCGTCGGCGTTCTGGTAGTTCTCCAGAATGGCGGCCATGGTGCGGCCGGCCGGCAGGCCGGAACCGTTGAGAGTGTGCAGGTAGCGCGAACCCTTGAAGTTCTCGGGGTCGCGATACTTGATGTTGGCGCGGCGAGCCTGGAAGTCACCGCAGTTGGAGCAGGAGCTGATCTCCTTGTAGGCGTTGTAGCTCGGCAGCCAGACCTCGACGTCGTAGGTCTGACGGGCAGAGAAGCCCAAGTCGCCGGTGCACAGGCTAATCACGCGATACGGAAGGCCCAGCTGCTGCAGCAGGTACTCGGCCTCGGCGGTCATGCTCTCGAGCTCCTCGTCGGACTCCTCCGGCTTAGCGAACTTGACCATCTCGACCTTGTCGAACTCGTGCTGACGGATGATGCCGCGGGTGTCGCGACCGGCGGAACCGGCCTCCTCACGGAAGCAGGGGGTGAAGGCGGTGTAGCGGCGCGGCAGGGTGTCGGCATCGAGGACCTCGCCGGCGTGCAGGTTGGTGAGCACGACCTCGGCGGTGGGGATCAGGAAGTTGTCACCCGAGACGTGATAGGCGTCGTCCTCGAACTTGGGCAGCTGACCCGTGCCAAACATGGTCTGACGCTTGACGACGATGGGCGGCCACCACTCCTTAAAACCACGGCTGGTGTGCGTATCGAGGAAGAAGTTGATGAGGGCGCGCTCCAGGCGGGCGCCGGCGCCACCGAGAACGGTAAAGCGGCTGCCGGAAAGCTTGTTGCCACGCTCGAAGTCGAGGATGTCCAGATCGGTGCCCAGATCCCAGTGCGGCTTAAAGTCGAAGTCGAACTCGCGCGGGGTGCCCCAGCGGCGACGCTCGATGTTCTCGTCCTCGTCCTTACCGTACGGCGTGGCCTCGCAAGGAATGTTGGGCAGGTGAGCCATGAAGTCGTACTGCTCCTGCTCGAGAGCAGTACGGCGCTCGGCCAGACCGTCAATCTTCTCGTTGACGGCGCGCACGGCCTCCTTGGCGGCCTCGGCCTCGTCCTTCTTGCCCTCCTTCATCAGGGCGCCGATCTTCTTGGACTCGGCATTGCGCGTAGCCTGGAGCTCCTCGACCTCGGTGATGACGGCACGGCGCTCGTCGTCGAGCTCAAAGAACTTCTCACGATCCCAAGACGTCTGGCGGTTAGCCATGGCGACATCGATGGCATCGGGGTTCTCGCGAACAAACTTGATATCAAGCATTAGATCCTCCGGCGATATACATTCCATTTAGGTTGCAACCTTGTACATGTATGGGCAAGTATATACTTATGAGCGTTTACGACCCAACTCAACTACGCAAGAAGGCACCCAATGGACGCAGTTTTTTCCTTTTTGTTTGGCACCCGCACCGGTTTTGCCATCCTTTTCGCCGGCGGCATCCTGTTATTTGCGATTCTTGCCTTTGTAATGGAGAAGCGCACCCATAAGATGTACGTCGACCGCGGGCCCAAGTCCGAGGATGAGGAAGACAGCTTCTGGGACTAACCTGCCAAAAAGGGACAGGTTTATTTTGGTCGGTTTTATCTGGGCAAATGCAAGCGCCCCGCAGCTGGAATTGAGCCAGTTGCGGGGCGCTTTTCGTGCATGCGACAAAACCGCAGGAAAAACCTGCCAAAATATACCTGTCTTTTTTGGTCGGTTTTATTGGAGAGTTGCGTCAATTGCCTTGACCAGGGCGCTGCGCATGCCGGCGTCCTCGAGTGCAACGACGCCCTTGATGGTGGCACCACCGGGCGAGCATACGGCATCCTTCATCGCCGCAGGATGCTGGCCAGTTGCAAGCTGCAGCTTTGCCGTACCCAGCACCATCTGGCTCACAATGCGATAGGCATCGGCACGCGGGATACCGTGCTTGACCGCCGCATCGCCCAGGGCCTCGATTGCCATGGCGACAAATGCCGGAGCGCAACCACCCACCGTGCCGCCCACAAACAGCAGGCTCGTATCGAGCTCGACCACCGCACCGAGTTTGCCAAGCAGATCAAGCACCACTGCGCTCTGCTCATCACTAAGCGTGGAAGCCTTCTCGCAAGCGATGACGCCCTCGCCCACCGAAACCGGTGTGTTGGGCACCGTCGAGATATGCGCGACGCCCGGCAGGACCTGCTCCCACTTGGCACTGTCCCAGGTCCAGGCAACCGACAGAACGACCTTTTTGGCAAGAGCATCCTTGAGCGGGGCGAATACCTTCTCGATCATGTACGGTTTGACCGCAGCGACCACGATATCGGATGCGGCGACAACCTCGGCGGCATCGTGGCAGGCGACCATGCCGCGCGCCTCGCAGCGCTCAACCAGTGCGTCGTAGCGACCCGCGCAGGCGCACATGTCGCTCGCAGCTACACCGGCAGCGATCCAGCCATCGGCCATAGCGCTCGCCATATTGCCAAAACCGACAAATCCAATCTTCATATCTCATAGTCCTTTCAGACACATTCCTCAAAACGAAAGGTATTGTCCCACGCCATTGTTTCGTATTGCCGACCTATTTGTGATACGGCTCGCCACGACTGATCTTGCAGGCACGGTAAATCTGCTCTAGCAGCACCACACGCGCCAGGTTATGCGGCAAGGTAATGCGTCCAAAGCTGAGCATCTCGTCGGCGCGGGCGCGCACGTCATCGCTCACGCCGTCCGATCCGCCGATTACAAAGGCGATGTCGCTGCTGCCTCGCAGCATAAGATCGTCGAGCCTCGCCGAAAACTCCTCGCTCGAGCGCTCGTTGCCCTCAATGGCCAGCAGGATCACATGCGCTCGAGACGGCAAGGCAGCAAGAATCGCCGCCCCCTCCTTGTCGCGCGCGGCATCCACGCCGCCCGCCTTAGCCGGGTCGATATCGGCCACCTCGCGGATATCAACCTTGGCATAGGCACCTAGGCGCTTGGTATACTCAGCGCACGCGTCCTTCCAAAAGCGCTCCTTGAGCTTACCGACGCAAACGACGGTGTATTTCACGCGCGTTTACTCCTTCGAATCGTTTTGAACTTTGCCGGCGGTCAGCATCTGCTCGAACATCGAGGCCGACTGCGAAAAGTCACTCGGCAGCACGACCGTCGAGGTTTTACCCGTGCGAGCGAACTCCGTCATCATCTCGGACCACTGCGTAAACATGAACAGTTGGTTGGCCTCGTCATTGCCGACACCCGTCTCCTGGATGATCTCGAGCGAATCTTTGATACCCAGCGCGATGGCTTTGCGCTGGTTGGCGATGCCCTCGCCCGCCTTTTCCATTGCCTCAGCCTCGGCGGTCGCCTCGGTGACGCGCTTGATGCGGTCGGCCTCAGCGAGCTCCTGTGCCGCGGCGCGCTTGCGCTGGGCAGCGTTGATGTCGTTCATGGAGTTCTCAACCTCGGTCGGCAGTGCGATTTTGGTGATGAGCGTCGACACGAGGGTGAAGCCGTAGGCGGCCATCTGCTCGGAAACGGTAGCGTTGACATCCTTGGCGATGTCATCCTTCTTGGCAAAGACCTCATCGAGTGTGTAGACGGGGATCGAAGAGCGCAGGGCGTCGGTGATGAAGTCACGCATCTGGTCGACGGGCTCCTGCAGCATGTAGTAGCTCTTGTAGATACCCGAATCTGCCGGGCCGGCGCCCATGTCATAGCTCACGTGGTACTGAGCAGAGACCTCAAGGCCGATGGTCACGTTGTCCTGGGTCTTAACGTCGATGCCAAAACCGTTTTTCATGGTGCGCAGACTCACCGTGGCGGCCTTGCGGTCGATCACGGGCACCTTCATGTGGAAGCCCGCGTTGACGATGCGGTTAAACTTGCCCAGGCGCTCGATGATCACGGCATGCTGTTGTTCAACGACATAGCAGGCGTTGGGAAGCAGCAGCAACAAAATGATGATGGGAATCAAAAGGCTGGTAAGGGCGGCGATGATACCGGACAACAGCATGGTCTCTCCTCTGATAGGCATACGTTGGCACTAGGATACCCGTCCAAGGAGATCGTGCATAACAAAAAAGCCCCCATTGCTAGGAGCTCTTTCATTTAATGGTGCGGGCGAAAGGACGTCCGCGTATCCGCTTCGCGGATCCGCACCGGCTTCGGCCGCCTGCCGGCGTCCTCGCCAGCTCGCTAAAAACGCTCCGCGTTTTCTTTACGCTCGCTCCTTCACAGGTTCAAGTCCCTGTGATGGGCCCATAACAAAAAAGCTCCCATTGCTGGGAGCTCTTTCATTTAATGGTGCGGGCGAAAGGACTTGAACCTTCATGGGGTTGCCCCCATACGGACCTGAACCGTACGCGTCTGCCAATTCCGCCACGCCCGCGTGCAGGAATTAGAATAACGGAGCGCCACCACGAACGCAAGAACTATTTTTGAAAAAGTTTGCGAGCATTTTCCCAAGCGGCTTGCGCGATTGTTTCGGCATCCTCACCAGTGCGATCGACACGGTCGTTAACCAGCGCGTTTGCCGTAATGGAGATCATTGCGGGCTCGCATTCAAGACCGCGGATGGGCTCCGGAGCCATATACGGGCAATCCGTCTCGAACAAAATTCGATCGAGTGGGGTTGCCGCAAATGCCTCGCGCACGTCGTCGTTGCGCTTAAAGGTGGCCGCACCACCATAGGCGATATAGCAGCCCAGCTCCACAAAGCGCTCCATCGTGGCGCGGTCCTCGCCAAAGCAGTGCAGCACACAACCGGCCTGGGGCACGCCCACCTCACGAAGCACGTTGTAGGCGTCCACGTGCGAGGTGCGCTCCTGGTCCGTGTCCTCGTGACGCAGATGTAGCTCCACCGGCACGTTACGGCACACGGCAAGCTCGAGCTGGCGCGCCATGCAGTCAATCTGCACGTTATGGGGTGCCGGCGCGATATCGTCGTCATAGTCCATGTGATAGTCCAGGCCGATTTCGCCAATACCGGCGCATAAGGGGTCATCGAGTGCGGCAACGACCTGTGAGTGAACGTCGTCGGTATAGTCCGGCGCGCCATACGGATGCACGCCGGCAAGATACTTGATCTGCGGGATATCCTGCATCGGCAGAATTTCGCGCACGAGCCAGTCGCTATAGTCCGTCACGCTGCGTTTGTCAGCGATGGGGTCGAGCATCGTCACCAACAGGTCGACACCCGCGGCTTTGGCGCGCACGAGCGTCTCGGGCACTTCTTTGCCCCAAAACGAAAGCAGATGCGCATGCGTGTCGGCAAGCGGTGCCAAGGGCACGGGACAAGCAACCGTCTTCTTTTTCTTGGTAAACGTCACGCGTGCGGCATTAGGCATCATGGATTAGCTCCTGGGCCAGGCGGACAAAGTCGGCAACATCAAGCGTCTCGGCGCGCGTAGTGGGCGCGATACCGCAAGCCTCAAAGGCGGCATCGAGCACGTCCTTGGCAAAGCCGTTGGCGCTCATGGAATTACGGATGGTCTTGCGACGCTGAGCAAATGCGGCGTCAATCACGCGAGCCACAAAGTCGCGGTCAAGCCCCTCGGGCAGCGCACCGTCAACACGGTCGATACGCACGACGGCCGAGTCCACGTGCGGCGCCGGCATAAAGCAACGCGGCGGCACCTCAAAGCGACCCGTCACCTGCGCATACAGGCCGAGCTTTGCCGTATAGCCGCCATAGGTCTTGTTGCCCGGCACTGCGGCAATGCGATCGGCAACCTCCTTTTGCACCATGACGACGGCACGCTTGAGCGCCGGCATCGTCTGGAAGAACTGCAGGATGATCGTCGCCGCCACGTTATAGGGCAGGTTCGCGACAAACACCGTCGGCTCACCGCCCGCAGCCTGCTCAATCTGCTCCGGGCCCACCCTGAGCGCGTCGCCCATGATAAAGCGGAAGTTGGCATAGTCGGCGGCATAGGCGTCGAGCACCGGCTCGAGCTCGGGGTCGGCCTCGATCGACGTGACGCACGCCGCCTCCTGCAGCAGCGCAAGCGTGAGCGTACCAACGCCCGGGCCAACCTCGAGCACGCGCTCATCGCCCGTGAGCTCGGAAAGCTCGCAGATGCGCTCAATCACATGGTTGTCGATCAGAAAGTTCTGGCCCAGGCGATGCTTGGTCGCAAGGCCAAACTCCTCCAGCAGCTCCCTTGTTGCCGTGGGGTTTGCCAAAGGCGAAGTTGTCATAGTTGCCTCCTTAGCATGATGGCGGCGTCTTGAAACAAAAGGGCATGGACCGTTGCGGCCATGCCCTTACATCTAAACAGCAAATTGCCGATATGGCGCGGCGTCTTAGCCCAGACGCGGGAACAGCGGCTCACCCTTCTCAACGGGCTGACCACCGGCAAGCAGGCCCCAAGCGCAAATGCCCTTGAGGTCGTCGCTCGCGGCCTCGTTCTCACAGGACAGGCGGCGCAGGGCCTCGACGGAAGTCTGAGGCATGAGCGGCATCAGCAGGTGAGCGGCAATGCGGATGGCCTCGAGCAGGTTGTAGATCACGAACGCCAGCTCGTCAGCCTTGGCCTCGTCCTTGGCAAGCGCCCAGGGCTCGGAGTCCTCGATGTAGTGGTTGGCAGCATGGATGAGCTCCATGACCTCATCCTTGGCTCCGCCGTAATCGAGCACGTCCATCTTGGCCATGTAGCGCTCGACCAGACCATCGGCAATCTTTGCCAGCGGGTTGTCGAACGCATCGAACGATGCGGGCTTGGTGGGCGCGCAACCATCAAAGTACTTGCCGCTCATGTTGAGCGAACGTGAGATGAGGTTGCCCCAGCTGTTGGCCAGGTCGGCGTTGTAGACCTGCTCCATGCGATCGAAGCTGATGGCGCCGTCGGTACCGGGAACGACGTCGGTCATGAAGTAGTAGCGATAGCCCTCGACGCCCAGCATGTCGATAACGTCCTGCGGAGCGATGGCGTTGCCGCGGCTCTTGGACATCTTCTCGGCCTTGCCAGTCTCGGCATTGCGCACGGTCAGGAAGCCGTGGGCAAAGACGTGCTCGGGCAGGGCCTCGCCGATGGCCATGAGCATGGCGGGCCAAATGACGCAGTGGAAGCGGATGATGTCCTTACCCACGATGTGGAACTGCGCGGGCCAGCGATAGGCCAGCTCGGCACGCGCCTCGTCGGTGTCGACACCGTAGCCGACGGCCGTCATATAGTTGAGCAGTGCATCGAACCACACATACGTCACGTGGCCCTCGTCAAACGGGACCTGAATGCCCCAGTCAAAGCTCGTGCGGCTCACGGATAGGTCGTTAAGGCCGCCCTCGACAAAGCTGCGAACCTCGTTCATGCGGAACGCAGGCTCGACAAAGTCGGGGTGCTCGTCATAGAGCTTGAGCAGCTTGTCCTGGAAGGCGGAAAGCTTAAAGAAGTAGGACTCCTCCTGCACGCGCTCAAGCGGACGGTGGCAGTCGGGGCACAGGTGCTGGCCGACGCTGCCGTACTCCTCGTCGCCCTTCTGGACCTGTGTATCGGTGAAGTAGGTCTCATCAGGCACGCAATACCAGCCGTCGTAGCTGCCCTTATACAGGTAACCGGACTCCTTCATGCGCTCCCACAGGTACTGCACGGCATGATGCTGGCGCGGCTCGGTGGTACGAATGAAGTCGTCGTTGGAGATCTCGAGCTTGCTCCAAAGCTCCTTGAAGTGCGGAGCCTGGCTGTCGGTCCACTCCTGCGGCGTCATGTTGTGCTTTGCTGCAGCCTCGGCGACCTTCTCGCCGTGCTCGTCCATGCCAGTCAGGAACTTGACGTTATAGCCGGCTGAGCGACGATAGCGAGCCTGGACGTCGGCGATGATGGTGGAATAAGCCGTGCCCAGATGCGGATCGGCGTTGACGTAGTAGATGGGCGTCGTGATAAAGAACGAAGGCTTGGTTTGATCCATGGGGTCTGTCCTCCAGAAAAACGTTGCATACAGGGGATGATTCTAACGCAAGGGCTGGATATCCTCCATCTATTGCATATCGAGCACCATGGCATAGACATCGCGCTTGCGGCGCGAATACTTCTGAGACAGGCGCTTGGCCACCGCAGAGGCGGGCTCCCCCTCCTCGAGCGCGACGCGGATATCCTCGCGCAGGGCCTCGTCGGGATCCGCCGCCGCGGCGCCAACCGGCATGATACCGGCCTCCTCATCCTCGCTCGGCGGCGCGATGACCAGCGCAATCTCGCCCTTTACCTCGCCGCGGGCACGCAGCTCCTCGGCAAGCTGGGCAGCGGGTCCGCGCAAGACCTCCTCGTGCAACTTGGTGAGTTCGCGGCAGACGGCAACCTCACGCTGGGGAAAAACCTCTGCCACAGCCTCGAGCGTCGCCACGATGCGATGTGGAGACTCGTAGAAGATGAGCGCGCCGGGCACCACGGCAAGGCGCTGCAAGCGGCGCACGCGGTCGCCGTGCTTTCGGCCCAAAAAGCCCTCGAAGAAAAAATGCTCGCAGGGAATGCCGGACGAAACGAGCGCCGTGACGCAAGCAGAGGGCCCGGGAATAACTTCGACGGGCACATCGGCCTCACGCGCCGCCTCGACCAGCGCCTGGCCGGGATCGGACACGCTCGGCATGCCGGCGTCCGAGGCAAAGGCGAGGGTCTCCCCCGCCAGCAGACGGTCGACCAGGCCGGCGGCGCGGCTGGCGATCACATTCTCGTCGCAACGGACAAGCGGCTTGGAAATGCCCAGGTGCATCAGCAGCTTTGACGTCACACGCGTGTCTTCGCAGCAAATGGCATCGGCGGCGGCAAACGCCTCACCAACGCGCGGGGACAGGTCGCCCAGGTTGCCGATGGGCGTGCCGACCACATAGAGTTTGCCCGTATGGGCGCTGTTTTGCGTCATATCAACCTATTCAATCATGCCGCGTTCGAGCGTACCGAGCGCCGCGCGGGCGTCCCATGCTGCAATGCGCTTCTCGGTCTTCCACGTTTGGAAGAACCAACCGGCAGCCGGCGCAAACGAAGCCAGCTGGTTGGCGATAAACACGCGCTCGTAGGCATTGCGGCCCTCGGGCGTAACCGACGAGTTGGCAAAGATCGCCGCGCCCGACCATTCGCCCACCAGCACGGGGAACCCAGTCGAAATCGCTTCTTTAAGCTCGCGCTTGTTGCGCGAAATCGCCGTCGTCAGCCCGCGGGGGCTCGTGATATCGAGCGCATACTCGTCGCGGTAATGGTACAGGTGAAGGTCCATGTAGACGTTCTTGTACTTGGCGCCGCGCATAAAATGCTTCCACTCGCTGGGATGCCCCGAAGACGAAAAGACGACGATCTTATCCTCGAGCATATACGAACGGACGAGCTCGTAGGCATCGCGATAGAAATTGCGCAGGTAGTGAGCCGGAATGCCATCCGTCATGGCAAAGAGACTCTTGCGGACACTCATCTGCGGCGTATCCAGCAGCTCAATGCCCAGCAGGCTCTCGGCCTCGCCGTAACGCTCGGCCAAGCGCTCGAGCACGTCGAGCGCGACATGACGGCCGTTAGTGGACGAATGCCACTCGGCAACAGCCTCCGGCGTGGCGGGCGAATCGTTGGAATCGCCCTGGCCACCGGGCACCGTCGCCAGATCGAGCAGCACGCGGATGTCGTACTTGGCAGCCCACTCAATCGCGCGGTCGATGTAATCGACAACCGAGATGTAGGAGGCATCGGACTCCTGTGAGCCAAAGGCATACCAAGGCACCGGCAGGCGCACGGCGTTGAGGCCGATCTGCGCCATGCGACGGAAATCATCCTCGCTCACAAACGTCTCGTAATGACGGCGCATGCGCTCGTTATAGGCGGCGGTGCCCATGGCCTCCTGCAGCTCGGCCGCATTGGATGCACCGGTCGCCGCGTATAGCGACGGGGTCACCCAAGGCTCGGGAATAAACCAGCCAGAGAGATTAACGCCGAGTATCCTCTCCATCACTGCCCCCTTCGGATCGTGCAGGCCGAGCCTGCATCGTATTGCATAGGAAAAGTATCGTTTTGAGTATACCCGCGCGTGCGGACAGACGACCGAACGGTCTGTAAAGTGGCGCAAAAGCGGGAGGAATGTCTGAGCGGGCGGGCCCGAGATGTGCACGCACGTCGGAAGTAAGCGCCGGAAAACGCATCCCACTCTGAAGCCAAATTCCGGGACGCAGTTTCCGCAGAGCCCTCGATAAAAGAAAAGGACCCCTTTGCAGAGGTCCTAGTCAATTCAAGGTGGCGGGGAAGGGAATCGAACCCCTGACACGAGGATTTTCAGTCCTCTGCTCTACCAACTGAGCTACCCAGCCATTTGAGTTGTGCCTTGTTTCAAGGCTTGATTAGTATAACCAAGGACGCGTTCCGGTCAACCGAGAATTTTAAAAAAGTTTTTGAGCACAGCCTCGGTTCTATAAATCGGCACGTCAGAGGCATCAGCCGGCAGCAAGAAGTTTTTCACTCAGAGCCGCACGGGCAAACTCACTTGGCGTCATCCCCTCGGCAGCCGCCCGTCGACGAATGGCCTCCTTCATTCCCAGAGGAATCTTGACCGACAGCGTTGCCGTCCCCTCACCTGAGAGCGGGGGCCGTCCATGCACGATCCCACCAACGGTGCGTTCGCCATCCGGAAACTCTCCGCGCTCGTACGACTCGCACCACGCGTCAATCATTTCATCCGTTACAACCTGACCATTAGCGGCCGTATACGTCTTGCCCATCATCGACCCCTTTGCCGAGCCTGTTCAATCTCCTGCCAAAATTTCTTCTGGACTGGAGACAAGGCATGAATGATAAGCCGCCCACGGACAAGCTCGACCGCGACAAGCTCCACGCTTCGTCCGTCTGGGAGCCATCCAATCGCAAGCCATCTCGGCGGCTCGTCCTTCGACTCGCGACGAATGCACTCAGTAACCGCAAGCCAAGCGCTAAGCACCTGCTTTTCCGTCAGGTGCTTTTTAGCGTTGGGATGAATCTCAACATCCATGCATCTTCTCCTCCATCTTACCCAATTTCGTATGACGAAAGTCCACTGTCGCCAATTCTTAAGCCGGCACGCGTTGGAGAGCAGGGGTCGAAACAATGATTGAAGGACGCTCTAGTACGGCCCAGGCGCCGGGGCAGGAGCACATGCGCCAAGGGCGGACGTTTTCGTAGCGCGCGAGGATATTGCCGTCGCGATCGATGAAGGCGATGTCGATGGGATAGGCCATAAAACACGTATGGACCGAAGAGCAGCGTGGAAACGCCATGACGAGCGGCAGGCCGTTGGCGGCAACCGGACGCCGTCCCAGCATGCCGCGCAGGCGCACGACAAACGACTCCGCCACCGCAAACTCGGCCGGCGTCCAACCCAGCCTGTTGAGTGCCCGCGCGTAGGCGATGTAGGACGAGACCGCGGTCACATGACCACCCCCGGACGCCATGGATCGACCGTCACCGCACGCTCGTGCGACAACGTTGTCGGCGCCCCCAGCGGAACGCCAGCGATGCTGAGAGAAGTCGGCCACGGCTCATAGTGCATGGTGCAGGTGTAGGTCCTAAACGTACCGGATAGGGAGAGCAGGCCACCATCCGATGCCTCCGCGCCTTGCTCGCTCGACACTTCGATCTGCAAGTCATAGCCTTCCATGGCATTCAGAATTTGAGTCTGAACCGTCGCCGAGGCATCGGCAGAGCTCTCGTCACCCTCCCCGCCCGGCGCCACAGCGTGCGCCAGCACGATGTCGGGCACCACGCGGTCGAAGCGCGCGACAGCGCTGGCAAAGATCATAACGTTGTACACGATGAGCGCCAGCACCAGCAAAACGGGCGTAACCACTGCCATCTCCACCGTCGCTTGGGCGCGCTCCTCGCGCAGACGCATGCGGATACTCATTACGACCCACCGCCCAGAGCGCCAACCAGCGTGGCGACATCGACGGTGAGCGGGATGGAGCCGCCGCCGGGCAGAGGAATCTCCGCAAGTGTGAACACCGTACCGCTAATGGTGCGTTCGACTTGATATTCCAACGCCTCGCAAAGCGCCTTGGGATCGGTCACGCCCAACGGAATACTTCGCAGTTTGTCTTGCGCTTGAGAGAGACCCGCAATGTCAGACCCCGGACTCTTAATGATATTGGCGGAATCGGTCAGCACCGGCTTTCGCAGGCGCAAGTCGCACGGTTCCAAACCCAGCGCCGCCACGGACGCCGAAACGGTATCGCCGAGCCACGATGCGATGGAGCCCAACGCGCCGCTGCCCCCTCCTAGGCCTTTAATCATCTCGTCCATAAGTTCGTCGGCTGAGCCTTGGATATCACCGTATCCCACGAGTAGCCGTCCCCAAACATCCATGACGCCGTCGAGCACGCCGGCAACGCCGCCCGAGCGTTCCTTCAATGTCGAGAAAAACCGCGAGAGAACGTTATTTTGTGCCGTCGCATCATCGGGCGCGAGCACTGCAGCAGAAATTGCACCACGATCGCCAAGCTCAACTGCCGTGTTAAACGAAGAGTTGAGCTCGTCGGGACTGGAGATGGCGCCCGAGACCGCAAAGGCGACCACGCCGTTGCGACCGGGCGGGGCGATGCGCGGGCGCTCACCGGAAAGTTCTTTGATGGCGGTATCGAACGCATTGCCCGCACGGTCGGCTTCGTCCTCAGTCTGACGCTCGAGCTCAAGCTCCTTGTTACGACAGTCGACGTAGTCCTCCAGGGCGTCTTTAAACTTGTCAAAGTGATACTCGAAGCCGTTTTCGATAGAGGTTGAAGGCGCCGCAACAGCACCAAGCGCCGAAACGCCAAAATGGCATTTGCTGCATTTATCCTGTCCATCGTAATCGGCAACCGAAGCAAATCCGCTCGGCGTTCCTTTCTTATAGTTAGGGCAGGTCGTCCCGTAATGCAAATACGCCTTGTCATCGTTCACGCTAGTCGGCCACACCGCATCGGTATAGAGTTCCGTCGCCCGAACCTCATCAGAGTTGCGCGGCAGCAGCGGAATATAAGAGGAAACCCTGTCTCCGTTCTCGGTTATATATGCCCGATCGACCTCAGCGCTCGCATAGGTATAAAACGCCTTACGCGCCGCAGACTCTGCCTTCATCTCGACACTCGAGCCTTGGGGCTTCTCATTTGTCAGACGCCGATGGTAGTAGTCCTTCGCGCGATCAAGGGCAACTTGAGGCTCCCACGTAACGCTCGATGAGTAATGCGGATTTTGAACACCGGAGAGATCCGTTAGGCTTTTTGCACGCTCCCACATACACGAACAGCTGCCGACCGAACCTTTATCCGACCCACCGCAATCCGCTAGCCAGGCGCGCTCTTTGGCCTTCGCCGTCTCCTCCGATGCTTTTTGCAGTTCCTCGGCCGCGCGCTCCAGATCTTCCGACGCATCTTTAATGGCATCGGTCGAGATTTCGGATCCTTCGAGCGCAACAAAATCCGACTCGGATGTCCTGGGCACGGCAAGCGCCGTACCGGTATAGGTCACGCCGTCGGTATCCTGCGCCGATACTGCCTGCATTGCGCGCGCGGCAACCAGGTACGGCAAAGCGGTCTCGATCTTTTGCAGGCCCTTTGCCGCGCTTTTGGCAAACTTGTTACGCGTTTTAATGATCTGGGTCCCTGTGTCGATGATATCACTGCCGACAACCTCGGCGCCCGGAATGAGAATGGCAACCAAGCCGGTGCCGATCGTGGCAAACCCCGCCAGGCCCAAACTCAAAATGCTCGCATCGACCACCGTGGCGGCTGTGTGATAGGACGACACCACGTTGGCGCCCGCCAGCGCGCCGCTATCGGCCGCCACCTGGGTGTCTCCGGCGCGTGACATGCTCCATATCGCCGCGGTCGACGAAAACAGCAGCGTAAGCACCACCAGAATGACAACCGCAGAGGAGAGCGTGGTATAGGCACCGTCTTCGATAAACAAGTCGATACCGGCACGGCCCATAAAGCCGCCCCGCCTGCGGCGAGCGCCTGGTCGACGGCGGGCCGCAAACCTTTGCGTCACCCGCAGCAGGCAGCGCCTAATCCCATGCAGCAATCCATGAATCATAATCTCCCTCCAGCCATTCGGGACGCGATCGATACGAGACGTCGACCTTGAGCTCGACATAGCCGCCCTCACCCGCACTGCCCATGGCCTGCACAAATGCACCGATCACGGGCAGCGGCTTAACCTCGCCGGCAACAGACACGGACGAAACGCCGCCGGCACCGGCCCGCCCCAACTCGATATCCCACGACAGCGGCCCGCCGGCATGAAAAATCGAGACGTTGGGCACCGCGGCAAGTCTGCGGCGAGTGAACTCCTTAAGGTCATCGTCGTTCTCCACCGTCGTCGTGGTCATAAGCCGCGCGGTCTCGGCGGCGGCAGACTCCATGACCGCGCGCGTATAGAGCAGGCACACCGGCTGCAACGCGAGCAAGATAAGCGTCAAAAACGTCGGCAGCAAAAAGGCGGCCTCGACCGTAGACTGCGCCCGATCCTCACACGCGATATCAATACAGAGCGATGTCCTTGGCACCCGTCGCGGCGTCGATAACCGACGATGGGGCGACGCCATGAGACGCTGCCCGCTCGACCAATGCCGCCAAGCGCCCATCGGTGCCAGCGCGCCAAAGCCCCGCAATCGCCAGCACAATCGACAACAGCGCCACGGTGACGATGGCGTATTCGACGGTCGACTGAGCAGATTCCTCACGCAGGACATCATGCATTTCACGACCCCTCCTTTGACTCCGTTGTTTGCGGAACCAGACGCACGGCACGCAGGCGGCACGAGGCATCGCCGGCATCCGCGGCAACCGTCACCATGTCGACCCAGCCTCGCCCATCGCGCACGATGGCGCCCCATACGTTGCCCTTAATATCGAGATAGCCACTCAGGGCGAGCTGGGCCGTGGGCACCTCGCGGTAGGCGCGCAGCAGGTCTGCCGCTGCCTCGGTCATCGGCCGGTCCTCGGACCATGCGAGCCGAACCGCAATCGCGTTGTCTGCAGACGGCTCCGTCGCACTGGCCGCCCGCTCATCGAGTGCCCGCAAAAAGGTCTGAGCCGTGACGGCGGCATTCTGACCGCCCATAGCCCCCGCGCCTTCCGCTTGTGACACCGCCGCCGAGCCCGATCCCAAATCGGCAGTAGCGCCTGGACGCTGCTGCCGCGCAACACCCAGCCCCCAAAACGTCACCGCTATTGCCACGAGCAAGCAAACGAGCACCAGCGGCGAACCAACAGGCCGCCTGCCTCCTACAGGCTGTTGATGCCGTCTTTGATCGCGTTCCATAGTTCTTCGACTTTGCTCTTAAACGCGACGATGGCGATAATCGCGATCACTACGAGCACGCCGACCAAGATGGCGTATTCGGTAGTGCCCTGCGCGCTCTCCTCCCGCAACAGCGCCTTGGCACGCTGGCAAGCGCGGATTGCCCGGCAAAAAGCCCAGCTCCAAGCCTTGCCCGCAATGTCGGTCATCGTGTTCATGTATTCCTCCCTACATCATCCCGCCTGCTCCCAGCAGCGGGCCCAATATGGACAGAAGCAACGCCGGCAAGATGAGCGTGCCGGTGGGAATCAGCAACTTGACCGGTGCGCGCTCGATCTCGCGCTCGACTGCGGCGCGATGGGCCGCACGGATCTCGCGACTTTGAGCAGCCAGCGTCTCGGCCAGCGGAGCGCCCAGGGCAAGCGCCTGCCCCACCGTGATGGCAAAGGTCTCGAGCGCCCTCACGTCCAAATCACGCGCGGCAGCCAACAGCTCGGCCTCGCGCGTCCCCACGCCCACCTGCCACGCCATGCAGGCTCGCTCAAGACGGACGGCCAGCACCGACCGACGATTGGCACAGAAAATCTCGAGCGCCGCGTCAAACGAAAGGCCGGCAGAAAGCCCCAGGCGCACCACGTCGATCATCTCGGACACCTCACCGAGCGACACCCGCGCCGGGCCGCCCGCCCCAATCGCGCCCTTCATTCGCGCGGTCAGGGCATCAATCACCGAGCAGCCCGCAGCAATGACCAGTACCGCCTCACGCTTGCATGTCTCTGCAATCTTGCGAGCATCCGCACGCTCCAAACCCGTCGCGGCAAATACGCTCAGGGCGCACAGACAAGCCGCGACCCCGACCAGGGCGCTCATAGCTCCACCCGCATAATGCGCCGGATAACTACCAGGGCAACGACGTTGAGGGCAAGTCCCAGCACCACGGCGCCCGCACCAGCCGGCGTCGCAAGACCACGGCGAAAGTCTGCCGAAAGCAAAGCCAGTACCGCGCACATGCCCGCCGGCATCGCCGCGACCATGTGTGCCGACATACGCGCCTGTGACGTCTTAACGTCCAGACGGCGTTTGAGCTCGATGCGCTCACCCACCATGCTCGACGCCTCGGACAGCAAGCCGGCAAGCGGAGCCCCGGTACGCTGCGACACTTTGAGCGCCAAGGTGACAAGCGAAAGGCCGGGGGCATCGATGCGAACGAGTAGGTCATCGAGTGCGTCGGTCGCCGAGACACCGCAATCGATTGCCGCCGCCACCCGCAAAAACTCGGTATGAACCGGCTCTTGCGCATGGGCGCCCACAAAGCGCATGCCCTGTGCCAGCGAATGCCCCGAGGCAAGCGACATGGATAACGCTGTGAATGCCTCGGGCATGGCCTCTTCTACATCATGCTGTTCGCGTCGGCGATCGAAGGTGTCACGCGCGGCGCCCACGCCAAACGGCGCCACCAGCCCCAAGAAAAAGCCGATGGGCGACAACGATGCAACGGCCAGCAAGACGCTGCAGATACCGCTCGAAAGCAGCAGAAATGCCAGACGAGCCGCGTTATCCTCAATAGCAAGCCCAAGGCGATCTGCGGGGATCAGCGACGCCCACGAGCGGGCAGTCTTTGTCAGCAGGTCGTTTTCCGTCAACTCACGGGGCAGCTTCTCCGCCATCGATTCGAGCGTCTGGCGCGCCAGCTCCGCCGGCGGCCTCCGCGGCACACGAGGCCCTGCCCCACACGCCGTCGCGACAGAAAGCCCCGCCAAGCCCCCTACGACGAGGGGCATAGCGATCTCCATTCGTCCACCTCCTCTTGCGTGAGCGTTCCCGACCGCAAGCCCTCCGCAATAAACGGCGGCTCGCGATCGAGCGTCCAAGTGCGTTCGGCGGCATCGAACGTCACGTAGCGTTCGAGCTCAACACCGCCCGACGCGCCGCGGTGAACCCCCGAATATGAGGCCACAAACCGCCTGCCGTCTGCATGACGCTCGGACATCACGATGCCATCGAGCGCCATGGCGATCTGCTCTTCGATAAGCTCACTCGGCAAATCGATGCCGTAGCGCGCAAGCAGCGTCAGACGAACCACGGTCTCCTGCTCGGTACCCGCATGGAGCGTGGTGAGCGAGCCGTCGTGGCCCGTGTTCATGGCCTGCAGCATGTCGCAGCACTCGGCACCGCGCACCTCGCCCACGACGATGCGGTCGGGGCGCATACGCAGAGCATTGGTCACCAGGTCGCGGATCGTCACCGCACCCTCGCCCTCGATTGACGCCTCACGTGCCTCCAGACGAACAACGTGTGGGTGATGTGCAAACTTGAGCTCGGCGGAATCCTCGATCGTCACGATGCGCTCGCCGGTGGAAATCTCGCACGACAACGCGTTGAGCAGCGTGGTCTTGCCCGACCCCGTGCCTCCCGCAACCGCCAAGTCCTGCCGTAACGACACCGCGCACGACAGCAGCTGCGCATACCAAAGCGGCAGTGACCCCAACCCCACAAGCTCGTCCAACGAACAGATACGGTCCGAGAACTTACGGATGGTGAGAATCGGTCCGTCAATCGCCACAGGCGGAATCACCGCGTTGACGCGATAGCCCGTTTTGAGGCGGGCGTTGACGATGGGACTGCGCTCGTCGATACGGCGGCCAAGTGGCGAGATGATGCGGTCGATAAGCACACGGATCTGCTCATCATCCTCAAACGCATGCTCGATGGGGTACAAGACGCCGCCGCGTTCAAAGAAAGCCGAGCGGCAGCCGTTGATCATGATTTCGGTAACGGTGTCGTCCTCGATGAGCGGCTGCAACGGCCCCAAGCCCACCACGTCATCCAAAATCTCGTCGATGATAGTCTCGCGCTCGGGCGTCGCGAGATCGGTCGGCTCCTCAACATTGAGCGCCGCCTCCACCGCAGGACGCAATTCCGAGCGGGCAAGTGCCGGGTCGATATAGGCGCTGATACGCGCCACTTCGTCGTAACCCATGCGGTCCATCACGGCGCGCTTGGTGCGTCGTTTCACCGCGCGGCGACGCCCCGCATCTACAGGCGCTGCCGCCGCTGCAGCGCCAGCAGCCTTAATCCTCGTTTGCAGGCTCATCGCTGATCACCCTCGCGCGACCAGGGAAGGCGAATACGCGGGCGTTCGGTGCGCATTGCACGGTCGGCGACCATATCGCTCCAAGGGCCGACGGCGCACCCCAGTTCCACGAGCATCTCGCGCGTGGCCTCGCGCACGCTGGTCGCAAAAGCGCTGGTCTGCCCCACTGCCTCGTCAGCGCGCCCAAACGCCATGAGCGCGGCGAGATCCTGCCCGCCATCGGCGATACGAATCTTGGAGCTCAACGCACAGGCAATCTCAAAGCGCATGGCGACGTCCTCGTCTGCCCCGCGCGCACCGAACCGGTTGAACACGGCGCTCATGCGCGTGCGCGGCACACCTACTCGACTTGCCAGTTCAATGACGCGCGACGCCGATGTCGCGGACGACACCGCCGCATCGCCAACGACCAGGCAACGGTCGCTCGCCGCCACCGCAGCCGCCACGGCATCGCCCCAAAAGACCGAGGTATCGATAAAGACCACGTCGGATTCGCGACGCAGGACATCAAGCAATAGCTCCACCGGACGTGCCATGAGCTCGGCTTGCTCGGGCGCCGCGACGGGACCCCAGAGCGTAACGCCCGGCGCCACGCGCATCGATGTGGCTACGATATCCGGCTCGGTGAGCGCGCCCGCCGCCGACGGCTCGATAAGTGCCGCCATATCGCGCGGAGCATCGACGCCTAACAAGTCGTAAAGGTTTCCAAACATCAGGTCCAGGTCGAGCACGGCGGCACGCAAGCCCAACAGCGACGATGCGTGTGCCATGGTGGCAACGATCGTCGACTTGCCGCAACCGCCCGAACCCGAAATGGCGCAGATGACCGGAGCTCGATGCTGCGGAGCGGCAGCGTCTGCCGGCGGCATCGGAGGCGGCGGGGCGGGCGTCGGCGACAGCGTCCCCGTCTCCCCCGCCGCAACCACACGCTGCGTCCAAGCCGGCATGGCGGCTTGTTCGGTCTGCAAGGCAGGCTCGTTCTGTGCAATCTGCTCATGCTGCATCAGCGACAACTCGCCGCACCCGGCAAAGCCCTCAACTTCGTCGAGTTCATCCGCCAGATTCACGCCGTGCACGTATCCCATATCTACAGCCGGGGAGTCGCCAGCATGCTGTGCCGGCCCTCCAGCGTCATCGTATACAAGGGGGTTCCGGGGGCGCCGACCATGCTCGGCTTCCGCTTTTCCATAATCATCAACACGCGGGCCTCTTGTAGCGCGAGGCGCCCCGGGTTCCCTATCAACAAAAGCATCGGGCTCAATCGTCATGCGCCGATCGGAATCAACCGCTCCCTCGCCCGCGCGCCCGTTGCCGCATATACTGTGCGCAGCGATGACCTCGGTCGCCCCCGCACGAAACAGTCCCTCGATATCCGACGGATCGAGCACTTCTATCAACACGACCACGCGACTCACGCGGCCTTCGGCCGTCAGGCGCGCAACAGTCTTGCGCACATCTTCGATATCAAACAGAGACGCCGCGATGATGGCAGCCCCGCGGCGCGACGGAAACGCCCGCGCCATGGAAACCAGCCCGTCCAGGTCACCCACGCGAAGCACCTGTGCACCCGCATCACGGCCCTCGACTTCCCGCTGCAACAGCCCGTAATCGCCGCACGCGCAGCACGCAAGCCAGATCGCCTTCATCACTCGTCGCCTCCGCTCTTTTTGCCGCGCGCCGTGGCGGGAATCGTCAAGCTGACCGTTCCCTTGCCCGAGGCTCCCAGCAGTTCCTTGACGTCTTCGGGGTCAGCCGCCAGCGTCACCCATTCGATCTTGCCCTCGCGCGTGGCACCGGAATTCTCACTGGTATCGATCACGTGCGCGCCGCACAGTCGATCGGTTACGCCATCTTTTTGCACATACACGTCCACATAGCTGCCCACGCCCGTGGCACCGCCGACCGAGTGCTCGGCATCGACCGCCACCGAAACGGCGACCTTGCCCTTAGGCACCTCGAGCTTGTGGCTCTCGGCCTTGGTGTAGACATTGCAGATCACGGCGTTTTTGGGAATACGCGAAGTCGTCACGTCGCCGCGCACCTGGCGCAGCTCGGTCGCCGCGTCACGCGGCAGCAGACTCGTCAGCCATTCCTGGGTTATGACATTGGTCTCATCGAGGGTCTCGCCCACATCGATATCGCGCGCCGCGACGCATACCTCGACGCGATCGCCACCGTACTTGGCCAAGGTCTCAGCCTGGACCTGTTCGGCTTGCGAGCGGATCGACGAGCCGTAAACCATGCAGAGCAGAGCAGCGAGCACGCCCGCGACCAGACTGATGGCGATGCGCTTGCTCTTGTTCACGGCCGCTCCTCTCATGGCAGTGCCGGGCGAATGCCCGTACCACCATTGTCTGGGCGGTCAGAGCGCAAAGCGGCGCAATCGCGATCTTGGTTTTCGATGTCAAACCAATCGCTGACCAAAAGCTGACCAGCCCGTCAAGCTCGTGGCAAGGTTTTGGCCAGCACGTCAGCAAACTGCATGTTTCGAGGCTTTTCCGCAGCAAAAAAGCCGTCTCCCGAACAGTTGGGAGACGGCTGTCATAGGAAAAATCAATTACAGATGGACATCGGGATCGAGCATTTGAGCACTCACGCGCATGGATGACGCCAGGTTTTGGAACGTTTCCAAACGCAGACTGTCGATCTGCCCGGCGTCCTCGGCCTCGCGAACGGCACAACCCGGCTCATGGGTATGCGTGCAATCGCCAAACCGGCACGCGCGCGATGCCTCGACAATCTCGGGGAAGGCGCGCGCCAGACCCCGCTCGTGACCCACGAGCGGTAGACTGCGCAGGCCCGGGGCATCGGCGATCACGCCGGCGTCGCCCGGCAGCGCCACCATCACGCGCGCGACGGTAGTGTGACGGCCCTGGTCGTCGCGTTCGCGCACACCGCCGGTCGCCAACGTATCGTGGCCCAGCAGTGCATTGAGCAGCGTCGACTTGCCGGCACCCGACTCGCCCAGGATCATGGCGCAGCTCCCGGCAGGCACGCAGGCACGGACCTCGTCCAGGCCGCGGCCCTCGGCAGAGGACGTCACGATCACGTGCACGTCCGGACCCACCAGGCGGCGCACGCGGTCCAGATCGCGCTCGAGCTCCTCGGCATCGCAGCGGTCAGCTTTGGTAAGCACCACCACCGGCTCGGCATCGCAGTCGAGCGCCAACACCAGCGAGCGCGCCACGCGGTCGAGCAGCACCTCACCGGCACCGAGCGCCTGCACGATTAGCACGCTATCCACGTTGGAGCAGAGCACCTGACGCTCTCCGCGGGCACGGCCGCGCCAACGCTCAAAGCTCGTACGGCGCGGCAGAACGCACTCAATCACGCCCATATCGTGCCCGGGAGCGCGGCGCACCGCCACACGGTCGCCCACGGCGGGCAGCAGCACCTCGTCCTCGCCGCGCGACTTGGCAAACCCCACGGCATGCTCGGCACGAAAGGTATCGTCGGCCGTCGCCACCAGCGGAAACCCGCGATCTAAGCGCACCACGGCGCCAAGCTGCATCTGCTCGGGCTCCTCAGCATGTGCGCAGAAATCATCAAAGGCAGTCTGCTGGGTTTCATCGACCGGCAGGTCATCAAACGCCGGAACGTCCTGCAGCGCGTCAAGCCCCGGCACGCTTGCCAGCAGCTCCTCGGCAGATGCGGGGGCCTCGGTCGCAAGCTTCCGACGACGATCGCGCTTAGCCCGCGCCCCCGTCGTCTTTTTCTTCGCCTTAGCCTTCGCCTTGCCCACAAGCGCCTCCCAGCACCATAAATCACAACTGAGCAGGTATTTTAAATCAAAAAGAGCTGGCCGGGCAAAGCCCTAAATCAAAAAGAGCCGGTCGAGCAAACGCTCGATCGGCTCACAAACTTTCCCTCAGCCCTTTTCATCCGCACGGGAGAAAAGCCAGCAAAGCCACCGCAGGGCCCGCCCCGGAAGCCCTTTCTCCCGAACGATCCCGCAGCGCAAAGCGCGAGGACCAGTGAGGGAGAAAGGGCGTGGGGCGGGCCCGGACGAGTGCGCTACTCTTTTTCGACCGCGCGCATGATCGCCTTGTAGATCTCCATCAGCGGGATGATCAGGAAGGCCAGGCCCAGCGCGGCAAGAACGCCCTTGAGCTCAAGCGTCACAGGGCCAAAGAACATCTCGGCAAGCGTCGGCTGCACGGTCACGATCACCGTCAGCACCAGTGCCAGCGCGGCGGAAGCCCACAGCCACTTGTTCTGCTTCTTCATGGTGAACAGCGACGCACGACGGCTGCGCATATTGAAGCAGTGGAAAATCTCGACCATGTTGAGCGTGATGAACGCCATCATCACGCCTTCCTCGTCGGCATTGCCGGCGATCATATCGGCGATGTGGATGTAGCCCATGTCAAAGTACACGCCCACAAAGAAGCTCGCCAGCACCAGCACGGTGATGATTAGACCCTGGACCACGCAGTCCAGGCCCATGTGACCGGCAAAGACACCGTCCTTGGCGTTGCGCGGCTTGCGCTTCATGATGTCACCCTCGGCATCCTCCATGCCCAGCGCGAGCGCGGGGAAGCAGTCGGTGACCAGGTTCACCCACAGCAGCTGCACCGGCTGGAAGATGGTAAAGCCAATGAGCGTGGCGATAAACACCGAGAACACCTCAGCAAGGTTGGCCGAAAGCAGGAACTGGATGACCTTGCGGATGTTGTCGTAGATGCGACGGCCCTCTTCGCAGGCACCGATGATGGTGGCGAAGTTGTCGTCGGCAAGCACCATGTCGGCAACGTTCTTGGTGACGTCGGTGCCGGTGATGCCCATACCGACGCCGATGTCGGCGCGCTTGATGGACGGGGCGTCGTTGACGCCGTCGCCGGTCATGGCGACGATCTGGTCGCGCGACTTCCAGGCCTCGACGATGCGTGTCTTGTGCTCGGGCTGGACGCGGGCGTACACGCCGTAGTCCTCGATGTGCGCGTCGAGTTCCTCGTCGCTCATGCGATCGAGGTCGGCACCGGTGATGGCATGGCTGCGATCGGTGACGATGCCCAGCTGCTTGGCGATGGCCACGGCGGTGTCGATGTGGTCGCCCGTGATCATGACGGTGCGGATACCGGCGTCATGCGCCTCGCGGATGGCGTCGGCGACCTCGGGGCGGACAGGGTCAATCATGCCAGACAGGCCGCAGAAGACCAGGTCATGCTCGAGCGCGGCGGGACTGCAGTCGGCCGGGACCTCGGTGTAGGTGCGGCTTGCCAGCGCCAGCACGCGCAGGGCCTCGTCGGCCATGGCCTTGTTGGCGGCCACGAGCTCGGCACGACGCTCCTCGGTCAGCGGAACGACCTTATCGCCCTCGTAGATGTGGGTGCACAGGCCGATCACCACGTCGGGCGCGCCCTTGGTGTACTGCTCGTACTCGCCGTCCAGGGTCTCGACGACCACGGACATCATCTTGCGGCCAGAGTCGAACGGGGCCTCGCCCACGCGCGGGTGCTCGGCAGTCAGGCCGGTGAGGCCCGCCTTGCCGGCGTCGTTGACGAGCGCGCACTCGGTCGGCTCGCCCACGGCCTCGCCCAGCTCCTCGTCCCACTGGGCATCGGAGCACAGAGCCATGCCGGCCAGGAACTTCTCCGTAGGCGCGGCGAGCTCGTGCTTGACGACGGTCATCTTGTTTTGGGTAAGGGTGCCGGTCTTGTCGGAGCAGATGGTCTGCGTGCAGCCGAGGGTCTCGACGGCAGAAAGCTTGCGGATAATTGCCTGGCGCTTGGCCATCTTGGTCACGCCGAGCGACAGCACGATGGTCACGACGGCGACCAGACCCTCGGGGATGGCAGCGACGGCGAGCGAGACGGCGACCATAAAGGTATCGAGCAGGGCGGTCGGGTCGGTAAGAACGTTGCCCACGCCGTGGCGGATGATATCGACGCCAAAGATAACGACGCAGATGACGATAACCATGATAGTGAGGATGCGGCTGAGCTCGGCAAGCTTCACCTGCAGCGGCGTGAGCTCTTCCTTGGCCTCGGCCAGGGCGCCGGCGATCTTACCCATCTCGGTGTTCATACCGGTACCGACTACGACGGCGCGGCCACGGCCGTACACCACGGTGGAGCCCATGTAGCACATGTTCTTGCGGTCGCCGAGCGGCACGTCGTCGGTGCCGGCGGCGAGCTCGATCACGTTGGCATGCTTCTCGACGGGCACGGACTCGCCGGTAAGGGCGGCCTCCTCGATCTTCATCGTGGCGCTCTCGAGCACGCGGCAGTCGGCCGGGACGGAGTCGCCCGCCTCGAGCATGATCACGTCACCGGGCACGAGCTCGGCGCTCGGCAGGTGCACGAGCTTGCCGTCGCGCAGCACCTTGGACTGCGCCGCGCTCATCTCCTGCAGGGCCTCGAGAGCCTCCTCGCTTTTAGCCTCCTGGACCACGCCCAGCACCGAGTTGACGATAACGACGAACATGATGATGGCGACATCGGCAAAGTCCGCCTCGCCCTTGACCATGCCCGTGAGCGCGCTGATGACGGCGGCAACGATCAGCATGATGACCATGGGGTCGGCCATCTGCTCAAAGAAGCGCTTCCACAACGGCGTCTTCTCGGCTTCCTCGAGCTTGTTAGGGCCTGTCTTGGCGAGGCGCGACGACGCCTCGTCGTTGCTCAGGCCGAGGTTCTCATCGACACCTTGGTCGCTGAGTACCTCCGCCGCGGCGGACAGGTATTCCTTTTGCATATAGAGTCCCCTCCTGGGATTCGGGCCACTCAGCAGATTGATGCCCGATCATAATTCCCAGGAGAAGGGCAAGGGCTCATCAAGGCTGCCGTGCTGAGCGGCAGTTGATAGTGGAGCTATGGTACCCCAAAGCGGTGCGTCTAGCCAAAACATTCCAATTGGAAACACGGCTCGAGTGCAACGATGCAGACCGTGTGATGCTCAACATTGATAAAACGTTTTTTCTTCGGCGCATCGTCAAACTGAAATATCGCCCAGATAGCAGCGGTCAGAACGGTTGGTAAAGATTTTTCACGTACCGTTTTTACCGCAAAAAATGAACTTCTAATTCGGCATACGGTCGATTTTTTGGGGTATTCGGTCGGCATTTCGTTATAATCATCTCAGTTTTATTTCTTATGGTTTATCTATCAGCGCAAGACGATGTCAGATGGAGGTCTGAATGTACAAGCGCACCAAGATTGTATGCACCATGGGTCCCGCCTGCGATAGCGACGAGACCATCCGCGAGATGATCAAGGCGGGCATGAACGTCGCCCGTTTTAACTTCTCGCACGGATCCTACGACGAGCACCACGGTCGCATCGAGCGCGTCCGTCGTATTTCCAAGGAGCTCGGTCTGCCCGTCGGCATCCTGCTCGACACCAAGGGCCCCGAGGTCCGCACCGGCCTTCTGGTCGACGGCAAGAAGGTTGCCGTCAAGACCGGCGATAAGATTGTCGTCACCGCTCAGCCCACGTCCGAGGATTTCCACGGCACCTCTAAGCACATCTCCCTCGACTACCTGGCTCTGCCCTCCGAGGTCGAGAAGGGCTCCCTTATCCTGATCGATGATGGTCTGGTTGCCCTCGAGGTCGAGTCCGTCGACGGCCAGGACATGACCTGCGTCGTTAAGAACGACGGCCTGATCGGCGAGCGCAAGGGCGTCAACATGCCCAACGTCAACATCTCGCTGCCCGCTATCACCGAGCGCGATCGTCAGGACATCCTCTTTGGCCTGACCGAGAACATCGACTACATCGCCGCTTCCTTCATCCGTGACGGCGAGTCCGTCCGCGGCATTCGCAAGCTTTGCCGCGAGAACGGCGGCGAGCACGTGACGATCTTCCCGAAGATTGAGTGCGCCCTGGGCGTCGAGAACTTCGACGAGATTCTCGAGGCTTCCGACGGCATCATGGTCGCCCGTGGCGACCTGGGCATCGAGATCAAGCCCGAGCTCGTTCCGCACATCCAGAAGGAGATCATCGCCAAGTGCAACGCGGCCTACAAGCCCGTTATCACCGCTACGCAGATGCTCGACTCCATGCAGCAGAACCCGCGCCCGACGCGTGCCGAGGTTGCCGACGTTGCTAACGCCATCTACGACGGCACCGACGCCGTTATGCTTTCCGGCGAGTCCGCTGCCGGTAAGTACCCGGTCGAGGCCGTTAAGATGCAGGCCAGCATTGCTCTCGAGACCGAGAAGTACCTCCCGGCTCACGCTCCGCTCGAGGTTCCGGCTGACGCTCACGGCACCCGCGTCGTCAACAACGTTGTGGGTATGTCCGCTGTGAACATGGCCACCACCGTTGGCGCCAAGTGCATCACCGTGCCGACGACCACTGGTCGTACTGCCCGCCTGATCTCGCACTTCCGTCCCAACATGCCGATCTGCGCGTTCTCCCGCCACGAGTGGGCCGTCCAGCAGATGATCATGTACTGGGGCGTCATCCCGCACCAGGCAGAGATTACCCAGGGCACCGTCAACGGCACGATCGTCAAGGCGATCGAGACCGCTAAGGAGCTCGGCTACGTCAAGACTGGCGATTTGACCGTCGCTACCGCCGGCGATCCCCGCATGAGCGTCCAGCTCGAGGACAAGGTCTCCTCGACCAACGTCGCTTACGTCGCTCAGGTGCGCTAAATCGCACTTGCAAGCAGATTTGCATTGCAAAGGGCCCGGAAGGCATTGCCTTCCGGGCCCTTTTTCTGTGCACCGATGCCTACCGCACGGCATGGCACGCACCCATTTCATTACCAAAAGCGCGAAAT
Source organism: Collinsella sp. CLA-AP-H1 (assembly GCF_040092945.1). NCBI lineage: Bacteria > Bacillati > Actinomycetota > Coriobacteriia > Coriobacteriales > Coriobacteriaceae > Collinsella > Collinsella sp. CLA-AP-H1. Next base: position 32,643 of record NZ_JBBNKO010000002.1, on the reverse strand, counting down.
CCGCCCTCCGAGGCCCAAAAAATAAAGCCCCAAGCGCTAAAAGTGTTCGCCCGGTGGCAAACCCACACCTTAACCGACGCTGCTAAATCGTTTTAGCAAGAACCAGATCAACCGCGTTTTCGGAAGTGCGGGGAAAAATTGCTTACCCCCGAGCATAAGTCCTTTTATTTCAACAAAACCCCTGATAAAGTTGGCTTAAATACCGCTTGTACCTGACCTATTTGTCTTTTTCACCGCACTTCCGAAACGGATAGCTTTTCTAGCCCAAACAACGCTCAAACGATCGGATCGCTATGTCATTTCTTGCCTGCGGACCTACGGCTTTTCAGTACTATCGCATCCCGCCCCAAATACTGGGACTCTATCCGGCAATCCTGCCGCCCGACCATGACCATCGCTTGGTGCATTACTCAAAACAACCGGTATTTAAAGACTTGCTCGGCACACCAGTTTGGAGATCCGTGAGTGAAAGGAAACAGCGCGCGAACGGAAAGCTATTTCATAGCCGTCTGCTAACCCAAGAGCCGCCTCCTGGGTCGTTTAGACAGACTGAACATGGATTTGATGTCACTTCACCGGAGTTCACGCTGCTCAGCCTTGCCACGCAGGTCTCACGCAACCAGTTACTCATGGCGTGCTACGAGATGTGCAGCTCCTTTGCAGTGTTTAAGCCCTGCGAGCGAACGCAACAACAACTCGATGAAGCTATTTCGCTTAAGTTCATTCCACCCAACTGCGGCTGGGAGCGAGTTAACGACACCAAGGGCAATGACACCAACTTGTGGAAGCGCACGCCGCTTCTTACCGCAACGGATATCGCCGCGTTCGCCAAGCAAGCCGCAGGCCTGCGCGGCGTCAAACAACTGCGCTGGGCGGCCGAGCACATGACGGGGCAGGCCGCCTCGCCCTTCGAAGTACAGACCTCCATGCTTATCTCGCTCCCCCGCGACGAGGGCGGCCAGGGCATCGAGATCGCCAACAACGCGCGCATCCCGCTCAGTGAAGCCGCACGTTCGCTGTATGACAAAACCTGCTGCTACGCCGATATCCTCATCGAAAGCGCCACCGACAGCATGGGCGTCATTCTGGAATGCCAAGGCCGCTCTGCCCACGACAGCGAAGCCGCGAGCCTCTCCGATGCCGAGCGCGCCACCGCACTCACAAGCATGGGCTACGACGTCATCCAAATTACCTATGACCAGATCAAGGAGAAGAAGAGCTTCGATCACATAGCCGAGCTCATCCATAAAAAGGCCGGGCTTCCCCACATCCCAAAGACCAAACAGGAGCGCATTGCCGAAGATACCTTACGGCAAGAGCTACTTGTCGATTGGGTTGAGCTATTCACTGCCGGGCCGGCCAGCTAGCAGCTAGCAATCAGGGGCAGCGCAGGCACATCGGGCGATTCGACACGGGCGGCAAAACCCGCCTCGGTCAGCTCGATGACCTCGGTAAACGTTGCGTCGAAGAATTTCTCGGTCAGCAGGCGGTATGGCGGATGGTCGGGCTCGCCGGGGTTTTCGCGTACAATCTCGTGCATAACGCCAATGGTCTTGAGCACATACTCCTTATGGATGGGATACTGACCAAAACGCGTCGCCGCAGTATACAGGCGATCGGTCGCGCGCGGAATCGAAACGATCCCGAGCGTCTTGCCAAACCAGTCAAAGTCGCCTTGCTTTTTAATGCGGAACTCCTCGCACGGCTTGCCGCCGTGCGCCTCCAGGTACTGATTCACGCGCGTATTCCATACGGTATCGGCCACCAGATGCGACCAGACACCCAGTGTCAAATCGAGCAACGACTGCGCCACGTCCTCGGACGCAAGCGAGAACTCACGAGCGCCGGGACCGACAACCGGCTCGGCATCCCTGTAGCGCTGGGGATAGTGCACGCGATTCAGTCGCTCGCGCTCCTCGACAATCGAGGTAGCCTCGGCGGGTTCGCCCGCGGGTGCGCCGTTAAGCAGCGGCGCCACATAGGTATCCCAGAACTCGTGCTCGCGCGGCTTAGGGATAGGCTCGGGCTTTGCAAAGTGCGTAATGCGGTACGGGATGGGATCGGCGATGCCAGGGACCATATAGCCCACGAAAATATCCGGAACCACGCAGCCAAACAAAAAGGCATTGCGGTCGCGCACGCTCTTGGCAAGCGCACCGGTGCGCTCCAGCAAACGCTCCGTCTGAGCGATATGAATGTTCCAGCTTGGCATAGCCACCCCCATAAAAAACCTGGATAACTATACCATCACGGCAAAGCCGCGCGGGCGGCTACGCACGCTCTACGCAGCAACTAGTCCGTAGCACCGCTTTCGGTTCCATACGACGGCGAAGGCGCCTCGACCACATGGTGATATCGATCGATATAGATTGCACGGGCACCCAGGCGTCGCACCAAATCCTGGTGATGTGTGCTCATCAAGACCGTCTTACCCGCCGCGACGTAGGCCAGCAAGAAGTTGACCACGATGTCGCATGAATCCTCGTCGAGCCCATTAGTAGGTTCGTCGAGAACCAAGATATCGGGGTTCATCGATACGACTGCCGCCAGCGCCACACGCTTCTTTTGCCCACCCGAAAGCTGATAGGGCGAGGCATCGACCAGGTCGGCAACTTGAAACAGTTCCATGGCATCGTGCACGCGACGGTCGAGCTCGTCTGCCGGCAGCCCCATCTGCGCGGGACCAAAAGCAACTTCCTCGCCCACCGTAGCGCAGAACAGCTGGGCGTCGGCATTCTGGAACACAAAGCCCACGCGCTGATGAAAACGCTGAGCGGCCGCGGAATCCTTTAGAAACGCCGCATCGACCACGTGCCCGTCGAACAGGTATGCCCCTGCGTCCGCGAGCTCAAGGCCGTTAATAAGGCGCATAATCGTCGTCTTACCGCAGCCGTTGGGACCGAGCAGGGCAACGAGTTCACCACGATCGACCTGCAGCGACACGCCATCGACAACCGTATGCCCCGCATAGGAGAACACCACGTCGCGCAGCTCGATGAGCGGCGCGACCTCGGCGCCGCCCGCACCGTTCGTGCCCGCCGCACTATTCATATCGATCGTCAAAACGTCGCCCTTCCCTATTTGCATCCCCAGCCGGAACCAGCAGCGCCTACAGCACGGCGCACAACACCGCCAGCAGCGCCACGCCGGCCGCATAGACCGCATCGCGCCAGCCAAACCCGGCGCGCGCGGGCGCCGGATACGCACCCGCAAAACCGCGGCACAGCATGGCCTCGTCCATCGCGCGGCTGCATTCCATCGCCTTGATAAACGTCATGCCCATGATACCCGCCAGCGAATCGGTGCGCGAAAAACCCGCAGGCGCGGAACCGACGCTGCGCAGCATGACCGATTCGCACAGATTGTGCGCCGTGCGACCCAGCACCTCGATGTGCTTGAGCGCCATATCAAACGTAAAGATGACCTCGTCGGGTAGATGCAGCATCTTGAGCGCCGCCGACATGCGGCTCCAGGTGAGCGTCCACGAAACGCCCAGCACGAGCGACACGTTAATGAACGTCTTAAGCGCAATTTTGAGCATGGCGCCCGTAGCGGAAGCGCCCAGCAGCAGGGCAGGCAGTGCCAGAACCACTGCGAACCCCGCGGCGCCAAGCGCCGGCACAAAGGTCGCACGCAGCCCGCGTACGGGGCGCACGGCAACGAGCACCAGCGCAATGGCCGCCATCAACATGAGGTACAGCGGGCTCTGTGTCAGACACACGCACAGGACGCAGACGAACATCCCCACCAGGCGCACCGGAGCCGAAACGCAAGAAAGGGCGCGGTCGACCATCGACCCGCCCTCGTGCGCGCCCCCACCCAGGCGAACCCGCTCAAGCAGGCTCGCCAGGTGCAGGACATTCTTTTGCATCACGCGATGCCGAGCCCCCACGGGCTCGTAACGCTGCTCGACCGCAAGCCAGCTAGGCAGCTCGGCTATTGCCATGAGCACCGCTTTCCTTAACCGTCAGCGAGATCAGACGGAATGCGGTGGTAAGCACCGCCACGCCAATCACGCCGGACAGGATATACATGGCAGCCTGACCGGCAAAGCCAAGACCCTGCTCCTCGGAATAGGCCTGCAGGTAATCACCCGTAGGCAGAGCGTCGGCAAAGGTCGGGGTATCGAGGCCGACCGAAGCCTGCAGACTGTCGTCACCAGCCTCCTGAACGGCGGTCGCGGCGCCCTCGGCGTCCCACTCGCCCCATGCGTCACCTGTGGCAAGCAAGCCGAACGGCGTAGCCACGACAAGCACGGCGACCAGAATGAGCGTGGGGACCAGCGAGGTCTTCTTGGCAGTACCATCGCCGGCAAGCTGTCCATCGACGGCCTCGGGCCCGACGATAACACTCGGCGCCGTCTTCTTAATGAAACCGTAGATGGCGGCCGTCGCCACGCCCTCGATCACGCCGGCAACCAGCATATGCGGGATCAACATGGCCGGAATAGCCACGGACAGCGGGAAGGGGCAGTACAGCGGCGCGCCCGAAGCGTTGGTAAAGAGCATCGGCTGAATACCAAACTCGATTGCCGCGCACAGGGCCGCCAGGCACAGGCCGACCCAGCCGCTTACGACGGCCGAAACCGAGGTGCCCCAGCCCTTGCCATGCAAACGGCTGTTGAGCGCACGAAACACGATAGCAGCGGCAAACGGCAGCACGAAGGCCATGTTAAAGCAGTTGGCGCCAAAGGACAGGATGCCGCCGTCGCCAAACAGCAGCGCCTGCAGCGCCAGCGCGACCGAGACAGCGATAGCCGCGGCCTCGGGGCCTAGCAGCAGCGCAATGAGGGCGCCGCCGACGGCGTGGCCTGTGGTGCCGCCAGGCAGCGGCACGTTGAACATCATGAGCAGGAAGGAGAACGCGGCGCAGATGCCCAGGAAAGCCATATGCTCGCGATCGAGCGTGGCGCGCACCTTCTTGATGCAGTGGACCCAAACGGGCACCATCGCCACCGCCATGACGGCATCGGTCTGCGGGGACAGATAATTATCTGGAATGTGCATGTACGCCTCCCGGTTATCGGCGCACAGAATTGCAACGCCGCTTGAATCACCTTGCCAGTGTTACGTATTGTCAGATTCGTAACACGCCGCGGGCTATCATAGCAAAACGGCGCACTGCCGACAAAGCAGCACGCCGTTATGTAATGCGCGTGTCATATATGCAGGCTCAGCAGTGCCTTATACCGAGCATAACGGTCTTGTAGGATTCGGCAGCAGTCGCCACCAACCCATACCCCAGCGCAGGACCTAGCCGCGGACCTCGCCGTTTACGCCCTTGCACACCTTGGTGACGATCTTCTGGTGCGCCTTTTCGACCTCTTCGCTGGTGAGCGTGTGGTCGTCGGAGCGATACGTAAGCGCAAAGGCCATGGATTTCTTGCCCTTGCCGATGCGGACCGGATCGCGGTAGACATCGAACAGGCGCACGCCCTCGAGCAGCTTGCCGCCGGCACTCGTAATACGACGCTCAAGATCCTCGCAGGTCACAGTGTTGTCGACCACGATAGCAAGGTCGTGCTCAACGGCCGGGTACTGCGAGAACTCACGGTAGTTCTCCTGGTTGCGGGCGCCCTTGATCAGCTTGTCCAGGTCGAGCTCAAAGGCAACGACGACCTCGTCAATGCCCATAGCCTCGCGCGCCTCGGGGTGGATCTCGCCAACCCAGCCCAGCACGGTACCGCCCGAGAGCACCTCGGCAGCACGACCCGGCTGCAGGAAGGCATAACTCTCGCCCTCGACGGGACGGAAGCGAACCTTCTCGATGCGCAGCTGGGCAAGCAGCTCCTCAACGATGCCCTTGCCAAAGAAGAAACGCAGCTTGCGGTACTTCATGGTCCAAGACTGCTCGCTCCACTGGCCAGAGAGCACGCCCGCCACGGACTTGGTCTCCTTGGGCAGGCTGGCGTTCTCGCGACCGTGGAACAGGCTGCCGACCTCGTACAGGTGCACGTTGGGCGTGCCGTGGGCCTCGTTGTAGGCCACAGACTGCAGCAGACCCGGCAGCAGCGAGCGGCGCATCTCGGTCTGCTCGGCCACCAGCGGGTTCATGAGAACCACGGGGCAGCCGCGGCCCTCGGTGGACATGCCAATCTTCTCCAGGTCGCCCGGGGCGGCAAAGCCAAAGGTCGTGGTCTCGTTGAGGCCACAGGCGCGCAGGATCTCGCCGACCTTGCGGGTAAGCTTCTGCTCGCGCGTCAGACCGCCGATGTGGTTCTTGGCAGCCGGAATGGTCGCCGTGACGCGACCCATGCCCCATAGGCGCAGGACCTCCTCGATCAGGTCGATCTCACGCGGTAGGTCGGGACGGAAGCTCGGCGGCGTGACCATAAAGTCCTCGCCGTCGCACTCGACGGTGCAGCCCAGGCGGGTGAGCGAGCGCTCGATAAAGTCGGGCTCGATGTCGGCGCCGCAGATGGCGCGCACGCGGGCCAGGCGCAGCTTGATGCTGTCGATGGTTTTGGGCGCGGGGAACACGTCCACATAGCCGGGGGCGACCTCGCCGCCGGCGATCTCCTCGATAAGCGCGCACGTCACATTGGCGACGTCCACGCAGCCGGTCTCGTCGACCTGGCGCTCAAAGCGGATGGAGGCGTCGGAGATCAGCGACAGGTCACGGCTGGTGTGCGAGGTGCGGCCGGCGTTGAAGCAGGCGCTCTCGACCATCACGTCAACGGTATCGTCCTCGATCTCGGAATCCATGCCGCCCATGACGCCGGCCAACGCCACAGGGCGCTCGCCGTCGGTGATGAGGCCCATGCCGGCGTCGAGCACACGCTCCTCGCCATCGAGCGTCGTGAACTTCTCGTCCTGCTGGGCGGCGCGAACCACCACGCGACGGTGGCCATCGCGCTCGGCAAAGGTGTCGAGGTCAAAGGCGTGCAGCGGCTGGCCGGTGAGCATCATCACGTAGTTGGTGATATCGACGATGTTGTTGTGCGGGCGCACGCCCAGGGCGTTGAGGCGCTTGACCATCCAGTCGGGCGAGGGGCCGACCTTCACGTTGCGCACGATGCGGGCGACGTAGCGGTCGCACAGGCCCTCGTCGGCAATCTCGACCGAAAGCTCGTCGTCGGTCGCGCGGCCGGTCTCGACCTTGATGGCGGGCAGCTCAACGTGGAAATCGCGGTCGAAGATGGCACCGGTTTCGCGGGCCATGCCGATCATGGACAGGCAGTCGGGGCGGTTGGGCGTGATCTCGCAGTCGAGCACGGTGTCGCTCGAGCCCACGTACTCGGCAAACGGCATGCCGCAGGGCGTATCCTCGGGCAGGATCATAATGCCGGAGTGGTCGCCGCCCAGACCGAGCTCGCGCGCGGAGCAGTTCATGCCCATGGACACGACACCGCGAAGCTTGCTCTTCTTGATCTTGACGTCGCCGGGGAGCACAGCGCCGATCATGGCCGTGACGATGTGGTCGCCGGCCTCGAAGTTCTGCGCGCCGCAGACGATCTGCAGCGGGGCGGGGTTGCCGTCGGCGTCGAGATTCTTGTCGCCCACATCGACCGAGCACACATACATGTGGTCGCTATCGGGGTGCGGGGTCTTGGTGAGCACCTTGGCGGTCACCACGTGGTCGAAGGACTCGCCCACGGTGTCGATCGCCTCGACCTCGGTGCCGGTACGGATATATTCGTCCGAAAGGGTCTTGGGATCCTCCGGAATATCGATCATGGTCTTGAGCCAGTCGTAAGAAACACGCATCTAGCTCTCCTTTCATACTGAAAGCCTGCGAAGAGATGCAGGTGGAAACTTCAACTTTGTGAACATTCCTTACAAAGCGAGGGTTGTCCAAGTGCGGCAGATCGGCCCGAAAGAGGAGCGCCGCGTACTTTGGTACGCAAGCGACGAATGAGCGCCGAGGTGCCGTGCTTGGGCAAGCCGCAGCCTAGAACTGATTCAGAAAACGCATATCGCCCGTCATGAGCGTTCTGAGGTCCGGCAGATCGTAGCGCAGTGCCGCGACGCGCTCGGCGCCAATACCAAAGGCGAAGCCGGTGTACTTCTCGGGGTCGATGCCGCAGTTGATCAGGACGTTGGGGTCGACCATGCCGCAGCCCAGAATCTCGATCCAGCCGCTGTGCTTGCAGAAGTTGCAGCCCTTGCCGCCGCACACGTGGCAGCTCACGTCCACCTCGCAGGAAGGCTCGGTGAAGGGGAAGAAGTGCGGGCGATAGCGCGTCTTGCGGTCCTCGCCAAACATGCACTTAACAAAGTAGTCGAGCGTGCCCTTAAGATCGCCAAAGGTGATACCCTCGTCGACGACCAGGCCCTCGATCTGGTTGAACTGCGGCAGGTGGCAGGCGTCGGCCGTGTCGGGACGGTAGACGGTGCCCGGGCAGATCATGTAGATGGGCGGCTTCTGCGACTCCATGGTGTGGATCTGCACGCCCGAGGTCTGGGTGCGCAGCAGCACGTCGGACTCGCCGTGAGCGTGAGCCTCGGGATGCGCGACGCTGCCGGGGTTGTTGTCGACCACATAGAACGTGTCGCGAGCCGAGCGGCTCGGATGATCCATGGGCGCGTTGAGCGCGGTGAAGTTGTAGTAGGAGGTATCGACCATGGGGCCGGACTCGACGGTGTAGCCGATGCCGCAGAAGATGTCCTCGGCCTCCTCGATGATCTGCTTGATCAGGTGCTGGTGACCGATCTGCGGACGGATGCCCGGCAGCGTGATGTCGACGGCCTCGTGCTCGAGTGCGTGCTTGAGGGCGGCGGCCTTCATCTCGGTGGTGCGCTCGTCGAGCATGCCCTCGATCAGCTGGCGCATCTCGTTGGCGCGCTTGCCCATCATGGGACGATCCTCGGGGGCGAGTTTGCCCATCATGCGCATCAGGCCGGTGATACGGCCTTTGCGACCGAGCAGCTCAACGCGCGCAGCCTCGAGCTTGGCGGCGTCATCGGCGCCTGCGACGAGCTCCTTGGCCTCTTCCTCGAGTTTGACCAGATCATCAATCAGACTCATGTCTTCCCTTTCGTCTCTCGCGCATCTCGCTTGCCGGGGCGGCTAGCACCCGATAGCTGCGGATGTGCGGCCCGGTTCGGTAACAAAAAACCGCCCTCGGGCATGTACATTGCCCAAGGACGGTTGAATTCCGCGGTACCACCTTGTTTGACCCGGCGGATGTCTGGCCCGCCGTGCCCACTCTGCGCCCCTTGTCGCGAGGCTCACGGCTTCCCTACTGGGGCTTCGCTGCCACCGGCCGCGCGCCCGTTGAGGTCGCTGCTCGGGAGTGAACGCTTGGCCCTTGCCACCGCAGGAAGGCTTGCAGCCCATGACCTTCCCTCTCTTGCCGGCGACACGGCGGGCAAAACCCTCTCCGTCAACGCATTGGGCTATAGGATAACACATTTCGCGAGCGCATCGCCGCGTTCCGTTTTGTTCGCGCTGGGTACAAGGCAAGTAGCTGTGCAAACTGGCCGTGCGCCCATCCGTGGCGCTCGGCTCGCGAGATCAAGGATATGGTATGGGAAAGAAACTCGATAAGAAGGCCAAGCCCGCAGCGGGCAAGACGCCCAAAGGCATGAAGGTCGATAAGGCCGTTAAAAAATTCCGCAAGCTCGAGGGCAAGCTGTGGACCCGCGAGTACCTGCTCAAGATTGCCGAGTTCGATGGAGCGACGATTGCTCCTGCCAACGGCGCTGCCGCCCGTGCCGACGCCATGGGCACGCTTGCCGGCGAACATCACAAGCTACTGACCAGCGAGAAGTCCGTTGAGCTCGTACGCTCGTTAGCGCGCGAGACCGTCGCCGGCGGCAAGATCGACGACCTGCAGCTGCTCGACGAGATCCGCGTGCTCGGCCGCGACCAGCGCGAAGCAAGCGTCATCCCCACCGAGGAGGCCGAGGCCTGGACCAGGCTCACCTGCGAGGCCGACGCCGTGTGGCACAAGGCCAAGACGGCCAATGACTGGGCGAGCTTTGAGCCCTATGTGGATAGAATCGTCGCCCAGCTTAAGCATCAGGCCGAGCTCATGGACCCCAAGCGCGACCCATACGATGTTTGGCTCGACCAGTACGAGCGCGGCCTTTCCACCAAGAGCTTCGATGCGTTTTGCGACGAGGTCAAGGCCACGGTCGTGCCGCTCGTGCACGCCATCGGCGAGCGCGGCCAGCAGCCCGATGCCGACTTTTTGCACGCCCGCGTGCCCGATGCCGCCCAGCGCGCCATGAGCTTTGACCTGATGAAGCTCGTCGGCCTGGACCTGAACGACACCACGCTTGCCTTTACCGAGCACCCGTTTAGCGAGGGCTTTGCCGTAGGCGACGCGCGCATCGCGACGCACATCTACGAGGACGACTGCATCTCCAACGTCTACAGCATCATCCACGAGGCGGGACACGCCATGTACGAGCTGGGCGTCAACCCCGCCTATGCGCGCACCTGCCTGGAGGGCGGCACTTCCATGGGCATCCACGAGAGCCAGAGCCGCTTTTTTGAGAACACCGTGGGTCGCAGCCGCGCCTTTATGGGCCCGCTGCTCGAGGTACTGCGCCGTCACGCGCCCGAGGTCTATGGCAGCGTGGACGAGAACACGCTCTACCGCGCCGTGAACATCGCGCAGCCGTCGTTGATCCGCACCGAGGCGGACGAGCTCACCTATCCGCTGCACGTTATGGTGCGTTACGAGATCGAGCGCATGCTGTTTGCCGGCGAGGCCACGGCCAAGGACATCCCGACGCTTTGGAATCGCTTTATGGATGAGTACCTGGGCATTCCCGTCCCCGACGACACGCACGGCTGCCTGCAGGATACGCACTGGAGCGGCGGCTCGTTTGGCTACTTCCCCACGTATGCGCTGGGCAGTGCCTACGACGCCATGTTTGTGCCGGCCATGTGCCGCGACGGCGTCGACCTCACCGGTGCCTGCGCGAGCGGCGATCTGGCGCCCGTCCGTGCCTGGCTGGGTGAGCACATTTGGCAGTGGGGCCGCGCCAAAGACGCACCGGAGCTCATCAAGGGCGCCTGCGGCATGGACTTTGACGCCCGTTACTACTGCAGCTACCTGCAGGACAAGTTCACCACGCTCTACGAGCTGTAAGGCATAACCGACACGCCAACGCAAAGGGGACGCCGCGGAACCAATCCGCAGCGTCCCCTTTCCACCTAGTCGTTTAAGAACGTCCCCAATGACTACCTTACAGAGCTTCCAGCGCGGCGGCGATGCGCTTCATGGCGGCATCGGCGGATGCTTGGTCGGGCGCCTCGGCCAGCACGCGGATAACCGACTCGGTTCCGCTCTTGCGCACGAGCACGCGGCCCTCGCCTGCCAGCGCAGCCTCGGCCTCGGCGATGGCGTTCTGCACGCCCATATTCTCGAGCGCGGCGTCCTTGTCCGCCACGTGCACGGCCACCTGCGCCTGTGGCAGCAGCTTGCACGGAGCCGTGAGCTGCGAGAGCGTCTCGCGCTCGGCACGAATCACTTCCATCACGCGCAGCGAGGTCATAATGCCGTCGCCCGTGCGCTCGATATCGCCAAAGATCGTATGGCCCGTCTGCTCGCCGCCCAGGCTGTAGCCGCCCTCGCGCATCTTGGCATACACGTGACGGTCGCCCACGCCGCTGGTCACGGCACTCAGGCCGGCAAGCTCCAACGACTTGATCAGGCCAAAGTTGCTGGCGATCGTCGGCACCACGGTACCGCCCGAGAGACGCCCGTGCTTGTTCAGGTACACACCGCACACGTACAGGATCTGGTCACCGTCGACCACGCGGCCGCGCTCGTCCACGGCCAGGCAGCGGTCGGCATCGCCATCGTAGGCAAAACCCACATCCAGGCCCTGCTCCACCACGTGGCGCTGCAGGCGCTCAATATGCGTAGAGCCGCAGTCGACATTGATGTTAAAGCCGTCGGGCGCGGCATTGATCACGCGCACATCGGCGCCCAGTGCGTCGAACACCGGCTTGGCCACCGAGGATGCCGAGCCGTTGGCGCAGTCGATACCGATCTTGACGCCCTGCAGCGAAAAGTTCGCGCTGGCGATGAGCGAAGCAATGTAGCGGTTGCGACCCTGCATGTAGTCCACCGTGGCGCCGATGTGGTTGCCCGTTGCCAGCGGCACCTCGCTCTTGCCATCGATATAGTCCTCGATGAGCTCCAGTACGTCCTCGTCCATCTTAAAGCCGTCACTGTTGACGAGCTTAATGCCGTTATCGCAAAACGGATTGTGGCTCGCGCTGATCATGATGCCGCAATCGAAGCAGCCTTCCACAGTCTGATGCGCTACGCCCGGCGTGGGGATCACGTGCAGCATATAGGCGTCCGCACCGCTCGCGACCAGACCGCTCACCAGCGCCGCCTCGAACATATAACTCGAGCGACGCGTGTCCTTGCCCACGATCACGCGTGCCTTGCGCTCGCGGTTGGCGCCGTAATACCAGCCCACAAAACGGCCAATCTTATAAGCGTGCTCTACCGTCAGCCCAACGTTGGCCTCACCGCGAAAGCCGTCGGTGCCAAAGTACTTCATGCGCTCTCCTTACAAAATAGGGGCGAACAGATTGCCTGTCCGCCCCAAAATGGTACTCGATTATCTGCGCTACCAGAAAAACCCTACGCCGACGCGCTGTCGCGAGCCGCCTGGCATGTAGGAGTCTGACGCAGCGTAAGCGGCTTGTCCCCCGCCTCGGCCGACGTGGTCAGCGTATACGTGATCGTCGTCGTCTCGCCAGCATGCAGGTCAACGGTGCCCGAATAGAAGGGGATTCCATGCCACGTGGCGGCGCCAAGACCAAACTGGGTGCCCTCAACCGTAAGGTCACTGATGTTGCCGCCCGTCGGGGCAAACAACGAGACATTCAGGCGTTCGTCGTCACGCGCGGCATCGGATGCGCTCGCCGCAACGTAGTCGGGCAGCTTGCCTGCCTCCTCCTGCGTCATGATGTTCGTCAGAGTAACGGTGATGCGATACGAGCACGTGCCGTCGCCGTTCTTGATGCCCTGGCCAATCTGCGTGTCGGCGTTCAGATACCAGTCGAGCTTGGAGAAGCTCAGGTTGTTAAAGTAAACGCCGGCAACGGGATCGGCACTCGGATCATCCGGATCGGGCAGCGAAGCGTCAATGCCCGTCTCTTTGATGGCATTCTGCTCATCATCGTTTCTCATCCAAGCAATCAGACGGCCCTCTTCGGCACCGCGCTCGAATGCACCGACAAGCTTTGTAACGTCGACGTCACCGATGCCACCGAGAATCTTGTCGAAGGCGGCGCTGGCAACAGCCGCAAAGATGCCGTCCGATTCCTCGACCGGATAGTTCCAATACACATCGTGCATGAGAACCTTCGCCGCGTTGGTACCGTCGACGACCGTACCATCAGGCAGCGAGACATTACCGACAAGGCCCAGCAGGTACTGCAAGAACACCGGATCGATGCCGACGACGCCATCAACGTCCTGCCCATACTGGGACTTCCACAGCGCGGCGACACGCTGCGAGTTGCGGGGCCAATCAGGCGAATAGGTATTGCCCGAGTTGTACAGGTTGCTGTGGTTGCCGAACAGCGCCTCATCCTCTTCGTCGACGCTCTCGACTGCCTCATCCTCGCTGAGTCCAATGCGGGGAACAAACTCGCCAATCGACATCTGGCCGTCGGTGACCGAAATCAGGCCCTGCGAACCGCCAAAGCCGCCGCAGGCACGAATCTCGACGTTGTTCATGGCGTACACAAGGTAGTTGCGCGTCTGGCCGTTGGCGCCGAGCATCTGGGGAAGGACGGGGGCGACCTTCTCCGCCGCGTCAACCGCGCCGTTGAGGGTGGCAAAGCCGTCCTTGGCCTTATCGACCAGCTCAGTCACCTGGGAAATATGAGTATCGCCAATGCCCTGGATCTTCTCGTTGGCGCTCTTGAACACCTTCGAGCTGCTGGAAAGCGAATCGGCGACCGCCTGCAGCGCGGATACGTTAATCATACCGTCCTGGAACAGCTTGCCGGGCGTGGCCTGCGAAAGGTTATCGGCCATGGGAACCAGCGCGTTGCTCGAGACATCGGACAGGGCATCAATCATGGTGCGGGCTGCGTTGATGTCACTGCCATACACCGGGATAAACGAAGCCGCCGTCCACAGCGGGCTCGAAGTCTCCGCCTTCATGCTGTTACAGAGCTCATCGATCTTCTTCGCGTCGTCAGGCAGCGTCGAAAAATCGCCCGACGTGACCTTGTCCTTAAGGCCACCGACAATCTCGACAGCCTCCTTCGCTTCGCTCTTTACGGTCTTTGCCGAGTTAAGCAGCATAAAGCCGCTTGCGCCAAGCGCAACGAGAAGCACCGCAACTACAGCGGCAATAATGGCGCCGGTGTGACGCTTTTTGCGCTCGCCCTTGCGATGGCGATGACGGACCAGACCGTCAGAGGTCGAACTCGACGAAGCGTCGCTACCGTAGTTCAAACCAAAATCGTAATAATCTTCCTTGGAACCCGAGCCCGCAAACTCGGCACCGCTATCATCCAGGCGGGCGAACGTGCCAGTCTCGGAGGCGCCGGTGTAAATCGTGCCAAGGTTACCCGTAAGCCCCGCGCCACCGGCAGAGGGAGTATTGTTGTCGGCCTTGCCGGCATTAACGTTGCCGGCGGCATTCGCGGCGTTGGCAGCACCTGCGTTGTTCGCAGGTACCGAAGGAGCCCCGCTCGGCTGCGACGCGGAGGTTGCACCGCCCACGAAGACATTCCCTCTTGCACGGCCGGTCTTTTTTGCCTTTTGAGACTGCTCGTACAGAGCGGTAAACATCGCCGTCTCGCCCGGGGACACGCGCTTACCGGAACCGCCCTGTCCAGCGCCGCCCGGCGTGCCGGCCTTACCAGCCCCGTTCGGACGCGGCGGAACTGCAGGACGGCCGCTATCGCTGCCCTTAAAGTGATTACCAGCCATAAAGAAATCCTCGCAATTGAGTCGCAATGAAAAAGTCCATAACGTTACTAGTTTATGGCATTTTGAGCATCGACAGCTAAACTCCAGACACGGACATCAATTGGCGAAAATGCGGCACAACACCTTTTCTGTCTTGGCGGCGGCGTCAACTACACCGTAAGGAACATCATCACGATGATCATGGCAAAGCCGATAAGGTCGGTCGGCAAAAACACCGTACCCAGCATCACGGCGCTGGTGATGGTCGCCGAAACCGGCTCCACAGTTCCGATGAGGCTCGCACGCACCGAGCCGATGTCCTTAACGCCCTGCATATAGAGCATGTAAGCAAAAAACGAGCCGATAACCACGAACACCGCGAGCGCCTCGACGCCGGCGGCATCAAGCGCCGGCATATGCGCCCAGGGCTGCACGAAGACGCACGAGACCACGCCCGCCGTGAGCATTGCCGAGCCCGTGACGATGGGGCTACCGTATTCGGGCAGGATCTTGGCGGGAATCACCGCCATACACGCGGCGCTGACCGCACACATAAGACCTGCTGCCAGGCCAAGCGGCGAGATATTCAGGCTGGTGGGGTCGCCGCCGGTGGCGATTAAAAAGGTTCCGCCCAGAGCCAAGCCAATGCCGATGACTTCGCGAGTACGCGGCATGCGGCGATCGGTTACGCAGGTGTAGCCCATGATGATAACGAGCTGCAGGCACTGGAGCACCGTCGCGGTTCCGGCGTTCGTCAGGCGCACGGCCGATAGATAGCAAAACTGGTTGAACAGCAGGCCAAAGGCGGTAAAGAGCAGCAGCTGTTTGCGATCGGCGGGTGTGGTCCAGAGCTTAACCAGGCGCTCGCGGTCGCGCGTAACAACCACGGCCATAAAGAGTAGACCGGCGAGAATCTGACGCACGCTCATAAGCCACAAGGTGTCGACGTGGTAGGTATCGAACAGAAAGCTCGCGCTGGTGCCCGAGAAGCCCCAAAACGAACCGCCCACCAGCGTAGCCAAGACGCCTGTGATCATCTTGCGCGTCGAAGCGTTGTTCAGGCGGTCGCGCCATGCGCGACGGGTGTTGCGGCTGAGCTCGTCGGTGCCCTCGGGCACATCAATGTTCGATATATCGGTCATCGGCACCGAAGCCCCTGCGCCTTCGACCTGCTCGACACACTCTTTGCTCATTCCACTCCCCCGAAACAGCCTGGAAACAATTCGGCTTACCTTACCATGGCGAAGGCACCAGTTGGAGGCTTGTCCGCTTATCGGTAGGACAATTCCGCAGGCGTCTTTCCATAGCTCGATACCGCAATGGCCTTGCATTATGCGACAGCCAAATCGCGGCAGCAGGCTCTTTTGAAATGGATATGACAAAGCCCCCGAATTCCACAATGTAAGCGATTTTTAAAAATGTTCTTGCCACCGAGTTCAGGCTCCGTTATATTATCCCTTGCGCGCTTGCGCACCCTTGATCGGGCGTTTAGCTCAGGGGGAGAGCGCTTCCCTGACACGGAAGAGGTCAGAAGTTCAAATCTTCTAACGCCCACCAAATGTTCGCAGTTCAGAGGCTATGTCCTCTGGGCTGTTTTGTTTTATGTCGCCAAATCCGCCGGCAGTTCCAACCGCCCAACTAGCCAAAAGCCGACCATCTACTAGCCGATATATCCATCGGCATAACCAATCAGTCCGCACCGCAACTTCTCAGCAAAACGCCGCGATGTCTGCGCCCTGCGGTATCCTTGGGCCACTTGCACCTGCAGCACCAAGGAGCCGCCATGCGCACCGAGCTCGATGTCCCCTTTTCGCACAAAGAAGAAGCCAAGGCGCTGGGCGCCAAATGGGACCGGACCAAGAAGGTCTGGTATGTACCCAGCGGCGTCAACCCCGAGCCCTTTGCCGAGTGGCTGCCCGGTGTTGACCGATCCGACCCCTCAGCGCCGTATATATATCTAGTACTGGGCAAGCGCGAGTGCTGGAAGTGTCACAAAGAGACCTCGGTCGCGGCCTTCGGCATTCCCTATCGAACCGATAACGACGAGAGCGTCGCCATCGCGCACGCGCCCAACGAAGCCGGGCACATTGCCATCGACACGGCCAACGCCAACGCACTCGCCATCGTGCCCGCTCTTGGCTGCGTGCCGGGCGAGATCCGCGACTACCTTCATAAGCGCTGCGGCTACAAGTCCGTAGGCGCGCGAGCCTCCAAAGCCCCGTCGCTCGGCAACACGTGCACCAGTTGCGACGCGCTGCAAGGCAGCCGCCATCTGTTCGAGGAGCCCTCGTCCCCGTTTGCCCTCACTGCCATCAACAAGCTGCCGGCACTGGAGTTTATACGCGTCGAAGTTGCCGGCGTCTTTGGCCTCCCAGCCACACGCACCGACTTTGACCAGGCGCTCTTTACCTGGGCACAAGACCATCACGCCGAGTTCCACAAGCAACTCGGTGAGGGGATTTATTTGTAGAGACGGAGAGGCCTTCACAGTCAGCTCCTCCGCATCACCTATCCCTCGTCGCCGACGTCGTACACGATATCGAGGCCGCAAACAGGGCATTTCTCCGGATACACCGGCATATGAACGCCCGTCCGTTTTCTCACTTCGTCGCTGAGTCTGTCGCGCGCATCGATGAACCGAATGTCGAGACACTGTATTTGCGAGCCACAGCAAGGGCAGGTGACGACAAACGACCCGCAATCAACCTCTACGCTCGGAAACATATTGTTGTCTATAAGGGCACACGGCAGTTTTCCGTACTTCCCAATCGCAATATCGCCTCGCCAGCTCATACACGCTCCCCTCTCGCTATACAAAACAGGAAGAGCATGCACCGGCGGGCATGCGCGAGATTGCATCGCCACGCGATCCGATCAAACAACACGATCGTCAAAGAATGCCAAAGCCAAATACGCTAATACGGCAGAAGCCCCGCCTTTTCACGCTTCTTTTCCGAGCGATCGAACTCAATGCGATGGGCCTCAAGAAACACCGTATTGGGTCGCCACTGACGCTCATTCGGCTGCCTTAGCGTCGCACCCGCAAAGGAAGCGTAGCCGGTCTTATCCAGCAGGTACGATCCGCACAGCCGATATTCGCCGCAAACAGGCTCAAACGAAATCAGATGAGCATCGAATAAAGCATGTAAGTCGCGCCGAAGCAGAATGCCGTTGCTGGCAACCTGCGATTTGGGTCCCGAGTAATTCTCGATATGTGCAGCCTCCAGAGCTTCGCTGACGCCGCAGTCCGACACCGCGCAACGGCCATCATAGGCGGCAACGAGCTGCTTGCGGAACCATTGCTGCCCCAATCGCTCGCGCCTTAACGCATAGCGGACCTTTTCGTCGTCGGTCGTACCCTGTCCGGCAAACTCAATATCGACGGGCATGTGCTTCAGATAGCTCATGTCGGGCGCAAAACGGGGGTCCGGTCCGCCTTTATGAACAGGACCGTGCAGAACAAACCATCCGTTTTCGGGCTCGAACCGTTCAACAAACGCAAGGCCGAGCACCTTGTAGCCCACCTCGGTTGCAAATATGACTCCGACTGGAACGCCACATTCCATGCAGTTGAGCATTTTACGGTTGTAATTCTGGTCTCGAGAACCAACGGCGCCTGGCGCTTGGACCGAATACTTAATGACCCACGTACCATCGTCCAAATAGAGCGGAGGTACATCGGTGTAGAAGCTCTTTTTAGAGTTATGGACCGAAAGCGCAAAGATCTTATTGGGATCTTGCTTCACCCGATCCTGGCCCGGCCAGAAGATCCCTGAATCCCGCGTTACGGGAAAGAAGTCCGAGCCAATTCTCAAACGATACTGATACTGAGGGCTATCTTCCTTGGTGTGGTGCGGAAGGCTGGTCCAAACGCCGCCGCGCTGTTCCTCACCCAGAAACCACTCCCATGCCTCAACGTATTCGGAAGGCACGAGACTGCAGGCGCGGTCATAGCTTGGTCCATCCATCAACGGAAGAGCAAGGTCAATGTCGTTCATCGCCAGCACCTACAACCATACGAACGCGAGTCATGCCACTCAATAATATGGCCGAGAGTCAATTATTACGAGATCTCATTCCGCGATCGGCACATCGTTGATGCTCTCGGTTTGCCGCTGGCGCGTTTGTACCCCGCTGCCCCACTTCCCTGTATACTGATGTAGCACGTGTTTCATCCGGGCTTGTTGGACCGGGTCGTTCATGGGAGGGTCTTATGGCTGTTTCGAATCCGCCTAAGGGGAGCGTTTCTTCTTCGTCCATCAAGCCGGTTACGCGCAAGGCCGTGCGCTGCCAGCGCGAGGTCGCTTGGCTTGTCACGCAGGCGGCGGGCAGGCTTGTGGCGACCACTCAGGACGTCAATGCGCCTACACCGAGCTTTGTGTTAGCAGCGGCGCTGGATTTTGTGCGCCAATTGGAGCTTGCCGAACAGGATGCCAACGGCCACCTCGACTACCAGAATGTTATGGCGCCCGACCTGCAAACGTTCTGCCACATGGCCAAGTTGCCCGCCGCGCCCAATGCGCTTTCGGACGCAGGCTACATGTTTACGCTTTCGGGCGCGGACCTTATCCGCGACATCTATGCATACTGCAGCGAGCTCGCCGAGCGCCACGTCTTTGACGCGGCAGAAGTCAAACCGGGATATGTCATCAAGCTGGTTCTTAGGCTGTTCTTGATGGACGGGTTCGGGGCCATGCCGGCGTAAGCCGAGTCTTCAGCATCACCGTCGACTGAGCAACAACCGCTTTACCTTAGTGGGCGCCAATTGAGGGTCGATTATTGGGTCGCCTCGTCCACTAACGCATTTATTCCACGCGCTCTGACAGTCGATACTTGCGGTTGCGGCTCGTCGCCGGCGCCGTGGGCTCAAGCTCGCCTTGAGCAATGAGCGCGTTGACGCGCGACCTAACCTGGGAAATTGTAAGCCCCGTGCGTTCTGCCAGCTCACGCGTCCCCAGCTCGCCGTAGTGTTTGAGTGCCGTCACAATTAAGCCCCCGCCATGATCGACCGGCTCGATCTTTGAACGGTAAAGTACGACCTTGAACCGATCGAACCCCGGGCAGAACAGGGGCTCGGCCAGACCATGCGCGCGCATGGCATCGATCATCATCGGGATGCCCGAGCCATTGCCCTCAGCCGGCGAACCTGCGCCATCCGGCAGCGGGACAATCGACATGAGTTTCACGAGCGTCGCGTTACGGCATCGGGAGCTGCCGTCAAACAAGTTCTCGCGAGTCTTTCCCCCGTAAAGGCCGCCAGGATTCGTCACCTCGACACGATCGTCAAAGACGTCGACGGCAATCGATTGTCCACAGGACCGATCCCCGTATTCTCGATGGATTACGGCGTTGGCGATTGCCTCGCGCAGAACCTCCTCGGGAATCTCCAGCGAGTCGACACGCGAGACGCCTTGGACGGTCGAGGTTCGCCGCAAATTCTTGGCGACGGCCGCGACAGCATCCGAAATCATCTCGCCCAACGTTCCCTCACAGATTGTGCGGTCCATGAACCTCAGCGACCCCGCCGTGCCTTTCCGGGTCCCCGCATAGACAGCCATGTCGATAAAGAGCTTGGGATAAAACTGCTGAGGGTAGGTGCCCGCAACTAGGAGTCCAGCCTTGGTGACATTGCCCTGGGAATCAAGGAAATTTAGGCGCTCCAGCTTCGTTTGTTTGTCCGGCGCGCCGCGCATTGCCCGAGGCGTCAACGAGAAAGCCCGATCTATCGTACGGTCGACCAGTGCCTCGTCAAGATCGCCTGCAACCGCGCCGGGCACTGCATCGCGATCGCTAGGACTCGTCCGCTCGTATGACGACAGTGCCAAAACCTCGGTCGACGAAAGCGGAACATCTTTGTCATCGATGCGTTTGTAGCTGCCGCCTTGAGCGCCCCGCTCTATGACATAACAAGGCTTGCTCGACGGGTCGAGCTCCTCAATTGTGATGACCAGAACCACGGTGCCCTGGAGCTCCACGCGTTCAATGGTGTATTTGGGCGGATTGGCCAGTTTTCCGCGACCGCCGGCATCACCCATGCCCGCTACGAATTGGTTGAGCACCTTCTCGGTCTCAAAGTTCTCAACCGGGACAAAGCCCGCGCGCTCGCTCACGCCGAGCACGATAATTCCGCCAGCGGTATTCGCGAATGCGCTAACCGTTTCCCATACGTCGCGGGAAAGCGTCGTGGCGCTCTCCTTGACCTCGACGTTAAGATCGTCCGAGCCCATGCGCCTTAAAGACTCGAGCAGACCGGTTAGCTCGTTTTCGTTCATCTGCATGTCCTTTCGCTCGGCCCGGCGGAGAATGCCACGAATAGATTTCCTTCGTCTCTCAGTTATCTCTCGTAATTATCTCTCATCTTTCTGCTATCTCTCATATTAGAGATAAGTGAGAGATGAAAGAAAAGATGTCTGCCATCTGTTTCATTTAAACATGTTTTTGCTGGTAGAACAATCAGTATTGAGACAACACCATGATTGCTTGTCTCTTTGCTGCTCAGTTATCTCTCGTCTTTCAGTTATCTCTCGTATTAGTGACGAATGAGAGATGAGAGATGTGCGGGCGGCGGATGAGCGTGGATTTTGGACGGTCGGGAAATGAGGGTGGATATTTGGACGGTATTTGGGCGTTTTGAGGCTGATTCCGTCCGAAAATCCACTCTCATTCGATAGGCGTCCAAGTTTCCACGCTCGCGCGGCGGGCACGCGGGGCCTTTACCCAATCCGTTGGCATCGTCTTCAGTTCGCCGCAGAACCGCAGCCCCATATGGGTATACTCACGAGGATTCGACTCGATTCGCCCCCCCCGCTGGGGCGTCAAAGGAGACTGCATATGCCCACCACCTCAACCGATCCGCGCGCTGCTGCTGCCGCGCTGCTGGTGCCCGGCACTACCTGCCACGGCTTTGCCGTCGAGCGCTGCGAGACCGTGCCCGAGCTCGACTCGGACGCCTACGTGCTGCGCCACACCGCCTCGGGCGCTCGCCTGCTGTACCTGGCGTGCGACGACGAAAACAAGGCCTTTGCCATTGGCTTTAAGACGCCGCCGGCCGATTCCACCGGCGTGTTCCATATTCTTGAGCACTCGGTGCTGTGCGGATCGGCCAAGTTTCCCGTCAAGGAGCCGTTCGTGGACCTGATCAAGAGCTCCATGCAGACGTTCCTCAACGCCATGACCTACCCCGACAAGACCATCTACCCCGTTGCCACCACCAACGAGCAGGATCTGTACAACCTGATGGACGTGTATCTGGACGCAGTGTTCAACCCGACCATCTATACCAAGCCCACCATTTTTGAGCAGGAGAGCTGGCACTACGAGCTGGACCTGCCGGAGGACGCCGAGGTCGACAGCAGCTCCGCGAGCCTGCGCGAGGGCACGCTGCGCTATAACGGCGTGGTGTTCAACGAGATGAAAGGTGCGCTGTCCGACCCCATGAGTGTGCTGGACGATGCCGTCAACGCCGCGCTCTATCCCGACACCGCCTATGCACACGAGAGCGGTGGCGACCCGCGCGCGATTCCCGCGCTCACCTACGAGCAGTTCCTGGACACGCACGCGCGCCACTACAATCCTTCCAACTCTTATATAACGCTCTACGGCGACCTAGATGTGGACCGCGCACTGGCCTTTTTGGACGAGCGTTATCTGTCGCAGCCGAGTGCCGCGAGCCGCCGCATGGACGCTGCCGTCGCCGCCGGCGAGGACCCGTCCACGCTGGCGCCCAATCCGCTGGGCGTGCAGGCACCCGTGACCTGCGAGTACAAGCGCGTCGAGATGGCCACTACACCCGAGAACGCCCTGGTGGGCCTGGGCCTGGTGCTGGGCAGCGCGCTCGACCGCAAACGCACGATCGCGGCGGATATCCTGTTCGAGGTGCTACTGGGCTCCAACGAAGCGCCGGTTAAGAAGGCCATTCTGTCCGCCGGCCTGGGCGGCAACGTGGTGAGCTACACCGCGGCCGAAAGCCTGCAGCCCTACGAGCTCATCATGCTGCAAAACGCGCAGCCCGGCGTGGCGCACGAGCTGCGCCGCGTGTTCCAGGACGCCTGCCGCGACCTATACGAGCATGGCGTTCCGCGCGAGCGCCTGGAAGCCATCATCAGCAGCAACGAATACGACCTGCGCCAGCGCGACTACGGTATCGCCGACGGCGTGGCCATTGCGTGCGACGCGCTGAGCACGTGGCTCTACGATGACGACGCTGCGACGCTGGCGCTCAAGTACGGCCCGGTGTACGAGGAGCTGCGTAGCGAGCTGGACGGCAGCTATTTTGAGGACCTGCTGCGCGAGCTGGTGCTGCAGAACAATCACATGGCACTGGTCGAGCTGGTGCCGGTGGACGCCGCCGAGGGTTCGGAGGGTGCCGAGGCCGCCGAGCTGGCAGCCAAGCGCGATGCCATGACCGATGCCGAGCTGGCCGACGTGGTCGAGCGCACGGCCGCGCTGCGTGCCGCGCAGGAGGCAGAAGACACGCCCGAGGCCAAGGCCACGCTGCCGCGCCTGCGCGTGTCCGACATTGGCGAGGCGCGCTCCGAGCCGCCGCTGGTCGTAGACACGACCGCGCCCATCCCCTGCCTGCGCCACGGCATCCCCACCAACCGTCTGGCCTACGCCATGCAGTATTTCGACCTGAGCTGCGTCGCGTTTGAAGACCTGCCCTACGTGACGCTGCTCTGCCGCCTGTTCAAACAGCTGCCCACGAGCGAGCACTCGGCCGAGGAACTCGACAACTTGCTTGCCGGCAAGCTGGGCTTTTTGAGCTTTACGACCGAGGTCATGACCCAGCCCGACGTGGACGGCGTGCGCCCCTATCTGCTGGTGAGCGCCGGCGCCCTGTCCGAGAAGATCGATGCGCTGGCGAGCCTGCCGCGCGAGGTGTGGTCGAACACGCTGCTGGCGGATGCCGACGCCGACCGCGTCCGCGACGTGCTCACACAGATTCGCATTGGGCTTGAACAGGGCTTTATCAACAACGGCCACTCGGCGGCGCTCGGTCGCGCGATGAGTTACAGCTCGCCTTCGGCCGTGGTGCGCGAGCAGCTTTCGGGCGTTGATTTCTATCTGTTCCTGCGTGATTTGCTCGAACACTTTGACGAGCGCCTGGACGGCCTGCGCGCCAAGCTTACCGAGCTGGCAGGTCGTATCTTTGTGGCCGACGACTGCCTGGCGAGCTTTACCGGCAGCGATGAGGACTTTGACGCGTACTGGAATGCTGCGGGCGACCTGGGGCTGGGCGCGGGTGCGGCGGGCATTGCCGGCAACGACGCGCTCGTGGTGCCGACGCCGCGCGACCGCCACGAAGCCTTTGTCATCCCCAG
This sequence comes from Collinsella sp. CLA-AP-H1, assembly GCF_040092945.1. NCBI lineage: Bacteria > Bacillati > Actinomycetota > Coriobacteriia > Coriobacteriales > Coriobacteriaceae > Collinsella > Collinsella sp. CLA-AP-H1. Next base: position 8,475 of record NZ_JBBNKO010000002.1, on the reverse strand, counting down.
CGACATCTGCTTTGCGGCGAGCGCGTGCGATCCGCGTCGCTTGGGGCTCGAAGTGACGGGCGCCTGGGCGGTTGCTGCCAACGCACTCTCCTACGACTACCTGTGGAACGAGATCCGCGTGAAGGGCGGCGCGTACGGCTGCGGATTCCGCGCGGCCGGCGAGCGTCAGGCGGCGTTCTACACCTACCGCGACCCGGCAATCGACCCCTCGATTGAGCGCGTGGCGCGCGCAGGCGAATGGCTCGGCAGCTTTGAACCCGACAAGGCCGCCTTTGAGGGCTTTATCGTGAGCTGTGTGAGCGGCATGGACGCGCCGGTGAAGCCCTACGCGCTCACCAAGCGCCGCAACACGACCTACCTGGCCGGGCTCGATCCGCACGCCCGCGAGGAGCGCCGCGCCCAGATGCTCGCCGCCACGCCCAGTGAGCTGCGCTCGCTCGGCGCCGACGTGACGCGCATCGCAGCCGAATCGCCCACCTGCGTCTTTGGCGGCCGCGAAGTCATCGCCAAGAGCAACGCCGGCTTTAACGTCGTCGACCTGATGGGCTAACGCACAGCAAAGGTAGATTTTTGGGACATGCCTGAAAATCTACCTTTTTCTTTTGCCGCAGTCTGCCGGTTTGTCTCGATCTGTAACGCTAAGACGGCAATATTAGCTCCAGATGTTACAAATCGAGACGTTTTTGGATGACGCCGGCCCTTTGTCTCAATCTGTAACATCTAGGTCCGATTTTGCCGAGCTACTGTTACAGATCGAGACAAACCGCCGCGAACACCTGCTCTTCGTCAAAACCCACGAAGGTGTCCATGAACTGCCCCCCCCCTGCGATGGTTTGTGTGATGGTTTGGGTGTTTGCCCAGATAAAACTTGCCAAAATAAACCTGTCCCTTTTTGGTAGGTTTGCTAGAGGAGGCTGGGATGGACAAGGCTGAGTTGCGGCGGGCGGCGATTGCTCGGCGCGATGCTCTTGATTTGGATGTGCGGGCGGCAAAGTCCGCTGATATCTGCGTGCGGCTCGTTGAGCTACTGGGCCGCTCGGATCCCGCAGCCCCGCACACCGTTGCCGTCTATGCCGCGATGGGTTCCGAAGTCGACCCTGCCGTGTTTGCCGCTGCAGCCGCCAAACACGGCTGGCGCGTGGCCTATCCGTGCATGTTCTCGGCAATCGATGCCGCAGCTTGTGGCCAGCGCATGTGCATGCGGGCAGTTGCTGTCGACGATGCGTCCGCAGCTCCGTTTGTCGACCACCCCACGCGAGCCTTCGCGGCCATGGACATCGACAGCAGCCGCTTCCCTATCGTGCCTGCCGAAGCTCTCGACATGGTCGTCGTGCCGCTCGTAGCCTTCGACCGCGCCGGCGCGCGCCTGGGCTACGGCGGCGGCTGCTATGACCGCTACCTGCCCATGCTCTCACCCGCATGTCAAATCGTCGGCATCGCCTTTGACGAGCAGCGTGTCGACCACGTTCCCACCGACGTCCACGACCTGCCGCTACCCAACATCATCAGCGCCTAACGGCTGGCGCACCTCCCGACGGCCTAGTGCTCCTCGCCGGCGCGGGCCAGGTCGTAGGGCGTGGTCTGGTAGACGTAGTAGTTGAGCCAGTTGGTATAGAGCAGCTGAGCCTGGCTGCGCCAGACGTTGCGCGGCTCGGCGGTGGGGTCGTCGCCCGGGAAGTAATGCGCCGGCACCTGGGGGTTGAGCCCACGCTTCACGTCGCGCTCGTACTCCAGGCGCAGCGTGTCGGTATCGTACTCGGGATGGCCAAAGACAAAGAAGCGACGGCTGTCGGTCGACTTGACGATGTACAGGCCTACCTCGTCAGACACGGCCACGACCTCAAGCTGCGGCTCGGCCTCCACGTCCTCGCGGCGCACATCGGTGTTGCGCGAATGCACGGCATAGAAACGGTCGTCAAAGCCGCGGACCAGCGGGCTTTGCGGCTTCACCAGATAATGCTCGAACACGCCACTCGCCTTTGCCGGCAGGTCGTACTTCTGGATACCGTAATGATGGTACAGGCCGGCCTGTGCTCCCCAACAAATGTGCAGCGTGGAGTGCACGTGCGTGGTGGACCAATCCATGATCTGGCAGAGCTCGGGCCAGTAGTCGACCTCCTCAAACGGCATCTGCTCCACCGGCGCGCCCGTGATGATCAGGCCGTCGTAGTGGATGTCGCGGATGTCGTCGAACGTACGGTAGAACGTCTCCAGGTGGCCGGCGCTCACGTGCGTGGCCTCGTGCGTTTTGGTGCGCAGCAGGTCCACCTCCACCTGCAGCGGCGTGTTGGAGAGCTTGCGCATGATCTGCGTCTCGGTGGCGATCTTGGTGGGCATGAGGTTGAGGATGAGCACGCGCAGTGGACGGATGTCCTGGTGCAGCGCGCGGTACTCGGTCATGACAAAGATGTTCTCGCTCTCGAGCTGCGCAGCGGCAGGGAGGGCGTCGGGGATGCGAATGGGCATGGATGCTCCTTATGAGTCAGTTGCAGCTATGGTACAACGACCGGCCCCATCCGCGCGAGCACATCGCCCAGCGATGCCGTCAGCGGCCCAAATCACTCCAAAAGTAGAGATTAAGGCATGTCCCAAAAATCTACGGCGCTTTAGTCTAGCAAAGTGGCAGCTGGACGCTACAATGGTTCGACGCAAAAAACTCGGCCGGAAGGATACTCATATGTACCAGACGCGTAAGATCGGTGTGGTCGGCCAGGGCCACGTAGGAGCACATGTCGCCAACAGCCTGCTCATGCAGGGCATTGCCGATGAGCTGTACCTGTGCGATATCAACGAGGCCAAGGTGACGTCCGAGGTCCAAGACCTGCGCGACTCCCTTTCGTTTGTCCCGTACAACACCAAGATCGTCAACTGCTACGACCACTACGAGGAGCTGGCCTGCTGCGACGTCATCGTCAACGCCGCCGGCAAGGTCGCGCTGGCCGCCGGCAACCGCGACGGCGAGCTGTTCTTTACCACCGACGCCGCCCGCACCTTTGCCAAGCGCATCGTCGACGCCGGCTTTGACGGTATCTTCGTGAACATCTCCAACCCCTGTGACGTCGTATGCACCGAGCTGTGGCACCTGACCGGCTACGATCCCAAGAAGATCATCGGCTCGGGCTGCGGCCTGGACTCCGCCCGCCTGCGCACCGAGATCTCCAAGAAGGTCGGCGTGAGCCCCAAGTCCATCGACGCCTACATGATCGGCGAGCACGGCTTTAGCCAGCTGGCCGCCTTTAAGGCCGCGACCATCGCCGGCAAGAGCCTCAACGAGCTTCAGGCCGAGAACCCCGACAAGTACGCCTTCGACCACATGGAGGTCGAGGAGCTCGCGCGTAAGGGCGGCTATGTGACCTACCAGGGCAAGCAGTGCACCGAGTACGCCGTCGCCAACTCCGCCGCGCGCGTCTGCGCCGCCGTGCTGCATAACGAGCACGCCGTGCTTTCGGCCTCTACGCTCATGACCGGCCAGTATGGCGAGGAGGGCATCTTCACATCCCTGCCGTGCGTGATCGGCGCCGAGGGCGTCGAGGAGGTCTACACGCTCGACCTGTCCGAATACGAGCTCGAGGGCTTCCACAAGAGCTGCCAGCACATTCGCGACAACATCGCCCAGCTCGACTGGTGGGACGCCGAAGGCGTCGTCGGCAAGTAGGCCGTCAATCGCCGAAATCTCGCGAATCTAAGCGCGATACCAAGCGGGCCGCGCCGGAAATCCCCGGCGCGGCCCGCTTTTTTGACTCACACAGTGCCCTTGCAAATCGAAGGTGAATACTTTTCTGCGAAGTGAACGAGCAAGAACGAGCCCCCGAAGCATCGACACTTTTCAGACGCCGTTTCCTGCGGTTTCGTCGAGGTTTTCCTGCGGTTTTGCCGCCAAAAAGTGTGAATGCTTCGGGGGTCCAAAATAGGTCGTTCACTTCGCAGAAAAGTATTCACCTTCGTTTTCGCGCGGACACGAATCCGGCCGCCACAACGCAAAACGGGGTCCACGCGCAGCGCAAACCCCGTCAAAAAAGATAATTCCCGGTGCCTAGTACTGCTCGATACCCATGTAGCGACGGACCTCAGGGCTGTGGTCGAACACCTTGCCGCGGGCGGCGCGCAGCTCGCAGCTCATGTTGTAGAAGAAGATCGGCTCCAAGAACGAACGCACGCTGGCAGGCACGTCGCCCACGCCGTACTCGAGCGCATCGAGTACCATGACCGTATCGGTGTGCGTGTTGAGGAACGCGAGCGCACGCTCCTCCATGGGGCGGCACTCGCCCGATCCGAGCTGTACAAAGTAAAACACGCCGGGCTCGGTGGCTTCGAACGGGCCGTGGAAGTACTCGCCGGAGTGGATGTAGCAGCAGTGCTGCCACTGCATCTCCATGAGCGAGCAGATGGCCATGGCGTAGGTCTGGCTAAAGTTGGGGCCGGATCCCAGGATATAGAAGAACTTATGCTGCTGGCAGAGCTCGGCAAAGCGATCGCCCAGCTCGGCGTTGACCTTCTCGCGGGCAGCGGGCAGCAGCGCATCCATCTGCTTAAGGCCGGCGTACATGTCGGCAAGCGCCTCGTAGCCCTCCTGCTGGTCGAGCAGTTCGGCGGCAATCAGAGCACCGATACCCTGCGGCACCTCGGCCTGCGGCACGCCTTCGCCCCACGGATAGACCCAGGTGGTCCACTTGCCGTTATCGATCTTGGAGCCTTCGCAGTCGGTCATGGCCACGACCTCGGCGCCGGCTGCCAGCGCCATCTCGCAGCCGTCGACGACCTCCTGCGTGTTGCCGCTGTGGCTGCAGGCAATGACGAGCGACTTCTCGCCAAGACTCTTGGGAGCCATCAGGCAAAACTCGCGCGCCGTGTAGACCGTCGAGGTAAACGTGGTTGCCTCGCGCTTGAGCAGCTCGTTGGCCGGCATCAGGTCGATCATCGAACCGCCACAAGCAATCCAAAAGACATTCTCGATCTTGCCCTTGCGCTCGATGATTTCCTGAATTAGATCGCGTGCGTTCATGGTGATGCTCCTCCTTGTGTGGCGGTTTTGAACGACGGCAGCTCTTACCTGCGGTCGTTCTATGTTGTCCTATTTATAGCACGCACGACGACACCCGTGAAGTCATTTCACCAAACTTGTTCTATATTGTTCTATCTGTGGACGTTAGATGTCGAACACGTAGCGCGAGCCCACGATCTTTTGGCGTCCGAGCAGCAAGGGCCGCCCGTCCGCATCGGTAAAGTATGCCTCCATATAGAAGAGCGGCTCGCCGACCGGCACCTCCAGCAGCGAGGCCGACTGAGCATCGGCAAGCGCAATCTCCACAGTACAGGGGTCGGACTTGAGCGGCGCACGGCCCGAATGCTCGGCAACGAGTGCAAAGATGGAATTGTCCGTGAGGTCCTTGTCGGCAAGCGTCTGCAGATAGGGATGGTCGGCCAGCACAAAGGCGTTGTTCTCGAGCATGACGGGCACGCCGTCTGCCGTGCGCACGCGCTCGACAACGATGAGCTCGCAGCCGGGTTCCACCCCAAAAAACGCCGCGTCCTCGCGCGTCGCCGCAACCACCGTGCGCGACACCAGGCGTGCTCCGGCCACCATGTCGTTGGCAGCGCAACCTTCGGAAAAGCTCTGGACGTCACCCTTCTGGACAATCTTGCGCTTGAGCTTGGGCGCGCACACAAACGTGCCCCTCCCCTGCTGGCGGCTGAGATACCCCGCGCGCGATAGTTCCTCGATAGCGCGGCGCACGGTGATGCGTCCCACGCCGTAGTACTTCGCGAGCTCCATCTCGGAAGGAATGCGCGAGCCGGATGCGTACACGCCACGCGCGATCTCGCCCTTTAGGTCATCCATAACCTGCTGGTACAGCGGCACGGCGGACACCTCAGTGCGCTCGGTTTTATCGTCGGATGCCATCGTTATGCTCCATTCCGTGCATGTTCGGACTCAAACTCTTCAATCGCCGCCATAAACTGCTCGCCAAAGGCGTCGGCCTTTTTCTCGCCGATACCGCTGACCTGGATAAGCTCGTCGCGCGTCTGCGGGCGTAGGCGGCACAGACCGCGCAGAGCCTTGTCGGAAAAGACCATGTACGGCGCCATCTCCAGCTCGGTCGAGATCTCCTTGCGCAGGGCACGCAGGCGCTCGAACAGCTCGGCATCGTCACCCACACGCGGGCGCTGATCCAGCTCGGCCTCCTCGCGCAGCAGATCCACCGCACGGCGGGCGCGGGCCGAGGCCTTGCGCTTGGACGCGCGACGCTTAACGGTAAAGGCAAACGTCTCGTCCTCGACCTCGCCAGCGCGCGGGCCAAGCCCCACGACCGGGTACTGCCCCTGCGAGGTGGCCAAATAACCGCGGCCGCACAGCTGGCCGATGATGTCCTTGATGCGCCCGACCGATTCGCTCGACAGCTCACCGTAGCCGCGGTCCTCGTCCAGATGCATCTGGCGAATGCGCTCGGTGTTGCCGCCGTGGAGCACATCGGCGATGAGCGACTTGCCAAAGCGCATGGGACGCGTGGCCACATAGCGCACGGCAGCGCGGGCCATATCGGTGACGTCCTCGACCTCGAACTGCGTGAGGCAGTTGCTGCAGTTGCCGCAGCTCTCGACGTCGTCCGTGGCGGTGCCGCCCGTACTGGCCGCGGCATGCTCGGCCGCGGCCTCGTCGCCAAAGTAGCGCAGCATGTATTCGCGCAGGCAGCCGGTGGTATTGCAGTAGCCCTCCATCTGGCTGAGCAGACGATATCGATTCTGGAGCGCCCACGCGCGCTGCTCGTCGTCGAGCGCCTCATCGGCAGCATCGCCGCGGTCGATCAGAAAGCGGCGCATGCGAAAATCGTTGCCGTTCCACAGCAAGTAGCAGCTGGCCGGGTCGCCATCGCGGCCGGCGCGGCCCGCCTCCTGGTAGTAGGCTTCGATGCTCTCGGGCACGTTGTTGTGGATCACGTAGCGCACGTTGGGCTTGTCGATGCCCATGCCAAAGGCGTTGGTGGCAACCATCACCTGGATATCGTCGTCGATAAAGGCGCGCTGGCTTTGGCGACGGGCGTCGTTGCCCATGCCGGCATGGTAGCGGCCAACGCGAATGCCGCTGGGGCCCAGTGCCTCGGCAAGCTCGCCCGCCAGCGCATCAACTGTCTTGCGGGTCGAACAATACACGATGCCGCTCTCGCTCGAATGCGCGATCGCGTAGTCGCGCACCCAGGCAGTCTTGGCCTTGTCGCCCATCTCCTCGCAACCAAAGTAGAGGTTCTTGCGATCGAAGCCCGTCACTACCGTCGCGGGGTTTTGCAGGCCAAGCATCTGCTGAATGTCCGCGCGCACACGCTCGGTCGCCGTAGCGGTAAAGGCCGCCACGATGGGGCGCTGCGGCAGGGAATCGATGAACTCACGAATCTGCAGATAGGCGGGGCGGAAATCCTGGCCCCATTGGCTCACGCAGTGGGCCTCGTCAATGGCCACGAGCGGCACGCCAATGCCGCCGTCCGCCGCGGCCTCCCGCGCAAATGCCAAAAAACGCGGCTCGAGCAAGCGCTCGGGCGCCACGTACATAAGCTGGTAGCGGCCCTCGCGCGCTCGCTTGAGCACGGTGTTTTGCTGGGCCGGAGTAAGGCTGGAGTTGAGATAGCTGGGTCGCGCACCCGCCGCGAGCAACGCACGGGTCTGGTCCTCCATAAGCGACAGCAGCGGACTCACCACAAAGGTGATGCCGGGCAGCATGAGCGCGGGCACCTGGTAGCAAATGGACTTGCCGGCGCCCGTGGGCATAACACCCAGCGCATCGCGACCGGCAAGAATCGCATCGACCATGCGGTCCTGCCCCGGGCGAAACGAGGTGTAGCCAAAATAGGCGCCGAGCGTGTCGAGCGCCATCTGCTGCATGCTATCGGTCATGGTTTCCTAACGTCCAAGTCATCTGCCGCCGATTATACGCCGCCACGCGGACAGCAGCACACGGCCGCCGCCCAGACTAGTCGTTTAAGAACGCCCCCAACGGCTAAGGAGTGTCCCCAGGTGCCGGCAGAGACGATATGAGCAGGACATAAAAACATTGAGAGCCCCTGCTGCATGAAAGACCGCGGATCAGGCCGACAATGGTGAGTGTCTAATCCAACCGCGGCGGCCACGCCGCATTCATGGAAGGGGCTCCCATGCTCGATACTACCACCTTCATCGGCCTCGACGTCCACGCCCGCTCGATAAAGGCCGTCTCCCTCGACGTCATGACCGGGGAGGTGCGCTGCGCGACCTTCGGCTACGACGCCGGCGCCGTCGCGGAGTGGGTGCGGTCCGTGGACCCAAAGGCCAGGTGCGTGTACGAGTCCGGGGTCACGGGCTTCGACCTGCAGAAGAGGCTCTCCGGCCTGGGGGTCGACTGCGTGGTCGGCGCCGTCTCGAAGATGATCAAGCCCAGCGCGGACAGGCGCAGGAAGAACGACCGCAACGACGCCGAGTTCCTCGCCCGCATGCTGTCGGTCGGCAACG
>NZ_JBBNKO010000029.1:0-3196 GCF_040092945.1 Collinsella sp. CLA-AP-H1 | reverse complement strand
GGCGCAGGCAGGTAAGATTGAAGGGCCTGACGCCGGAGGAGTTCCGGAACCAGGCCCTTGCGGCGTAGTCGCTATTTATTCAGTCCAAGTTTCGGGGCGCAGTTCACAGGCACCTTTGTGGTGGTTTTTGTTTAGGAATACGGAGACTGCCATGAAAAGATTCATCCCCCGCTTTGCGTTAACCGCCGCGCTGCTTGCCGGCGTGCTCACTGGCGCACCCAGCCTCGCCCTTGCGAGCGATCTGCCCCAAGCGATCTATGGCACCGTGACCGTCATGCACACCAACGATATCCACGGCAGCTACAAGTACAGCTACAACGCAAGCAAGGGCACGGGCACCATTGGCTTTGACGGACTGGCGGTTCTCTATAGCGCCCAAAACAACGCCCCCGACTTTCTGCTCGATGCAGGCGACACCTTCCACGGGCAGTCCTTTGCCACCATGAGCGAGGGCAAGAGCATCGCCGAGCTCATGGACACCTTCTATGCAGATGGCTACGACGCGACCACGCCGGGCAACCACGACTGGAGCTACGGCGCGGACAAGCTTCGCACGATGGCCGGCAATGGTGCCACCAGCACGCCTTTCGCCATGCTTTGCGCGAATGCAACGTCTTCGAACGGCGTATGGAGCTCGAGCATCACCAAGACGCTCAACCGCACTTGGAAGGACGACGAGGACAGTTCCACGTTTAACTACAAGATTAAGGTCGGCGTCGTCGGAGCCATGGATGAGACGCTGGGCTCCTCGCTGCGCGCGGACCTGATTGAGGGCACGTCGTTCTCGGGTGCGGCGGACGCCATCAATGCCGAGGCCAAGCGACTGCGCGAGGATGAGGGCTGCAACGTTGTCGTTTGTATCGCACATACGCTCAACGCCAGGGCCTTTGCCGCACAGCTCGACGGCGTGGATGCCCTGATCGCAGGCCACGAGCACATCAACTTAAATGAGAACGTGACGGGGGCCGATGGCAAGCCGGTCCGCGTCGTCGAGGCGGGCAGCGCCTTTGCCGAGGTTGGTCTGCTTTCCATCCCCTATGAGTACGACACCAAGGGTACCGAAACCACCAACGACGACATAGTGACGGTCTCCGCAGGCGGCAGCGCCGAGACGCTCTACGCCGCCAAGGACGTCGACGACCTTTTGGCAGACCCTAACAACCAGAACATCCTTGATGAGGTCCGCAACAACAAAATCAAGCCACTCGACGACGCCTTTGAAATCGAATCGAACAAGGTACTCGGCACATCCACCGCCAACTATTTCTATGGCGAGGACGCGGCGGGCACACATGGCTGGGAGATGGTGCGCACCACCGATTTCCGCCCCAGCAAGGAGGGCGACACTACTAAAGCCCAGACCATCGGACATGTGATCTGCGGTTCCTATCTTAATTTGAGTGGCGCGGACCTTGCTATTGAGAACGCGGGCGGCATCCGCGGCGGCATCGCGGCGGGAGACGTAACCGCCGGCAACGTCATCGCCATCTCGCCCTACGGCAACACCTTGGAGACCTGGACCATGACCGGCGCGGACTTCCTCGCAGCGCTTGAGCACTCGTTGGAAATTAGCGACAAATGCAATGACAGCTACGAACTTCAGCAAGCCTACGTCGCAGCCGGCCACACCGAGCAGGAAGCCCAGGACATGTACAAGTGGCCCGACGACTCCGGCAGCGTTCTTTCCTTTGGCGGCATCAACGTGACAATCGACTGGACGCAGTCTGAAGGCAAGCGCATCGTGAGTGCCACGCTCACCAAAGACGGCAGCACGCTCGACCCCGCCAAGACCTATACCGTCGCCACCAACAACTACATTATCACCAACACGACCGACTTCCCCACCTTCGCAAACGCCACCAAGCACACCGAGTGGGGCACCTGCGAGTCAGCGCTGAGGGCACTGATTGGGCAGAATGGCTGGGAGAACAAGATGGCCGGACTCGCCGGCACCATCAGCTTCGGCTCCGCAGCCGTGGATCCCACGCCTACACCGGCCCCGACGCCTAAGCCCTCGCCTAAGACGGATACGACGATCACGCAGGTCACCACCAAAAAGACGACCGGCAAGCTTGCCGCAACGGGAGACCGCACGCTGGCCGTGGTCGGCGCATGCCTCATTGGCGGCATCGTCATGGTCATCCTCGGCATCATCTGGAAGCGCCGCCACTAAGGTATGTCGCTAAATCTTGGAGCCCGTACAGCGCCGAGCCTCATATCGAGCACAGAAGCCCGTCCGAATTTGATCGGACGGGCTTCTTGGTGGGTATCATGGTTGGACGATCATTAGGAGGTTTCCCTACATGGAATTGTTTGAGCCAATTCTTCATTTCTTTGCACAACGATGGGTCCACAACATCATCTGGGCATGTATCTTGGCCATCGGCACCGCCGTTGCCGCCAAGGTCGCGTCCAAGACCCTGCACCACCTGCTTAGCCGCGACGATAACCCACTCCCTTCATCGAGCATCTTCATCAACATCGCGCGCGCTATCATCTGGATGATTGGCGGCAGCTTTATCCTCGACAACTGCTTTGGCATTAACGCAAACGCCCTCGTCGCCGCTCTTGGCGTCGGCGGCATCGCCATCTCGCTCGGCTTTCAGGACACGCTGTCAAACCTTATCGGTGGCATGCAGGTGACCTTTATGGGCATCATCAAGCCCGGCGATAATATCGAGGTCGGCGGCGTGTCAGGCGTGGTCCAAGACATCACCTGGCGTCATACGACCATCGAGGACGCCTGTGGGCAAACCATCATCGTCCCCAACTCCAATATCTCCAAGAACACGCTCGTGCACCTCATGCCCTTTGGGCGCGTAGCCGTCCCCGTCGCGGTCAAGGACACGTCCAAGTGGGCCTCGCTCGACGCACTGGCAGACGAGCTGACCAGCGCCACCAAGGCCGCCGTGCTTCCCATCTCGGGCTTTGACAAGGAGCCGTATGTGCTCTTTAGCGAGATCGGCGACTTTGGCATCAAGGGCAAGATCATCTTTATCGTCAGTGACGACAGCACCACCTTTACGGCAGCCGACGCCTGCATCCGCGCCATCGCCCCCATCATCGCCTAAAACCACCACAAAGGGGACAGTGAACTGCCTCCCATTTCTTGGACATCGGGAAATGGGAGGTTTTCCATGAGTATAGACCTCAGGGTGAAGCACGACCTGGAGTCCAGGAGGCGGGCCGTCGAGCT
>NZ_JBBNKO010000028.1:0-5991 GCF_040092945.1 Collinsella sp. CLA-AP-H1 | reverse complement strand
GGGCCCTCTCGGGGGCAGGGACGTTCGGCCGTGCGCGGGCGCCCGGTCGGCGGCCCGTTCTGGGCGCGCCTCAATCGTAGCCCGAGACGGTCCCGGGCTGACAATTTCGACTGTAATGGACGTTCTTGTTTGACTAGTCGTTTAAGAACGTCCCCAATGACTACCCTCCCATCGGGGACTAGGTAAATAGCAAAAGCCCCGCAGTCGGAGCGGACTGCGGGGCTCATGAAGAGAGGCTAGTTTGTGGGCGCTTTGCCTAGCGCCCACGAGAGAGGCAACAGAGTAGAGACTACTCGTGAATGCGGGTACCGGAGAGGCCAGCCATGGTCTCGGCGGCCTTGTCCAGAGCGCCGATGATGCAGGTGCGGCCCTTGCGGGAACGGGCGAACTTGATGGCAGCGCGAACCTTGGGCTCCATGGAACCCTTGCCGAACTGGCCCTCGTCGGCCAGGCGCTCGGCCTCGTCGGCGGTGAGGTCCTCGAGCTCCTCCTGGTTGGGCTTGCCAAAGTTGATGGCGACATGCTCAACGGCGGTCAGCAGGAACAGAACGTCGGCGTCGCAGTCCTCGGCCAGCAGCTCGCCGCCCAGGTCCTTGTCGATGACGGCGGGAACGCCCTTGTAGCAGCCCTTGTTCTCGTAGTCGCGGACGACGGGGATGCCGCCGCCACCGCAGGCGATGACGATGAACTCGTTGTCGAGCAGGTTGAGGATGGAGTCGGCCTCGACGATCTTCTTGGGATCGGGGGAAGCGACGACGCGACGCCAGCCGCGGCCGGAATCCTCGACGAAGACCTTGGAGGGATCCTCGGCCATGAACTCCTTGGCCTGCTCCTCGGTGTAGAAGGGGCCAATCGGCTTGGTCGGGTTCTTGAACGCGGGATCATCCGGGTCGCACTCGATCTGGGTGACGACGGTGGCGGCGTGCCAACGCTTATAGCGCTTGTGCATCTCGCGGCCGATGCCCTGCTGCAGGTGATAACCAATGTAGCCCTGGGACATGGCGCCGCACTCGGGCAGCGGCATCTCGGGGGTACCGATGGCATCGTGGGCAGCGGCGAAGGCGTTCTGGATCATGCCGACCTGCGGGCCGTTGCCGTGGGTGATGATGATCTCATTGCCCTGCTCGATGAGACCGAGGAGAGCGTGGGCGGTGTTGCTCACGGCCTCGATCTGCTCAACGGGGTTGTTGCCGAGGGCGTTGCCGCCAAGGGCGACGACAATACGATCAGGCTTGCCAAGAGGCTTAGACATTGCTGGAATCCTTTCTGTAAAAGGCCTACAACCCATTAATAACCCGCGTCCGTGCGATACGTGAGTTTATTAAGGTTTATATTCTCTTTATCGCTCATTTTATTCATTTTGAAAACAGTTGAACGGTGAACGGTCATTTTTACCCGCTCAGCGTAAAGAAGCCCAGCTTAGGTATATCTACGCCATTTACGTGCGACTTTATTTTAATAGAGCAGGGATTAGACTAGATTATGCAAACTATATCTCCGCTAAACACAAAACAGACAACGTAATATCTTACTCGCACTATACGAGATTCTATGCATTAATAAGACGAGTATGCACCCCTGCAAAAACATGGGGCTTTTCATTCAGCAAAAGGAATAAAGAAGAGCTCCGAAAAGGCGGCAACAGCCAAGTCCCCCATCCATCCCCAAAGTGGCGCGAGGTTTCGCGGCAAAGCCGCGAAACAGCGAAGGGGACAAAAGGCCCCCACAACCACGTCCTTCATCAGCCCACACAATCCGAGGACGTAGTCGTAGCAGGATCTGAGGGCTGACCTTCGCGGACACTCCGCAGGACGAAAGAACCCCCGCCGCACGTAGTGCGCAGCGGGGGTTCTTTCATGTCCGAGGACGTCCGCGAAGGTCAGCCCTCAGATCCTGCGGTGGGAGACCTAGGCCTCGTTGTACACCGTCTTGAGCTTCAGCAGGTGAGCGTAGCGGTCCATAGCGGCCTGCTCGTTCTCCTTGAAGAGCTCCTCGGCGCGCTCGGGGAAGGAACGCGTCAGCGAAGCGTAACGGGCCTCGTTCATCAGGAACTCCTGATAACCGCCCGCGGGCTCCTTGGAATCGAGCGAGAACTTCTTGCCGGCAGCAGCCTCGGGGTTGAAGCGGAAGAGGTTCCAGTAACCGCACTCGACAGCCTTCTTCATCTCGGCCTGGCAGTTCTGCATGCCGCCCTTCTTGATGGAGTGCATCTCGCAGGGGCTGTAGCCGATGATGAGGGACGGGCCGTCGTAGGCCTCGGCCTCGTGAATGGCCTTAAGGGTCTGAGCCGGGTTGGCGCCCATGGCGACCTGCGCCACGTAGACGTAGCCGTAGCTCATGGCAATCTCGGCCAGGGACTTCTTCTTGGTCACCTTACCGGCAGCGGCGAACTGAGCAACCTGGCCCAGGTTCGAGGCCTTGGAGGCCTGACCGCCGGTGTTGGAGTAGACCTCGGTGTCGAAGACGAAGACGTTGACGTTGTGGCCGGAAGCCAGGACGTGGTCCAGGCCACCGAAGCCGATGTCGTAAGCCCAACCGTCGCCACCGAAGATCCAGAAGGACTTCTTGGTGAGGTAAGCCTTGTCGGCGAGGATCGCCTTGGAAGCGTCACAGCCGCACTTCTCGAGCTCGGCAACGTAGGCAGCGGCAGCGGTCTTAGAGGCCTCGGCGTCGTTGACGGAGTCAATCCAAGCCTGACCGGCGGCCTTGAGCTCGTCGGACGGACCGTCAGCGGCGATGATCTCCTGCGTAGCAGCGATCAGCTTCTTCTGAACGGCCTCGTAACCGACGGCCATGCCCAGACCGTGCTCGGCATTGTCCTCGAACAGGGAGTTGTTCCACGCCGGGCCGTGACCGTCCTTGTCCTTGCAGTAAGGAGCGGTGGCAGCGGGGTTGCCCCAAATGGAGGAGCAGCCGGTGGCGTTGGAGATGAACATGCGGTCGCCGGCGACCTGGGTCACCAGACGTGCATAGGCGGTCTCGGCGCAGCCGGCGCAGGAGCCGGAGAACTCCAGGTAGGGCTGCTTAAACTGGCTGCCCTTGACGTTGGCCGCGATGAGCTCCTTCTTCTCGGAGACGTTCTCGACCATGTAGTCCCAAACGGGCTGCTGGTCCATCTCCTGCTCGGTGGGAACCATCTCGAGGGCGCCCTTGGGGCAGACCTTGACGCAGTTGGTGCAGCCCATGCAGTCGAGCGGGGACACGGCCATGGTGAACTTCATGCCCTTGGCCTTGGGGCCCATGGCGTCGAGCGTGCGGGTAGCCTCGGGTGCGGCGGCAGCCTCGTCCTCGGTCATCGCGAACGGACGGATGGTAGCATGCGGGCACACATAGGCGCACTGGTTGCACTGGATGCACTTGGTCTCGTCCCAGTGAGGAACGACCACGGCGACACCGCGCTTCTCGTATGCAGAGGCGCCCAGCTCAAACTGGCCGTCGGCGCAATCGACAAAGGCGGAAACGGGCAGGCTGTCGCCATCCATGCGATCGATGGGCTCGAGCAGGTTCTTGACCTGCTGGGCGATAGCGGACTTGGTCTCCTCGGAGAGCTCGACGGGAGCGGCATCCTCGGCGGTAGCCCAGTCGGCCGGAACCTCGAACTTACGGAAGGCGGTAGCGCCGGCATCGATGGCCTTGTGGTTGGCGTCGACGATGGCCTGGCCCTTCTTCATGTAGGACTTGGTAGCCGCGTCCTTCATGTACTGCAGGGCGTCCTCGGCGGGCAGGACCTTGGCCAGCGCGAAGAAGGCGGACTGGAGCACCGTGTTGGTGCGCTTGCCCATGCCGACCTTGGCAGCCAGGTCGATAGCGTCGATCAGGTAGACGTTGACGTTGTTGTTCGCGATGTAGCGCTTGGCCACGGCGGGCATGTGCTCGGCGAACTCCTCGTCGCTCCACTGGCAGTTGACCAGGAAGGTGCCACCCGGCTTGACGTCGCGGACCATCTTGAAGCCCTTGACGATGTAGCTGGGGTTGTGGCAGGCGACAAAGTCGGCCTTGGTCACATAGTACGGCGAGCGGATCGGGGAATCACCAAAGCGCAGGTGCGAAACGGTGACGCCGCCGGTCTTCTTGGAGTCGTACTGGAAGTAGGCCTGAACGTACTTGTCAGTGTGATCGCCGATGATCTTAATCGAGTTCTTGTTGGCGCCGACGGTACCGTCGCCACCCAGACCCCAGAACTTGCACTCGATGGTGCCGGGGGCTGCGGTGTTGGGCGCATCCTCGGCCTCGGGCAGGCTCAGGTTGGTCACGTCATCGACAATGCCGATGGTGAACTCGCGCTTGGGCTCGTCCTTCTTAAGCTCCTCAAAGACAGCGAACGCGGACGCGGGAGGCGTGTCCTTGCTGCCCAGGCCGTAACGGCCGCCGACGACCTTGATGCCCGTCTTGCCGGCCTCGTAGAGAGCGGAGACGACGTCCTGGTAGAGCGGCTCGCCGATGGAACCCGGCTCCTTGGTGCGGTCCATGACGGCGATCTTCTGGACGGTCTCGGGGAGAACGTCGACGAAGTGCTTGATGGAGAACGGACGGAACAGACGAACCTTGACCAAGCCGACCTTCTCACCGTGGGCGTTGAGGTAGTCGATGACTTCCTCGAGCACGTCGCAGAAGGAGCCCATGCACACGACGACGCGATCGGCATCGGGAGCGCCATAGTAGTTGAACAGGCCGTAATCGGTGCCGAGCTTCTCGTTGATCTTCTTCATATAGCCCTCGACGACGGCAGGGAGCTCGTCGTAGACCTTGTTGCAGGCCTCGCGGTTCTGGAAGAAGATGTCGCCGTTCTCGTGGCTGCCGCGGGTGTGCGGGTGCTCAGGGTTGAGCGCGTGGTCGCGGAAAGCCTGGACGGCGTCCATGTCGCACATCTCGGCAAGATCCTTATAGTCCCACATGGCGACCTTCTGGATCTCGTGGCTGGTGCGGAAGCCGTCGAAGAAGTTAAGGAACGGGGTCTTACCCTCGATGGCGGCAAGGTGAGCCACCGGCGAGAGGTCCATGACCTCCTGGACGTTGCCCTCGGCGAGCATGGCGAAACCGGTCTGGCGGCAGGCCATAACGTCGGAGTGATCGCCGAAGATGTTCAGGGCGTGGGAAGCAACGCAACGCGCGGAGACGTGGAAGACGCCCGGGAGCTGCTCGCCCGCGATCTTGTACATGTTCGGGATCATCAGGAGCAGGCCCTGAGAAGCCGTGTAGGTGGTGGTCAGAGCACCGGCGCCCAGCGAACCGTGAACGGTACCGGCTGCGCCTGCCTCGGACTCCATCTCGACGACCTTGACCGGGGTGCCAAAGATGTTCTTGCGACCCTGGGCCGCCCACTGGTCGACATGGTCGGCCATCGGGCTGGACGGCGTAATGGGATAGATTCCCGCTACCTCGGTGTACGCATACGAAACATATGCGGCCGCCTCGTTGCCGTCCATAGACTTAAACTTACGCGCCATATACCCCTCTCCTCTCATATAGGTATACAGGCCCCGGCGATCGCCGGGATATTGGCGTGATGGGATTTTCGCTGTTGCTTCCAATCATCTGGCAGGCAGACTGAGCAGCAGGTACATGGCGTGGAGAGAAGGCATACCGAGGCGAGGAGGGCTGCACGCACTCCACAGGCCCAGCTGCCCGTCTTGCACATGACCGAGCGCCGCAAAGGCCGCATGCCGGATGCTCCCGGGCACGCCCCGGCGATGGGAAGCGCCCGCAACGGAAATCCGCATGCGGGCTTATTGTACCCCGCCGCCAAGTGTAATTTCGACAAATATAGGTGGGCGGTAAAGGTTTACCTCGGGTGACCGCCAAGGGCCAAAATGAACGCTTCGTCCCCGGGCGATTGGCCCTGGCGCGCCATGGAGTGTCCCCAGGTGCCGGCAGAGACGATATGAGCAGGACATAAAAACATTGAGAGCCCCTGCTGCATGAAAGACCGCGGATCAGGCCGACAATGGTGAGTGTCTAATCCAACCGCGGCGGCCACGCCGCATTCATGGA
>NZ_JBBNKO010000027.1:0-6642 GCF_040092945.1 Collinsella sp. CLA-AP-H1 | reverse complement strand
CATGAATGCGGCGTGGCCGCCGCGGTTGGATTAGACACTCACCATTGTCGGCCTGATCCGCGGTCTTTCATGCAGCAGGGGCTCTCAATGTTTTTATGTCCTGCTCATATCGTCTCTGCCGGCACTTGGGGACACTCCTCGGCGCGCCAGAGCCGGTCGCCTGGGGATGGAGAGGCCATTTTGGCCCTTGGCGGTCAGTCGGGGCGAAACTAGAAGATCTTTCCGATTCGCGGCTGTTCATGCTTGTAGAGCATCTAAAACAATAGGATGTTATTCTGGAATATGCCGGGTGCGTGAACTTGCCTGTCTTAGCCTTAATAAGGTATAGGGGAGTTTGGCTCAGGGGTTCCGTCTTGTTCTTCAGCGCAGTATTGTGGGACAGATTTGCTGAGATTGGCGCCTTACACCGCAGAGCGCACGGAAGGCTCTCGATTTGTGTTCTGGCCCCAGAATACAGGGCCTGATACTTACCAACTGTGGCATGGATGTAACATCTGTAGAAATCAACCCTTTTGTTGTCGACCTTTGTAAGAAAAACACTGCCATCAACTCTTTGGATGACGAAACTAGGGTGCTTGAGGGGAGCCTTTACTCCCCTCTGAGAGATGACTCATGTTTTTCGCTTGTCGTTGTGAATCCTCCGTTACTGCCGATTCCGGATGAGATTCCTTATCCCTTCGTTTGAGATGGAGGACAATCGGGTCTGGATAAAACACTTCGTATTCTTAAGGGTGGCGATACGCATTTAGAGAAAAACGGTAAATACTGCTAATAGGGGTGACGACGATGGTGCAGGGGCGACCCGCGATGCTCTCATCAATACGTCGGATACTTGGGAAATCAGGTCTAGATGCATGTATGATGATGCTGTGTGGCTATTCAATTAATCCGCGTTCCGAATGGGTGCAGGGTATAGCTGCGACATCGTATGCTTTTGACCCGGCGCGATACTCAGATATTTCTGAGGCGGTTGACGAAGTTTATACGCACTATGCCGCGCAAGGCGTTTCGGAAGTTTGCACATCTACGTTACGGGCTTAGGTTTCTTCAAGCGAGCAGGCCGGTTGCGTTATTTCGAGCGATTTTTCTAGTCTAGACGACAAAAGGCAAAGGATTTGATGGGTATAAAACGCGGACGTTTGTGGGCGGATGCTCAAATCTATTGTGGCAATCGGGCGGTTGAAAAAGATATTTCAACCGCCCGATTGCCAGGTTCGTCGGAGGAGATGTCCGATTCCGACTCTCTTGTAGGAAGAGCTTGAGATCGTATTGGCCCAAGGCAATCTTAAAGCAGTCTCATTGGCAAATCTTCGCTCCTGTTGTGTTGAGGTGTAAGGTATCAGTGATTGATGTTTTGTGGCGGGTAGATTGGGGCCTTCCTTGATTCGATGCGTTCTCTCGAGGTTCATCAGAGCAAAAGGGGCTTTCGTCTTCATTGCTATCACGGTGATTGGAACCGCTCTCTCCTATGCCATGCCATACGTGAACGGGAAATTCTTAGATTTTCTTCTCGGTAACCGCAGCGAAAGAGACGCCGTACTCTTCGCGCTCCTGGTTGCGTCAATAGGAGTTTTCTCCACCCTCTTTACTTATTTTGCAGGAACACTTTCCATTCGCATAACCACGAGACTTTCCTTTGATCTTCTCAGGGAGGCCGTCTTGCGTTTTGAAAGAGACGATTACTTGGTGAGTCGGACCATCGATCCAGCCTATACAACGCAACGGATTATTTCCGACTCCAGCGTGGTCTCATCCTTCGTTTTGGCGAATTTTATCAGTGCGCCGCTGTCCATTGTAGCCATTCCCATCGTATTGCTTATCATATGGTCAATTGATTCAACTCTCGCGGTGTTTTCCATCATTCTCCTCATCGTGTATTTCTGTGTAATTACTGGGTTGAGGAAACTTTTGTATAGGGTCACGTATGAGAAGAAAGAGGCGGACAGCGCCTTTTACGCCGCAATTGCATCGCAGCTTAATCAGATTCTCAACATTCAACTGACATCTTCGTACGGCAAGAGCGAACAAGCGCTCGACGCTGGGTTTAAGAGCTATTTTCCCAAAGTTTTGCGCTCCGGAAAGCTATCATATTCTCTGACATCGCTCGATGGTCTTTTCGCAGCGTTGTTTCAAGCGGTGATACTTGTTGTTTCCGGAGTACGAATCATTAACGGAACTATGTCAATAGGCGAGTACACTATCATCGGTACATACTTCGCGGTTCTCTTTAAGACTTTGAAAAGTATGATGTCATTGTTCAAATCCTATCAAGATGCCAAAGCATCATGGGATAGGACGGCTATCGCGACGAGAGAAAAGGAGAGATCGGGGTGGAATCGGACCGATTTAGCTAAACTCGATGAAATAAATGACATTTCGGTATCTGATTTGGAATTCTCGGTTGCCCTTCCAGACGGATCTGTCCGAGAGGTCCTCGGCGGGTTTTCTTTCAAGTTTTCCGGTCCTGGTACATATTGCATAGTTGGGGAAAACGGAAGAGGCAAGACGTCACTTCTTTACTTGATGCTCGGGCTATACTCATCGAAAGGCAAAGTAAAATACAACGGCGTGCCAATCGAAGAATGCGACTTGGATTACATACGTGCGAGAGAGATATCGTGCTGCCCACAGTCGTGCTTCGCGCCGGACGAAACGGTGAAAGAGCTGTTAGAGTATTTCGACACGCCCTTTTCTTCCTATCACCGGGGTGTAGATGGCCTACTTTCGCTGGAAAACAGCGTGAAGGAGTTGCTCGGGAAACGTTGCTCCGCGCTTTCGGGCGGTGAGCTGCGCCGAGTGTACTTATGGTCGGCGATTTCACGCAAGTCGTCAGTTTTGGTACTCGACGAGCCCACGACTGGGTTAGACGCTGTAAGCCGCGCCGAGCTTGCGGCCTATGTTAAGCGCAACAAGCAAAGCCAGCTGATCATCGTTGTCTCTCACGATGACGAGATGGTCGGCGCGGTAGAAGGGGTAGTGGATTTAGGCAGCATGTACCAGGGTAAATGATGACAAGTGTAGTGCTACCCAACTGGCAGAGATAACAAAAAGGCGATGCAGATGCACGTAGCATTCAGGCGGTTCGGACTCGGTGCCTTCACGCCATCGCAACGCTTTCAGATATAGTTCTCGTTCTCTTACTAAAGGAAACTTTAGTCTACGTCATCTTGTCGAGACAGAGGTGAAGCGAAGTGTTGTCGCGACGTATCTTATTCCAGGTGGCTCAGTATCAGCGTGAGAATCGCACCAAAGTGTACTTACGATTCTCGTGTCCCACGGACAACATGAGCTGAGCATTGAGGTTCCACCCTTTGCTGCAACTACACGGGGTTGGACGGCAATGAATATGCCGGGCCGCATACCACGCGCAGCGGGGGTCCATGTCCCAGTATGTTGCCTACAGCAGCCTCGATGTCCACGCACACATCATCTCTGCCTTCGCGTTCAATCCATTTGCCGGAGAGTGCGAGGGTTGCCAGGCCGTAGAATTCGAGCCGAACAAATGAAATGCGGTATCAGCGCATAGGATTAAACTGACGATTGCTTTGCACTGAGAATACGCTTGGAAAGCCGCTATGGGTGGCGGCCCGGGTTAAATAGAGAAGCCCGTCCGATCACTTTCATGTGGCGAACGGTCGGGCTTCTTATTCCACTTGCCAATGCTCGGCTCATATTGGAAGAAAGCTACGCTAATGTTTGCGTGACACTCCTATTTTCTCCGAAGAAAGAGTCGGATAATGAAGAATAGAATTAAAAAAGGTGCCAGATATAACGCAAGTATAAAGGCTAATCCAACGAGACCTTGCAATAATGGCATAACTCCTCCCAGACACGAGATTTTGGTATTTGTTCCCATCTTATTCTGAATTGGACCAAATAGTTCCTAGCCACAAAACTACTCGTCAACTGGATCGCACCAATCTGCTGGCAAAACACAGCTTGATTCTTTATCGACATAGCACCAATCCGCAACAGGGCACTCGGCGATGTCGTAAAAATTGCATATATCAACTCCAAGACAACAAGGCTCAACGGGAGGATGTTCATTTGAACCAACAGGATGGATATGCTTCATAACAGCTCCTCACCTTAATCCAATTAGAGACTACGTTTGATCAATGCCACAGTGATCTACAACGCAGATGCTGCCGCCATCCATGTCATAGTCGCAGTAATCGTATGCACCACAGCCATCTGCTTTATCATAAACAGTACAGATGTCAGTAATGCCCAAGAGGCAGTCAAAAGACATCGGCTTCACGCCTGCCTCGTCGCCACTTCCTGGATTAATCGGATGAATATGCTTCACGACTACCTCCCTTTGAGTGCAGAAAAACCTCAATATTGTGTATAACAAACCAAGATGTCTAGTTCACCATATTTCTAGAATGGCTTCGGCGAACGTAGCAATAAGCTTCGCAGACGGTAATCAGAAGAACGAACACCTCCACAATGGTGACAGCAATGCGCTGAACCGCTTATTCCGATACAGTAGCTTCTCGTTGATTTTTCTCCTGCGAAGATGAGTGGCGGGAAATAAGGTCAAAAGCCATCTCGTAGCACATTTTTCTATATTCACATGATGCAGGGTGTAGACTCTTGGGCAAGTAGCCGTGCTCGTCTGCAGCCTCCCAGCTACAGCCCCCACCACAGAAAGACCGAGCCCAACAGTCCGTACAGTCAATTCTTTTTTCGACACCCTGACTCCAGTTTTCAATATACCTAGTTTCGTCAATTCCGGTGACGATGTTGCCCATTTTGAATCGCATCATCCCGACAAACCTGTGGCAGGGGTATACGTCCCCTTCGGGAGTCACGGAAATAAAACGCCTGCCAGCCCCGCATCCGACAAAGGCGATCCTGTTGCTCATAATCAAATCAACTGCAGTTTTCAATGTTCTAAACAAGGGCTTTTCCCCTTGATCAATCTGTTTGAGATATTGATCCGCCAAATCTATTAGGCCCGCCCTGATTTTGTTTAATGAGTGTTCGTCGAGTTTGATATTCTCATCGAATGAGCTCACGGGCGAGAAGTAAATCCTTCTGAAGCCCATCTCTTTAAACTGAAGATAGTCTTCAACAAGGTTACAGTTATTATTTGTTAAGGTCGCTCTTGCGCCGAAGGGGAACGACTCGGAAAAACGACGAACGTTTTTGTCGATATCGGAGAAAGAGCCGCCTCCCGTCTTGTACGGGCGCGATGCATCGTGCTTGCATCCTGTACCATCGAGACTAATCAGAACAGAAAACCCGTGCTCCTTGAAAGAATTCACAGCAGTGTCATTCAAAAGCGTTCCGTTGGTCGTAATAGAATAGGTAAAGTTTCTATTGGGGTATATTCTTTTTGAATAGTCGACCGTTTTCCATATCAGCGGCTCGTTAATCATGGGTTCCCCACCAAAAAAGACGATCGCAAGCGTTTCGTTTTCCGATGAACTTGCGACGAGGTAGTCGACCGCCTTGAAGGCTATCTCGTCTGTCATCAGCAGAGGAGACGTTCCATAATCTCCTTTACCGGCAAAACAGTAACTACAACCAAGGTTGCATGCATGTGAAACGTGGAGTTCGATGGATCTAAGTTTTCGAGGCGTGTCTTTTGTTAAGAAAGTCCGCTCAGACAATCGTTGATACTCATCAATGTCGTCTTCAAGTTCTGCTATGGTCGTTTGGTCGTAGCCTTTCGCAGCAAGTGACTTTGTTAGCAACTTCGAGTTGACCGTTCTTCCCGATGCTTCAAATATGCGAAGCGCATCTTCTGATGCTTGGTCAACCTGAAAGCAATTGCGAGTGACCTCATCGAAGCAGTAACGACGATCACTTACTGAGAAAAAATGCATACGTTCCTCAATTTCATGCTGGACTGGCACTAACCTTGTTTATTGTTGCGCAGCTATAAAAAACCACCAGCGGGGATTCGGTGTGCGGCCCAATCGGACTCCCAAAAGGTTCTATTTGAGACTGGCAAGCTTTGTGTTGTTGGCACTTCGACAGCGCTCTTTATTCCAACATGGAGCCTCGCAGTTTGAGTCGACTTGCCTCTGGAAGGTCCGATCTTAACTTGATTTAGGATGAAAACAGATTACAGGCGCGCTCCTCTAGAAAGAAAGGAAACCAATCGCCGCCTTTCACCAGGAAAGTTTTTATAGCCCACCTCGAGCAAAATGAAAGATGCGAGAGCGATTGGGGAACAACGCGAATCTCCCCTTTTGGGTGGGAGCGAGCCTTCAGCCACCGGCGAACGACTCGCCCTGGTCAGAATCTGGAAGTGGTGCCGGGCCGCTTGGGCCTCCCCGGTGACTTCGTGGGGCTTACCTGCCTGACGTCGAGGAGTACATCCGCAAGATTCGTTCCCTATGCCGTTTGCTCTCACGCCCGCCTTAGTTCCAAGTCGGGCGAGCCGCCGCGCTCATGCGACCCGTGGCGGCGACACGTCGACGCCGCGCTCGCTGAGCACATCTTCGGTCGCGGGCGAGCACGAGGTCGCGCCGGCGCATCCGCTGGGACTGCTGTGCGTGCAAAACAGTTTTGTCGTGAGCGCCCCGCGCTGGATTCAGCCGAGTGAGCAGGGTGTTGAGATTGGCGCGCTGGCCACTGGCGAGGGCGATATTACCGACGTCGGCGACGATGTCTCGGCCCGCCATG
>NZ_JBBNKO010000026.1:0-9100 GCF_040092945.1 Collinsella sp. CLA-AP-H1 | reverse complement strand
GTGTACGTCCATTCCGAAGGCGGTAGAATATCTAGGCACGGGAGCCTCCCAACCTCGTTGCGGCGCGGCTGCGCCTCTGGCACTTCAACAACATTGTCGCAGCCCCGACCCGCGGTCACGAGCGGGGCTCCTGTCGTTTCCGTGCCTTCGGATTGGGTCATAGTGTCTGACTTATGCTCAACCAGCGGCGCCTTAGACGTTGGAAACGTTCCTTTTGTGCCGGCAGTTGGGGACAGTCCTAGTCATTGGGGGGCGTTCTTGAAGACCAGTCATTTAAGTGCGTCCCCAATGACTGCCCAATGAGTATGTGGGGAGCGGATTTTCCGCTCGCCGATTTGTGTCTTGAAAAATATATATAACGACTATAACGTAGTGTGAAACATATTGGAAACAATACCGAGGAGGCCGCGTTGAAGAAAAGCAATCTGGGCTATGTGCTGGTGCTGATCGCCGCGCTTATGTGGGGCAGCATCGGAATCTTTGTAAACGGCATCTCGGCCATGGGTGTTTCGTCTCAGAGCATGGCGGCCTTTCGCCTGTTGGTCGGAGCGCTTATCTTGGCGCCGGTCCTGATGTTTATGGGCTGCCGTCCGGGTGAGGGGTCTACCGTGGCTCAGGGTCCCCTGACGCTATTCAAGGCAAGCCCCAAAGAGCTCGTCCCCTGCGCGCTGGTCGGTATCGTCGGTTTAGCCGCCGCCAACACCTGCTATTACGAGTGCATGCGCGAGGTGGGTATGTCTACGGCCTCGGTGCTGCTCTACACCTCGCCGGTGTTTGGCGTCATGCTCGGCCGCGTGCTTTATCGCGAGGACGTGACCCCCAACAAGCTCGTTGCCATTGTCTTTAACATCGTTGGCTGCGTGCTTGCGGTGACCAATGGCGACCTTTCCGGTTTTCATTTTTCGGTTTGGGGCGTCACGTCGGGCGTGATTGCAGGCCTTTGTGGTGCGTCGCTCGCGGTGTTTAGCCGGATAGCAACCAAGACGGTCCACCCGCTGGCTGTCACGTTTTGGGGCTTTGTTTTTGGCGGTGCGGTTATGGCGGCTATCGCGGCTCCGTGGCCGGATGTCGCCGCGGCAATGTCGCCACAGCTGCTGCTGCTGTTCCTTGGCTTTGGACTCATCCCCACAGCCGTGGCTTACATCTTATATATGCAGGGTCTGTCCATGGGGCTCGAGACATCGAAAGTTCCCGTCGTAATGTCTTTCGAGACGGTCGTCACCGTACTGGTGGGCATTGGTGTCTATGCCGAGCCCGCCGGCGTGATCAAAGTCCTGGGCATCGTGCTGGTGCTCGCGTCCATCCTGATTATGAACACCGACTTCTCCAAGCTGCGCAACAGTGTGTTTGTCGGTCATGTTGTTGAGAGCATGACCTTTAAGCCCAACGCGTGGTGGACCGAAAAATCTCAGGACATGGATCTGTTTAAGGAGCGCACGGGCATCGCACTGGAGCCCACTGTGCAGGAAAGCCCCTGGTACTTCGTGCGATAGAGGATTGCGCGCAGGGTCTGACCTGGGGTTATCCAGCCCGCGTCGGACTACCCGGCCCCAACGTTTCAAGTACGTTAAACCCGTCAACGGTCGATTTTCACCCGCGAACGGTCTTTATACTAATTAGCAATATAAGCAACGTATAAGACGTTATAATGACCATAACGAAAAGGAGGAGGCAAGATGAATCAGATCATTCTCGCATCTCATGGCGGCCTGGCCGCAGGCGCCAAAGACACGCTCGAGATGGTTCTCGGCGACGTGTCGAACGTCCACGTCGTGTCGCTTGCTCGTGACGACAAGGAGCCCATCACCGACAAGGTGGACGCCATGATCGCCACGTTTAACGCGGACGACACCGTCTATGTGCTGACCGATATGCTCGGCAGCTCGGTCAACAACAACATGGTCGAGCTTTCCAAGAACGGCACGAAGTTCACGGTTGTCAGCGGTTTCAACATCCCGCTGGCGCTCACGCTCGCTATGAGCCCCGTCCCCGTCAAGGGTGCCGAGCTCGCAGCCCTCATCAACGAGGCCCGCGCCGGTCTGACCAACCCCAACGCACCGGTCGAGGCTGCCGCGGCTCCCGCCAAGAAGGCCAAGGCGTCCCGTCACAGCTCCGGTCCCGCCAAGATCGTCCTCGCACGTCTTGACTACCGTCTGCTGCACGGCCAGGTCGTCTTTACCTGGACCACCAAGGTTCAGGCCGAGCGCATCATCGTCGTCGACAACGCCGCCGCCAACGATGACATCAAGAAGGGCGCTCTTAAGCTGGCCAAGCCCCAGGGCGTGCGCCTGAACGTCTTCACCGTCGAGCGTGCCCTCGCCAAGATGGACAAGCTCAACACCCTCGGCGAGCGCGTCATGTTCGTCTTTGGCAACACTGCCGAGATGCTGCAGTTCTGCCAGGGCTACAAGCTCGACGCCATCAACCTGGGCGCCACCGCCAACCACGACGGTGCCGATCAGGTCGGCGGCAAGGACAGCTCCGTCTTCCTCGACGCCACCCAGAAGGCCGACGTCAATCAGCTGCTCGACATGGGCATCAAGCTCTATGTTCAGCAGACCCCTACGTATCAGAGCGTCGACATCGACGCCAAGCTGTAATCAACCAGGCTTTTGCCTGACTGAAAGGAGAAGGGTATGAATACGTTCATCAGTGCGGTGCTCGTCGGCCTCGTCGGCGTGTTCTGCATGTGGGACTCCCGCCTGCTCGGTCGTCTTAACTTCGAGCAGCCCCTCGTTGGCGCTACGCTCGTCGGTCTGCTGCTGGGCGATGTGCCCACCGGCCTTGCCGTCGGTGCCGCCGCCGAGCTCGTGTCCATGGGCTTGGTGCAGGTCGGCGCCGCCGTTCCGCCCGATATGGTCCTGGGCGGCATCGTGGCCGCTGCCTTTGCGTGCCTGACCGATGCTTCCGCCGAGACCGCCATGACGATCGCCATCCCGGTCGCCGTCCTGGGTCAGCTCCTCGGCATCGTGTTCCGTTCCATCATCGCCGCCCTCACCCATGTGGCAGATAGCGCGATCGATAACGGAAAGTTCAAGACCGCCTACCGTATGCACATCTGCGCCGGCTCCGGTCTGTACGCCGTCATGTACTTCCTGCCGATCTTCCTCGCCGTCTTTGTTGGCACCGACCTGGTTCAGGCCATCGTCAACATGGTTCCCGAGTGGCTGTCCACTGGTCTTAACGTTTCGACCAAGATCATGACCGCCTACGGCTTGGCCCTGCTGCTCACCATGATGATCAAGAAGGGTATGACTCCGTTCCTGTTCATCGGTTTCCTGCTCGCCGCTTACCTCAACCTGTCCGTCATCGCGGTCGCTCTGATCGGTGTGTGCCTGGCTGTCGTCTTCATGGGCTTCAAGTTCAACGGTTCCCATGCAGCCGCCGGTGTCGATTCCGACTACGATCCGCTCGAAGACGACGAAGACTAAGGAGGAACACACTATGGCAACCGCAACCAAGGACGTGTCCCTGAACAAGAAGGTCAGCCAGTTCTTCTGGCGCTCCTGGGCTATCCAGGCCTCTTGGAACTACGAGCGTCAGATGAACATGGGCTTCCTCTACGGCATGGTTCCCACGCTCGATCGCCTCTATCCGGATGAGTCCGACCCCAAGCAGCTCGCTGCTAAGAAAGAGGCTTACCACCGTCACATGGCGTTCTACAACTGCACCCCGCAGACGAGCGCTTTCATCCTGGGCCTCGCCGCCTCCATGGAGGAGGAGTACGCCAAGGATCCCGAGAACTTCGATCCCGATTCGATCAACGCGGTCAAGACCTCCCTCATGGGTCCGCTTTCCGGCATCGGTGACTCCTTCTTCCAGGGCACCATCCGCGTTATCGCCTTTGGTCTGGGCGTTCAGCTGGCTCAGCAGGGCTCCATCATGGGCCCGATCCTGGCCATGCTCATCTCCATTGTCCCCTCCGTGCTGATCACTTGGTTCGCAGCCAAGATGGGCTATCAGGGCGGCCACGAGTACCTGAGCAAGCTTCAGGGCGGCGACCTCATGGAGAAGCTCATGTATGTCTGCGGCATCGTGGGTCTTATGTCCGTGGGCGGCATGATCGCCACGCTGATCGGCGCCACCACCCCGCTGCAGTTCGCTGACGGCACCGTCGTGATCCAGGACATCCTGGACGGCATGATGCCCCAGATGATCTCCCTTGGCCTCACCGGCCTTATGTACTGGCTCATCAAGAAGAACGTCAACACCGGTTGGCTTCTCGTGATCGCCATCGTGGGCGGCATCGCCCTCTCCGCGGCCGGCATCCTGGCCTAGTCGCGACCAAGCGTCCAACCGCTTTCCCCCGGGGGCCTGCCTGGCATCCCATACCCCAGGCAGGCTTCCATCCCTAAATGTGTCAAAGGGACAGTCCCTTTGACACATCCTCAACGGGCCGGTGACTCGGTCCAAATCACGGTAACCCTGCGTGCGCCCGGCAAAGTGGCGCCGCAAAAATCGAAAGGAATGTGTCAGATGTACGAGATCGACCTTAACCTCCCTAAGCAGATCGTCGCTGACGTCCTGTCCAACCACGAGATCCACAGCGTCGCCTTCGTCGGCTGCGGCGCTTCCATGTCCGACCTTTACCCCGCCAAGTACTTCCTGGCCAACAACACGGACAAGCTGAACGTTCAGATCTTCACTGCTAACGAGTTCAACTACGACACGCCTTCCTGGGTCAACGAGCACACCTTCGTGATCACCTGCTCCCTCGGTGGCTCCACGCCCGAGACCGTCGAGGCCAACAAGACCGCCAAGAAGCACAACTGCCCGGTCGTCTCCCTCACCAACAAGGCTGGCTCCGCTCTGACCGTCGACGCCGACCACGTCATCGTCCACGGCTTCCACGCCAACTACGCTGCCAAGTGCGAGAAGCCCGGCTACGCCATCGCTCTTGCTCTCGAGATCCTTCAGCAGACCGAGGGTTATGACCACTACGAGGACATGATCACCGGCCTCACCAACATCTTCGATCTCTGCGAGAACGCCGCTCAGCACTGCAAGAAGCTCGCCAAGAAGTTCGCCGAGGACTTCAAGGACGACAAGATGATCTACTTCATGGCTTCCGGTGCCTCCGAGAAGATGGCTTATTCTCACGCCGCCTTCCTGTTCACCGAGATGCAGTGGATCGACGCCGCCGCCTACAACACCGGCGAGTACTTCCACGGCCCGTTCGAGGTTTCCACCGAGGGTAAGCCCTACGTCTTCTTCATGTCCGATGGCGCCACCCGTCCGATGGACGCCCGCGCCCTCACCTTCCTTGAGCGCATGGGCGCCAAGGTCGCTCTGATCGACTCCAAGGACTACGGCCTGGCTGACGCCGTGCCCGCGAGCGTCGTCACCTACTTCAACCCGCTGCTGCACCTCGCCGTTATGCGCGAGTACGGCAAC
This sequence comes from Collinsella sp. CLA-AP-H1, assembly GCF_040092945.1. NCBI lineage: Bacteria > Bacillati > Actinomycetota > Coriobacteriia > Coriobacteriales > Coriobacteriaceae > Collinsella > Collinsella sp. CLA-AP-H1. The sequence continues at coordinate 3,706 of NZ_JBBNKO010000026.1, read as the reverse complement.
CAGATCGCCGAGGCCCGTCAGCACCCGCTGACCATGCGTCGCTACATGTGGAAGCTTTCCTACTAATCACAAGTAAGTAGACCTTACGGGTTGATTGAGAGGGGATGGGGTTTGCGCCCCGTCCCCTTTTTTGCTATCGAAAGGAGATACGTATGATCAAGGCAGTGCTGTTTGATATGGATGGCGTGCTGGTTGATACCGAGTGGTTCTACAACCGCCGCCGCGTGGCGTTTATGGAAGAGAAGGGGTTCCACTTTGACGAGATTCCCGATCTTTCGGGGTCTAACGAGCCGGCCATTTGGGAGGCGCTGGTGCCCGACGATGTTGAGCTGCGCGAGCGCCTACGCGTGGAGTACAAGCAGGTCTACAGCCCGGACCACCCCGTTCCGTATGCCGAGCTGCTCAACGAGCAGACGGAGCCGGTGATGCGTGAGCTGCATGAGCGTGGCGTGAAGTGTGCCATCGCGAGCTCGTCCTATCGCGAGTTGATCGACGAGCTGGTGGAGATTGCCGGTATCGCCGACGTGCTGGACTACACCATCAGCGGTCACGAGTGCAGTGCGTTTAAGCCCGACCCCGAGATCTACCTGCGTGCCATGGAGGCGCTGGGGGTGGAGCCTGCCGAGTGCCTGGTTATCGAGGATTCGCCTTTGGGCATCGAGGCCGGCAAGCGCTCCGGCGCCCGCGTCCTGGCACTGCGTCCGCACGAGGGCGTCAACCTCGATCAATCGCGAGCCGATGCCGTTATCGATAATCTGACCGACATTTTGGCCGCTTTGTAGCGTCAATCCGCCGCGAGAAGCACTGATTCACGCGTCTTTTGCTGCGGATTGGCTTAATTTGTCATCTATTTGGATCCGTTTGGCTTCGATTCGGACTAAGTGAGTAGACTTTTTGGTGCAGGACGAGCACAAAGCGCATCTGCTCTAGTAAAACCGCAGGTCACAGGGGTGGCGGTTTTGGGTGTGCTCTGCAGGTCGCGTAAAGTCTACTCACTTGTAATTTGGGCCTTTGGTCGTGGGGGTTGTTGGTCCCGCTTTGGTTGTCGAGGGAGGGTGAATTGAAGCGCCCCCGCACGCGCCATGCTACAATCGCCGGCATGCCCCACAACTAGATCTGCCTTCGAAAGGAGCCTACGTGGCGAACGCCATCGATCAGCTCACGGACCGCGTGCTCGTGCTCGGCCGCCTCACCATCGTACGCCGCGCCATTACCGCTGTGGCGGTCACAATTTCCGCCGTTCTCCAGACATTCCTGATCCAGGCGTTCATTCAGCCCGCCGACTTGCTTCCGAGCGGCCTCACCGGCGTTGCGGTCCTGCTCGATCGCGTTACCTCGCTGGGCGGCGTTCACATCGACATTTCGCTCGGTATGCTCGCGCTCAACATCCCCGTGGCGCTCCTATGCTGGAGCGGCATTAGCAAGCGCTTCGTCATCTTCTCGATGATGCAGGTCGTGCTCTCGTCGCTGTTCCTCAACGTCTTTCATTTCGCTCCATTTTTGGGCGACAAGATCATGCTCATCATTTTTGGCGGCGTGGTCTCGGGTCTGGGCGCTGCCATCGCACTTAAATCCGGCGCATCCACCGGCGGCACCGACTTTATCGCGCTGTGGGTTTCCAACCACACGGGCAAGACCATCTGGGGCGTCATCTTTGGTTTCAACTGCTTTATCCTGGCGATCTTTGGCTTTATGTTTGGCTGGGACAAGGCGGCGTATTCCATCGTGTTCCAGTTTATTTCGACCAAGACCATCGACAGTTTCTATCGTCGCTACGATCGCGTGACGCTGCAGATCACGACGCGTAAGGCAGACGAGGTCATGACTGCCTACGTAAACCATTTTCAGCACGGCATTAGCTGTGCCGAGGTCGTCGGCGGATATAGCCGCGAAAAGATGTACCTGCTGAACACCGTTGTCTCGACCTACGAGAGTCAGGACATTATCAAGCTGGTGTGCGACGTTGATCCCGGCGCCGTGATCAACGTGTTCCACACGCTCAACTTTGTGGGCGGCTGGTGGGGTGGTCATGTCGACGAGCCCATGCCCACGGCCGTTCCCGATCCCGACAAGCCCGCACGCATGGCCAGCAGGCAGGCGCGCCTCAGCGAACAGGACAGCCTGCAGCAGGACGACGGCAAGTAGGGTATTGGCATTTTGCCGGTCCTGCGCAACCCATCCGAACGAGCCCCCGAAAGCCCCGTTGCTTTCGAGAGGCTCTCGTTTGCCCAGATAAAACCTACCAAAATGAAGCTGTCGCTTTTTGGTGGGGAGGGTGTATCGTTTTATCATTATGAGGTAATATGAAACTAGACGTTATATACGTATTAGTTATTTCGATATTTCGATAAGAGTGATTAGATATGCCTGCGCCCAAAAATGCACCGCTTTACCAGCAGATTTACGACGAAATCAAGGATGCGATCGAGAAAGGTGTTTATGCACCCAAGGAGCGTATTCCGTCCGAGCTTGAGCTAGCCGAGCAGTACGACGTGAGCCGCATTACGGTGCGCCGCGCCGTCGAGGAGCTGTGCTCCGATGGCTACCTGGTTAAGCAGCAGGGCCGTGGCACCTTTGTCTCCACGCCGCACATCAACCGCCAGTTCCACGCTTCGACGCTGCAGACGTTTACCGCGCTGTGTGCCGATAATGGCATGAAGGCGGGCGCACATGTGGTCGATCGCCAGATTGTGCCGGCACGTCAAAACGAGATGGAGTTCTTTGGCCTGCAGAGGGACGCGCTGCTGCTGCATATTAAGCGCGTGCGTACAGCCGACGGCGAGCCCATCTTTGAGGAGAACATCTTTGTGCCGTTTGACGCCTACCGTGAGCTGTTGACGGCCGATCTTGAGGACAAGTCGATTTTTGCCGAGGTCGAGCGTGTTGGCGGAACGCCGATTGTCTCGGTTGGCTACCGCACGGTCGAGGCCGTTCGTGCCAATACCGAGCAGGCGGCCGAGCTGGGCATTGCTCCGCACGATCCGCTGCTCAACCTGCGTGCCGGCTTCACGGGCCCCAATGGCGAGCCGGTCCTGATGGGTAAGCAGTACTACGTGGGATCACGCTACGTTATGGTCATGTAGCTCTAGTTGCGCGGTTTTCCAAACCGCGCAACGGCTCGACGCTGCAAGCCCGCCAGAGCGGCAATCTGCCTTTCAACTTCGGCGGCATGACCAGAAGGTCAATGCCGCCTCGTTTCAAGGCACCTTGCTCGCTCTGGCGGGCTTTCGCTGTCCGCGCCAAAACATCGGCGTTGCCGGGCCGGCACTTGGGGACGTTCCTTTTAATATGAGCAGGACATTGTCAAGAGGCAAAATCGGGCCCGGCCCCAACGATATGGGGTCAGGCCCTCTCCCTATATCAGCCCGTCCGCGGCGACCTCGGCGTGTCTTCCCGACGCTCGTCTTTGCAGTTTAATATCCGCCCGCGGCGATCTCTCGCTGGGCAATCCGTTGCTACGGCTGAGGCTTCTTCGTCGAACCGACAGTCTGTGCACGCGTGTGGCGCCCTGGGCGCTCGCAGAAAAGGGACCTGAGGTTCGCCTCAACGGCTTCGGATCGAACCGCTTCCGGGGTGATCGGCTTATGTGCGGGGGACCGGCCCCCCTACGCCTCCTCGGCCATGAGGCCGACCGCCCATACCCAGCAGGCGAGCTCGCGCGCCGTGGCCACGTTCGCCTTGTTGCCGTGGACCCCGCGCGCGAGCA
>NZ_JBBNKO010000025.1:0-13450 GCF_040092945.1 Collinsella sp. CLA-AP-H1 | reverse complement strand
TAACAGAGCCTTTTTTAATCCCGTCCCAGAAAAATCATCGCAAAGGTAGTCAAAATAGACACGTCCCAAATTAGTTACCCCGTCGATTGTCGCCGTTGAGAAAGGACTCCTGTTGAAGACCGTTCATGTTGCTGCTGGGATCATTCGCAAGGATGGGTCCGACGAGCTGCTGGCCGTGCAGCGCGGCTATGGCGACATGCAAGGACTTTGGGAGTTCCCCGGTGGCAAGCTCATGCGCGGTGAGACGCCTGAGGATGCCGTGCGCCGCGAGCTTATGGAAGAGCTGCAGGTAAAAGTCACCAACCTGCGCGATTTCTATACCGTTGAGTATGACTACCCCGATTTTCATCTCTCCATGGAGTGCTATTACTGCTCGCTGGCCGATGAGTCCGGCGAGCCCCAGAAACACGACCGGCAGCTCGATATCCGCTGGATTCCGCGCACCTCGCTTGCCACGGTTGAGTGGATGCCCGCCGACAAAGGGCTTATCGATGCTCTGATTGAGTTGAAGGAAGATCGGCTTGAGGCCAACGGCACTGCCAACGACGCCGAGGCCACCACGAACGACGAGCCCGCTTCCAGGCCCAAGCGCGCACCTAAGCGCCGCAGCAAAAAGCGTCCCAAACCAGGTCTGCTCGACGGCATCGATACCTCGGACCTCTCCGCTGACGAGCGCGAACTCGTGCGCCGTCGCGCCGCTATAAAAAAGTCCATGAAGGGCAACAAGCGTGCAAACACCAAGCCCGAGCTGCTCGTTCGCCAGCGCTTGCGCGCAGCGGGCCTTACGGGTTATCGCTTGGAATGGAAGGTTCCTGGCAAGCCCGACATCGCCTTTCCCGGCCGCAAGATCGCCATCTTCGTCAACGGTTGCTTTTGGCACCGCTGCCCCAAGTGCAACCCGAGCCAGCCTAAGCGCAACGTTGAGTTTTGGGAGGCAAAGTTCCGTCGCAACGTCGAGCGCGATCGCGCCGCGGTGGCAGCGCTCACTCAAATGGGCTGGACACCCATAACCATCTGGGAATGCGAACTCAAAAAAGACCGCATCGACGCCACCATGGAAAAGGTCATCGAGCAGGTGCGCGCCGCAGAGCCGCAGCGCTAGGAACGAGCCATCCACACGCCCCACACAGGCGAGCCACATCCGCGCCACAAACCTTAGAAAGCCCTTAAGCCCAAAACCTTTCAAAAGTGTTATTCGATACCTCTGACCTGCAGCTTCATCGTAACACCAAACCAGGTTAAGCCTTTCTTTAGCGCTTCTTTGCAGCAGCCGCGGCATAATACTGCCAACGCACGGGACCTAGCAGCATACCCCGAGCGCAATCTATTGGTGGACATCGAGGAGGCCGCATAAGCATGCATTCTTCCAATGACGCAGCACAGCAGCCATCCCTAAAATATGCAAACCTTTTCTCCTTCCCCCCGACACAGAGAAACGGTCTCCTCGACTCCCCCACCACAAAAACCAAGCGCTCAGCCGATCAGAGCCTCAACTTACGAGCATCCTTCGAAAAGCTCCAAGCATCCCTAGACAAAACCTTCCCCAACCAAGCCCGGGCATACTAATCCCCCATCAGCAAAGAAGCCCTAACGCCCCACCCATTTCCGCCCTAACGCCACAAGGGCGACGATCTCGAGCAGGTCACCTTGGGAGGGACGAGGGCTTAGTTCCCCAATCTTTCCGCAGGGGGCAAAAAGCCTCGCCGCACGAAGTGTGCAGCGAGGCTTTTTGCATGCCCGAGGACGATTGGGGAACTAAGCCCTCGTCCCTCCCCGGGATATGTAGCGAGTCGGAGTACCCTTGCTGTTACTCTGCCTTGCCCACAGAGTTAAGGTTGGTCATGCGGATCTTAACCAGCTCGGTGATCTCACGCATACCCTCCTTGGCCGGCTTCTTAGGATCGAAGCAGGCGGGGTTCTCGGCCATGTAGGCCATGAAGCCCTTGGTGTAAGCCTGACGCAGCTCGGTGGCGTAGTTAACCTTGCAGATGCCGTTCTTCACGGCCTCGGCGACCTGCTCATCGGGCACACCGGAAGTGCCGTGCAGAACCAGCGGCACGTCGACGGCGTCGCGGATGGCCTTGACCACGGACTGCTCGATGTGCGGATCGCTCGTGTACACACCGTGGCTGGTGCCAACGCCAATAGCGAGAGAGGTGCAGCCGGTGCGCTCGACGAACTCCTTGGCCTCGGCCGGATCGGTGTAGGGGCTCTCGCCCTCAACCGCGGGACCGTCGTCCTCCTTGCCGCCAACCTTGCCGAGCTCGGCCTCGACGGGCACGCCCATGGCGCGGCCAGCGTCGGCGACGGACTTGGTCAGGGCGATGTTGTCCTCGAAGGACTCGTGCGAGCCGTCGATCATGACAGAGGTGTAGCCCGTGCGGAAAGCCTGCATGCAGCGGTCATAGCCATCGCCGTGATCGAGGTGCAGAGCGACGGGCACGGAAGCGCGCTCGGCGGCAGCCTTGACCATGCCGTAGAAGTAGTCCAGACCAGCGGTCTTGATGGTGCCCGGGGTGGTCTGCATGATGACGGGGGACTTGGTCTCCTCGGCAGCGGCCAGAACGGCCATAACAAACTCGAGGTTCTCGACGTTGAAAGCGCCAACAGCGTAGTGGCCGGCCTGAGCGTCCTTGAGCATCTTTTCGGTGGTAACAAGTGCCATGAGCGTTTGCTCCTCTCCCTCGCCCGCATCTGGACATCGGGCGTAGTTGTTCACAAGGCATTTTACCTTGCGTTTTGCTGCGCTCATTGTATGAAATTCAGCAGCTTTGCACGTGCGAGATATTGAGCCCATGCAGGTCAATACAGTCATTTTTGAAAAGCAAACGGAAGAAATTTGAGCCGAGTGAACATGTTCGATATTGAATTTTGGGCGTTCAGCGTCTTTCTTTTATAGAAAAGATAAGTAATCGAAAGGTGTTTTCTTACTCAAAAAGAAAATGAACGAAAATAGAGTCAACACAATTCCTGCAAATTTCAGACGATGATGGAGCAGATATGGCCCACGCAACAACCCGAGCTTTCGCCGACGAACGCCGTACCGCCATTATGGAAATGCTCGATCATAATGCCTCGGTGCAGGTAGCAGAAATCGCCCAGACCTTTGGCGTGTCCTCCGTCACCGCCCGCGCCGACCTGGACGCGCTCGCCGAAGCAGGCAAGCTGCGCCGCACGCACGGCGGTGCCGTATCACTCCACAAACGTCTGACCGTCTCCACGCAGGATCGCCGCATCAATGTCAACGTCGCCGCCAAGCAGGCCATCGCGCAAAGCGCCATCGAGCTCGTCAATGACGGCGACACGCTGCTCGTCGACTCGGGCACCACGGCGCTCGAGTTCGTCCGGCTCCTCGATCAACGCGACGGTATCACCGTCATCACAGCAGACATTACCATTGCCGATTACATCGACGAGAGCATGCCCTCGGTCGATGTCGTCATGCTGGGCGGGGCGTTGCGCAAAGGCCATCGTTATTTGTACGGACCGCTCACTATGCAAGCGCTCCAAATGGTCCATGCCGATCTTGCCGTCATGTGCCCTGGCGCTTTTGTCCCCAGCTGCGGCTTTACGACCGACTTTCCCCAGATGGCCGAGACTAAAACGGCTATGATCGCCGCGGCCCATCAAAGCGTCGCCCTCATGGACGCCAGTAAGGTCAACGGACGCGGCATGTACCGTTTTGCCGAGCTTGCCGACGTTGACACCATCGTGATGGACCGTGATCCCGACGATGCCGTCGCCACATCAATCGCCGAAGCCACTGACAGCGCACGTCCAGCCCTCGTCATCGCCCGCATCTAAAAACAAAAACCACCACAAAGGTGCCTGTCCCCTTTGTGGTGGTTTGAGCGTCAAAAGTGAAAGTGTCGCTACTTGGACAGCTCGTCGGCGAGAACCTCGATCTGAGCGCGCGAGGCGTCGTTGAGCGAGCCCAGCACGGTCACCTTGTTCTGCGCCAGGGTGATGTCCTTCATGCCCTCGAGCTCCTTGGTCATAACCTTGGCAGCGGTGGGCGCCCAGGAGCCGGCCTCAACGAGCGCCACCGTACGGTTCTGATAGGCGTGCTCGGCAAGCGTGTGGATAAAGGTGCTCATGAACGGGAAGATCTCGCCCTGATAGGTGATGGAGGCGAGCACCAGACGGTCATAGCGGAACGCATCCTCAACGGCCTCGGCCATGTCGTCGCGAGCCAAGTCAAAGACGGAAACCTTCTGGCCGCGGGCCTCGAGCGCAGATGCAAGCTCCTCAACGGCGGCCTTCAGATGGCCGTACACGCTCGCATAGGCAATCGTGACGCCCTCGTCCTCGGGCTGATAGCTCGACCAGGTGTTGTAGGTGTCGAGGTAATAGCCCAGATTCTCGGTAAGAACAGGACCATGGAGCGGACAGATGATCTGGATATCCAGATCGGCGGCCTTCTTGAGCACGGTCTGCACGAATTTGCCGAACTTACCGACGATGCCAAAGTAGTAGCGGCGCGCTTCGCAAGCCCAGCCTTCCGGGTCCTCGATGTCGTTGGCGCCGAACTTGCCAAAGCCGTCGGCACTAAAGAGCACCTTGTCGGTAGACTCGTAGGAGAAAATCACCTCGGGCCAGTGAACGTTGGGAGCGCCGACAAACGTTAGGCTGTGACCGCCCAGATCGAGCACGTCGCCCTCTTTGACGACCATCTTGCGCTCGGGGTAGTCGGTGCCAAAGTAGTTGACCATCATGCGGAAGGCACCCATGCTGGCCACAATCTGTGCCTGGGGGTAGCGCTCCATAAAGGCGGCGATGCCAGCAGAGTGATCGGGCTCCATGTGATGGATAACCAGGTAGTCGGGCGTACGTCCATCGAGCGCGGCCTCGAGGTTGCCGAGCCACTCGTCGACAAAACCACCGTCGACCGAATCGGCGACAGCGATCTTCTCGCCCAAGATAACGTAGCTGTTGTATGCCATACCATTCTCGGACACATCGTACTGGCCCTCGAACAGGTCAATGTCGTGATCGTCGACGCCAACGTAGCGGATATCCTTGGTGATCTCCATCAGGCAAAGCCTCCTAGATAGACAAAATAACCCGTCTATCATAGCACTCGGCAGCATTCCAACTGTTATCTGCCGGCATCCTTACCGATTGTTATTGAAATACGATAAATCGCCGTTTACCTGCGCAAACTATGAGCGTGGTATCGCCGTGCTATGTCGAATAATGAGCTGGCCGGGAATACGAATGGCAACGGTTTTGCCCGCCGTACCCGCCTCGGGAACCGCATGCTCGAATACCTCGCGTCCGCGCTGATGCAAATCGAATCGAACGGTCGTGAGCTCGTTATGCGCGACAAAATCATCGAGCGAATCGTCGACACCCACCACGCTCACGTCCTCGGGCACGCGCAGGCCGCTATCGCGCAGCGCTGCAATCGCGCCATTTGCCATCTGGTCGTTTGCCGCGTAAATCGCCGTCATGGTGCAATCGTGCTCGGCCAGGTACCTGCCGGCCTCGTAGCCGCTGTTGGCAGACCAGTCGCCCTCGAGCGGCTCTGCCGGCTCGATGTGTTTACGCTCGAGCGCATCCTGCCAACCGGCTCGACGAAATTGCTCGTCGACCGAGAACGACGGGCCGCCAATATAGCGAATCTGCCCGTGCCCCAGCTTAAACAGGTGATTCATAAGCAAGAGCGAGCAGCCGTAATGGTCGGAATCGACCGTAGTCACGCGCGGATGCGCGTACATGGTAACGATGACCGTTCCAATGCCCGGCAGTGGATCAAACGTCTCAAAATCGGGCGCCATGCGGCTCATGCCGATGATGATGCCGTCCACCGGCAATGCGGCCATACGACGCGTGGCCTCGGCAAGCGAGAATTCCTCAGTCTTGGACATCTCGACCAGCGTGATGGCGCAATTATGCTCGCGAGCAGCGCTGGCGATGCCGTCGATCATTGAGAGGTTGCCAAACTTGGTGACATCGTTGATGCATAGGCCGACCGAATGGTAACGGCCGTCGCGCAGCGAGCGACCGGCGTAACTCGGACGAAAGCCGAGCTCTTGCATAGCAGCCTGCACGCGCTGGCGCGTCTGCTCGTTAACGTTGGGCAAGCCGTTGGCGACGCGCGAAACCGTCTGCTGCGAAACGCCGGCAGCGCGGGCGACGTCAGCCATGGAGACCGGACGCGTACCTGTATCGTTGGACGGGCGCCTTGCCACAGGATCACCTTCACCGTTGCGAGATCTGAATAGCGTGCATGCCGGCCCGGGCAGAAATACACCCCGCGCCGAGGCCCGCTATCGTCGGACGCATGTTAACGTACTCTACTTTTTCAATCCGCATCTCTTCTGCTTTATAAGTCCATACGGCAGTACCGTTCACGGCTGTATTTCTACCGATTACCAGATTCTCAAAAAGTGACAAGCGATGTGTTATGAGTACGTTAACATAGCCCGTAACGTGCGGTATCGTGAACACTTGATTCATACCGCTACAAGTTGTTAACGTACTCATAACGACGCAAAACCCACCCGGGCGCGCCAAGGAAAGGACTCCCATGACCACCCCCGACGAAAAGACATTCGCCACGCTCACCAAGCTGTTCGAAGAGGAGTTTGGCCCCATCGGCGACCGCCAGGTGCTCTACGTGCACGCGCCCGGCCGCTCCGAGATCAGCGGCAACCACACTGACCACGAGGGTGGCCACGTTATCGCCGGCTCGCTCGATGTCGCCGTTGACGGCATCGCCGTGGCAACCGATTCCAACAAGGTTCGCGTAGCCGACGAGGGCTATCCCACGTTTGAAATCGCGCTCGACACGCTAGACGTTCAGGAGTCCGAGAAGGGCACGTCCGCGAGCCTCGTCCGCGGCATGGCCCACGAAATCGCTGCTCTGGGCGTTGAGCCCCAGGGCTTCGACTTCGCCTTCACCTGCTCTGTCCCCTCGGGCGGCGGCCTTTCCAGCTCCGCTGCTGTCGAGGCGGCATACGGTCGCGCCATGGAGACGCTCTGGGGAGCACCCGCCATCGAGCCCGTCGCGCTCGCCCAGATGAGCCAGCGCACCGAGAACAACTATTACGGCAAGCCCTGCGGTCTGATGGACCAGGCCGCTGTGTGCCTGGGCGGCCTCGCCTACATGGACTTTGAGGACCAGGCTCAGCCTAAAACCCAGAAGCTCGAACTCAACTTTGAGGATCACGGCTATGCGCTCGTGCTCGTTAAGGTTGGTGCCGACCACGTGGCCGCCACCGACGATTACGCTGCCGTTCCGCGCGAGATGCAAGACGTCGCCGCCGAGTTTGGCAAGGCACGCCTGTGCGAGGTCGATGTTGCCGATTTTGACGCCAAGCTCCCCGAGCTGCGCGCCAAGCTGGGCGACCGTGCCTGCCTGCGCGCCGTTCACTACTGGTACGAGAACGGTCTGGTCGACAAGCGCTGGGCAGCTCTGAACGCCGGCGACATTGACCAGTTCCTAGTCCTGACGCGCGAGTCCGGCGCCAGCTCCGCCATGTACCTGCAGAATGTTGTTGCCAAACTGGGTGCCGAGCAGCCTTCCATGTACGCACTTGCTCTTGCCGAGCATGTGCTCGACGGCCGTGGCGCCGTTCGTATTCACGGCGGCGGCTTTGGCGGTACCATCCAGGCCTTCGTGCCGCTCGATCTGGTCGACACCTTCATTGCCAAGATGAACGGCTGGCTGGGCGAGGGCTCTGCCCGCCACTACGCGATTTCTGACAAGGGGGCTTACGCGGCATGGCTGTAATGACCGACGTGCGCGAGGCCGCGCAGAACCTGATCGAGTACGCTATCCACCGATCGATGATCGGCCAGGACGATCGCATCTGGGCATACAACACCATTTTGGAGTGCATCGGCGCCACGGGCCCCGCACTCGACATGACTTGGGCACTCCAAGTTGAGAAACTCTCGCTCTTGCACCCCGATACCCTGCCCGACTTTGACCTGGAGGGCACGCTCGCCGCGCTTGCTGAGGCCGCCGTTGCCAACGGCGCCGCCGAGGACACGGCGTCGGGCCGCGACCGCATCGCCATGCGCATCATGGGCGCGCTGATGCCGAGGCCTTCGGTTGTAAACGAGGAGTTCGACGGCCGCATGGGCGTCAACGAGCCCCGCGCCGCGACCGACTGGTTCTACGGTCTGTGCTGCGACGCCGGCTACGTGCGCCGCGCCGCCATCGCGCGCAATATCAAATGGAACACCCCCACCAACTGGGGTGACCTGGAGATCACTATCAACCTGTCAAAGCCCGAAAAGGACCCGCGCGATATTGCCGCAGCCGGTGCCGCCAAAAACACGGGCGAGAAGTATCCCGCCTGTCAGCTCTGCATCGAGAACGAGGGCTACCCCGGACGCTCCGCCGCAGCCGACGGCGGCGCTCATCCCGCCCGTCAGAACCTGCGCGTTATTCCCATCCAGCTCGACGGCGAGCGCTGGGGCTTCCAGTACAGCCCGTACGCGTACTTTAACGAGCACTGCATTGCCATGAGCTCCGAGCATCGCCCGATGCACGTGGACCGCAAGGGTCTGACCTGCCTGCTCGACTTTGTCGACCTGTTCCCGCACTACTTTATTGGCTCCAACGCCGACCTGCCCATCGTGGGCGGCTCGATTCTGTCGCACGACCACTTCCAGGGCGGCGCGCACGAGTTCCCCATGATGCACGCCGCCGAGATCTCGCAGTTTAGCGTGCCCGGATTTGATCAGGTTAGCGGTACCGTGCTGCAGTGGCCGCTCTCGGTGCTGCGACTGCGCTCGCACGACCGCGCCCAGCTGCTCGACGCCACCGAAAAGATTATCCTCGCCTGGCGCGAGTGGACCGATGAGTCTGTGGGCGTCATCGCGCACACAGCCGACGGCGTGGCGCACAACACCGTGACGCCCGTCATCCGCCGCGTCGACTCTCGCGGAAATGCCGGCGGCGAAATCTACGAGGCCTACCTGGCGCTTCGCTGCAATATCACGACCGACGAGCACCCGCTAGGCGTTTTCCACCCGCATGCCGAGTACCACCACATTAAGAAGGAGAACATCGGCCTGATCGAGGTCATGGGCCTGGCCATTCTGCCGCCGCGCCTGGTTCCCGAGCTTGGCGCTGTCCGTGAGCATCTGCTGGCAGCCAAGGTCGATGCCAGCTACGATCTTGCCGGTGCGCTCGAGGGCGATGATCTTTGTCGCAGCCATGCCGCGTGGGCCGAGGACGTCTTTGCTCGCCGCGCCGACGAGCTTACAGCGGATAACGCCATCGATATCCTGCACGAGGAGGTCGGCGTGGTGTTTGGCCACGTGCTCGACAACGCCGGCGTCTTTAAGTGGGACGAAGCCGGCCGCGCCGCCCAGCAGCGCTTTATCGACTCGCTGTAGAGCACAGACCCGGACGCTCAACGGCAGCCCCCACGACATAGCCACCTACACGACAACGGCGCCCGCCGGAAACATCGCCGGCGGGCGCCGTTTTCTGATGCAAGGGTAGCTAATTTGCACCAAAACAAGGAGTGTTCCAAACTGCCGGCAGAGAAGGAGCGCCCCAGGTGCCGACCTAAACCCCACATTATTCGATGGAAAAACGTGGTTACCTCCCACATTATTCGATGGAAAAACGTGGTTTACTCCCACATTTTTCGATGGAAAGACCAAGACGGTCTTATACTAACCATGATCGTTAGGGGGCAGTATGCAGCGACAGCTAATGGACGAACTCATCGCTTGGAAATCTAGGGCAAACCGCAAGCCCCTCCTGCTTAAGGGGGCCCGCCAGACGGGAAAAACCTGGCTTCTCAACGAATTCGCAGGCCAGCAGTATCAAAACGTCATCCGTTTTGACTTTATGCTCGAACCGGGCGCACGTTCGCTGTTCGACGGAAGCCTTGACCCCAAACGCATCATCTCCCAGATAGAGCTCCTGCGCGGCCAGACCATAACGCCGACAGACACGCTCATCATCTTCGACGAAATCCAAGAGGCACCGCGTGGCATCACCTCGCTCAAATACTTCAACGAGCTGGCGCCGGAATACCATATCATGGCAGCCGGCTCCTATATGGGGCTCGCGCTCCGACGCGAAAACGAGTCGTTCCCCGTCGGCAAGATCGACCAGCTTACCATGCGCCCCATGGGGTTTGTCGAGTTCGTTCGTGCCGTCGATGGCGATCCGCTCGCAGATGCCATCCTTGCCGCAGACATGGACCTGCTGGCGAATGTTTCCGAAAAGCTCGAGCGCCTGCTCAAGGAATACCTCGTTGTCGGTGGCATGCCAGAAGTTGTCTCCGCTTTCGCCGCCTCCCACGATTTCATCGAGGCCCGCAGGCTTCAGCAGCAAATCATCGAAGCTTATGAATCCGATTTTGGCAAGCATGCGCCAGCCCGCATCGTCGAGCGCATGAGGCTGGTTTGGAAATCCCTTCCCGGCCAGCTCGCAAAGGAAAACAAGAAGTTCGTCTACGGCGCGCTTCGTCCCGGGGCGCGCGCACGCGATTTTGAGGAAAGCCTCCAGTGGCTCATGGACTATGGAATCGTTCATAAGGTACCGCGTGTTTCCGCCCTAAGAGCACCGCTCACAAGCTACGAGGATCTCTCGGGCTTCAAGCTGTTCTGCATCGACACCGGCATCCTCGGAGCACTCTCCGGCCTCACGCCAGCCATTGTTCTGAACGGGCCCGCTGTTTTTACGGAGTTCAAAGGCTCGCTGACCGAGCAATACGTCGCACAGGAGCTTTTGCTCCAAGGCAATACTCCCGCGTATTGGTCATCCTCCTCCGGCAATGCAGAGACTGACTTTGCCGTCGACCATGCGGGGACCGTGCTTCCGCTCGAGGTCAAGGCGGCAGAGAATCTCAAAGCAAAGAGCCTGAGGATTGCCTGCGAGAAGTTCAAGCTCGAGCGCTGCGTGAGAACATCGTTAGCGGCATATAGAGACGAAGGCACGCTCGTCAATATTCCGCTCTGGGAGATTGGGCAAATCGACAAGCTGGCATAGGCGCTGTGGAGGGGGTGCCCCGTAAGGAGTGTCCCAAACTGCCGGCAAAAAAGGAACGTCTCTATCTGCCGCATTCCCGAAGCAAGGCAACGCCGATGTTTTGGCAACGGCAGCGAGCGGGCCGCATTTGAGACAAGGTGACGTGAAACGAAAGGGCGCTGACCTTCTGATCGCGCCCTTGAAGTTGAACGTCAGATTGTCCAAATGCGGCCCGCGCAGCGTCGAGCCGTTACGCGGTTTGGTAAAACCGCGTAACCCTAAAGCTCCGTTACTTCAACGTTGTTGTAGATCTCGTCCCAGCGGTCCATGACCAGGTGACCGGTCTTGGGATCCATAGCGTTGAGTTTGCCGCAGGTATTGGCGGTCTTGAGCACCGTGACGTCGTCGGCGCCAGCAGCAATGGCATGTGCAAAGCCGGCGATGGTCGAGTCGCCGGAACCCGTTGCGTTCACAGCCGCAATCGCGGGCGTCTTGGCGCGGAACGCGCGACCCTCATGGAAGCCAACCGAACCGGCAGCGCCCATCGAAACGACAACCCAGGGGATACCGGCAAAACGGTCATCGGCGGCGAGCGCCTCGCGCAGGGCATCGACATCATCGGTCGTAAAGGACGTACCCAGCAGGCCGTTAGTCTCGGTCAGGTTGGGCTTTACGAGCTCAGGCTTAGCGTCGGACTCCAGCGCGGCCTCCAGCGATGCACCCGAGGTGTCGAGCAGCACCTTGGCGCCCGCCTCCTCGGCGATCTTGACGAGGTCGGCATAGTAGCCGGCATCGACGCCACGCGGCAGCGAGCCCGAAAGCGTCACGACGTCCGCCTTCGCTGCAAGCTCGGCAAACTTGGCCGTAAAGGCCTCGAGCTCGGCCGGGGCGATCTGCGGGCCGCTCTCCAGCAGCTCGGTCTGATTGCCCTCATGCAGGATATTCAGGCAGATGCGCGTCTCACCGGCAATGGGCACAAATTCGTTCTTGACGCCGTCAGCATCCATGAGCTCGGCCATATAGGCACCCATGTGGCCGCCGAGCAGACCGGTCGCGAGCACGTCGTCGCCCAGCTGCAGCAACACGCGGCTCACGTTGAGGCCCTTACCGCCAGCGGTCTTTTCGGGCGTCACGCGGTTCACGTCGTCGATGATCAACTTGTCGAGCTGATAGCGCGTATCAATCGACGGGTTCATGGTAACGGTCAGAATCATATTGAACTCCTGTTTCCGGGGCACGACACGCGCGGCCCCAAACATACGATAGCTCGTTAAAGGATCTCGATCTCAAAGCCGCGAGTAACGGTCTCCCCCGGCTTGGCCACCAGGCAGCCGCGCTTGTGCTCCAGAATATCGTCCTCGTCGGAGCAGGTGGACAGGCCGCCCCACGGTTCCACGGCCACAAAGTCACCCTCGGGCTTGCTCCACACAATCAGGTACGGCATATCGGGGAACGTTAGTCGCACGCCCTTGTCCTCGGTTTTCTTGGTCAGCGTAACCACGCGGCTCTCAAGCACGTCAAAGATGGTCTCTGCGAAGTCAAAGAGTTCGTGCGTCAGCGGCAGGTCATGGCCAACCATCGGGTTCTTGCTGCGATGCTCAACATCAATCAGGCCCGTCGAGGGAACGGCAGTACAGAGCTCGGCGGCCTCGCGCTGCTCAAAACGGAGCTCGTAGTCGTCATAGGACTCGCCCTCGTCAAGCGGGCACTTAAAGCCAGGGTGACCGCCCACAAAGAACGGCATGTCCTCGGTGCCCTCATTGGTCACCTCGTACGACACAGCCACCTTTTCCGCATCGATCATGTAACGAGCAACGATCTTAAACGGATACGGGTACTGCTCGAGCAACTCGGCATGGTCGGCAGAGCTTAGGCTCAGCGCGACCATGTTGTCGCCCTGCTCCTCGAGCTTCCACTCCTGTTTGCGAGCAAAGCCATGACGGGCGAGCTTAATCTCGCGGCCGCCCATGGTCATTGCGTGACCGTCGCGAAGGCCGCCGCAGATCGGGAAACAAATGGGTGCCTGGCCCGACCAGACCGCCGGGTCACCCTGCCACAGGTACTCACGGCCGTTGGCCGCAATAGAAGTGAACGATCCGCCAGCCGTGCTCAACGCAATGCGGACAGAGCCGTTATCAAGAACAAACTCCATAGGAGCCTTCCCTTTCTTATGACAGCCCGCCAAGTCAATAGGGCTGATAGAAAACCGGCCCGCGCCCCCTCACAGAAACGCGAGCCGTCAATTGAAAAGCTGCAGAATACTGGGTCCCGCCAAAACGAAGCCCACAAGCTCAGCAAGCAAACGTGTTATCGGAGCAGCTTACTGAACCAGAAAGCTTCGCAACAACAGCGGTAACCCCACAGGTACCCCCAACGTCAGACACTATGACCCAATCCGAGGGCACTAAAAAGATAGGAGCCCCCGCTCGTGACCGCGGGTCGGGGCTGCGACAATGATGTTGAAGTGCCATAGGCGCAGCCGCGCCGCAACGAGGTTGGGAG
>NZ_JBBNKO010000024.1:0-14261 GCF_040092945.1 Collinsella sp. CLA-AP-H1 | reverse complement strand
CGCAGCGCACCTCCCCGGTCATGACGTCGAGGGAGACTGCCTTTATCGAGCGGGCGTGGACGTCGAGGCCGACGAAGGTGGTAGTATCGAGCATGGGAGCCCCTTCCATGAATGCGGCGTGGCCGCCGCGGTTGGATTAGACACTCACCATTGTCGGCCTGATCCGCGGTCTTTCATGCAGCAGGGGCTCTCAATGTTTTTATGTCCTGCTCATATCGTCTCTGCCGGCACTTTGGGACACTTCTTGTCATTGGCGAAAAGTAGTCTGTCACCATTGCACCAAGTGGCGTGTGCCGTTAAGCGGAGAGGCGTATTGTTGACCCATCGTTTGGGCATACAATGGCTATTGGTTTGCTGCGGTGAAGGTCTGTCCGCTCCGCAGCTTTTTTCTACGGTTAAAGGAGTATGTATGTCCGTTGAGGTCATGAGGTCTGTGATCGAGGCCGCCGAGGGCCGCGTGCCCGTCGACACGCTGTTTATCAATGCGCAGATTGTCGACGTGTATGGCCAGCGTGTGGCGCCCGGTAGCGTTGCCGTCAAGGACGGTGTAATCGTCGGCGTGCTCTACGATGGTCGCGACGATGCCGCCGGCACCTACGAGGCGACCGAGGTCATTGACTGCCAGGGCCGCTATCTCGCCCCCGGCTTTATCGACGGACATCTGCACATTGAGTCCTCGAACATCCGTCCCGCCGAGTATGCGCGCATGGCGGCGACGCGCGGTACCACCACCGCCATTGCCGACAGCCACGAGATCGCCAACGTGGCGGGGCTCGACGGCTTGCGCTTTATGATCGAGGACGGCCGCCGCGCACCCATCTCCATCAAGTACATGATGCCTTCGTGCGTGCCCGCGCTGCCCGACGAGCAGGCCGGTGCCGTTATTTCGGCTGCCGATATGCAGGCGTTTTTTGCCGAGCATCCGGGCGATGTCTTTGGTCTGGGCGAAATGATGAACTTGCCGGGCGTCTTTATGGCCGACCCCGAGACCTGTGCTCGCATCGATGCTGCCAACCAGACGCCGTCCAAACAGGTTGACGGCCACGCGCCGCTCGTTGCCGGTAAGGACCTCAATGCCTATGCCGCAGCGGGCATTATCGCCGACCACGAGTCGACGATTCCCGAGGAGGCACTCGACAAGCTATCCCGCGGCATGTATGTGATGCTGCGTGAGGGCACGTGCAGCCACGACCTGGCCAATTTGTCCCCGATGCTGCTGGAGAATCCTGCCCGCGCCCGCCGCTGCTGCTTTGCGACCGACGATCGCGCTCCCTCCGATGCTCTTTCGACCGGCATGATCGACAATGCCTGCCGCGTGGCTATCGAGGCCGGTATCGACCCCGTGGTCGCCATCTCTATGGCGTCCCTTTCCACGGCTGAGGCATTTGGCCTGGACCACGGCTGCCGCGACCCGCACGAGCTCCGCGGCGCGATCGCTCCGGGCAAGCGCGCCGACCTGCTGGTGCTCGATGACCTGACCTTTGCCACGGCCCCGCATCGCGTATATGCCGCCGGTGCTCTGGTGGCGCAGGATGGCACCTTTGTGGGCGAGATCGCACCCGAGACGGCCGAGGTCGCAGCGCTTGCCGATGAGCTGCGTGCTTCCGTTAAGCTGCCGAAGCTATCGCTCGACGTGTTCGACTATGCCTTTAAGCCGGGCGAGGCGGTTATCGATGTGATCCCGGGCATGGCTATCACGGGCATGGTCCGTCCCGAGAGCGCCGAGGACTTGCGTCGCATTATGCTTATCGAGCGCCATGGCCGCGGCGTGTCGCTGCAGGCCGAGGGCGCCGATGGCGACGGTCCCGCCGGCATGGGCCTGGTCGGCAAGCATATCGGTCGCGGCTGGGTGCGCGGTTTCACCATCACGGGCGGTGCCATTGCCTCCACGATCGGCCACGACTCGCACAACGTGTGCGTGGTGGGCGACAACGCTGCCGATATGATGACTGCCGTTGAGGCCGTGGACCAGGGCGGTCACGTACTGGTGCGCAACGGCGAGGTCGTGGCTCGTATTCCTCTGGCGCTCGGTGGCCTTATGAGCGAGGGCACGGCCGAGGACGTTGCCGCGCAGCACGACGACTTTATGGTCAAGGCGCGCGCCATGGGTATTGAGCCGCCGCTCGACCCCATCATGGGCATCATCTTCCTGCCCCTGCCGGTCATCCCGACGCTCCGCATCCGCCCCGAGGGCATGTTCGACGTTACAACCTTCACCTACGCCGACTAGTCATCGGGGACGTTCTTAAACGACTAGTCATTGGGGACGCTCTTTGGCGGGCTGCCTGACGCCGCGACCGTAGGGCCTCTGGCATGTGTGAGCTATTTGCCAGGTCCTTGTAACGTTTACGCCCGCGGAGTCTTATTTGAGCTCCCTTTGGGTACGTTGGAATCGGATACGCGTTCGATTCCAACAAGCCCGAAGGGAGCTTTTCTATGTTTAAACTGATTGCATCCGATATGGACGGCACACTGCTTGACGAAAACGGCCAGGTGCCTCCCGAGACCTACGAACTGATTCTGGCGCTACACGAGCATGGTGTGCATTTCGCTGCATCGTCAGGTCGTCGCTACGATCGCCTGTGCGAGTTCTTTGCGCCCGTTCGCGACAAGATGGACTTTGTCGCCGCTAACGGCGCCCAGGTCTACGCCGACGGTAAGATGGTAGACCGTGAGGTGTATTCCCACCTGGCGATTCGAAGGCTCGCCCAAGCCGTCAGGACGTTTCCCAATCTGCATCTTGCGCTCTTTGACCGAACCAAGTCCTTCCTGCTCGATGACGAGTGCAAGTTCGTGCGTGAGGTCGATAAGGACCTTCCCAATGCCGAGCGCATTTGGGAGCTGCCCGATCCCAGCGTAAATATCATCAAAGCGAGTATCTTTTGCGACGACAGTGCGGTTATGGACAGTGCGTACGTGCTACAGCGCGAACTTGGTCAGCTCTTTACTTTTGCGCCTTCGGGCAACGCGTGGATCGATGCCATGCAGCCTGGTGTGTCGAAGGCCTCGGGTATCGCGCAGCTCGTGGAGCATTACGGCATTGGTCGCGACGAGGTCATGGCGTTTGGCGACTCGATGAACGACTACGAGATCATTCGCTTTGTCGGCACGGGCTGCGCGATGGAAAACGCGCGCCCCGCGCTTAAAGCGGTGGCCGATCGCGTCGTAGGCTGCAACCGCGACCACGCCGTTCAGCATGAGCTCCGTCGCGTGCTGGAGAGTCTCTCCTAATCCGGCAGATGGGGACGTTCCTTTTCTGCCGACAGTGGGGGACAATCCTTGCAGCTTTTTGCGAAGAGTGTCCCCAACGACTAGTCGTTTAAGAACGTCCCCAATGACTAGGCGAGGGCGGCCATGAGGGTGCTGGCGACGCCGTCGTGGTCGTTGTCGTATTCGGTAATGGCGTCGGCGGCCTCGCGATCTTCGGGCTCGGCGTTGATCATGGCCATGCCATGGCCCGCTGCCTGCAGCATGGGGATGTCGTTGATGTTGTCGCCGAACGCCCAGGCGTCGGCGAGACGCTCGCCCAGATGCTCACACAGCCACGTAAGGGCCGTCCCCTTGGTGGCGCCCTCACCCATGACCTCGATATTCATGGCGTACGAACGCGTGACCTCAATGCCTCCGAGCGTGTCGAGCTCTGCTGCGATGGCGTCGCGATCGGCCGGGTCGTGCCAGTACATGGCGATGCGTTCGAGCGTCTCGACCTCGTCGATCTTGCTGTCGATATCCATGTCGATCGGTGTTCGTGTGCGCTTGAGCGAAGCTGCGATGTGGGGGTCGCCGCCGCAGAACTCATCCAGGCGCGTGTAGAGCGAGCGGGGGAGGAAGCACTGCCCGTCCGCGAAGATATCGAAGGTCACATCGTGGCCGGCGGCGATGCGGCGGATGCGATGGGCAATGCCGCAATCGAGCGGTCGGCTCAAGATGCACGTGGCGCGCGAGGCGTCGGTGGGCGTATCCTCGTCGAGCTGCCAGACGCTGGCGCCGTTGGCACAGACCGCGTAGTGCACGGCGGGATGGGCGAGAATGGGCTCAAAGATGCCCGACAGTGGACGTCCCGTGCAGGGAACAAACTCGATGCCACGACGTGCGAGCTCGTCGAGCATCGCCCAGGTGGCATCGCTCATCTGCTTATCGCTCGTCAACAGCGTTCCATCCATATCGGAAAACACAATCATTTGATGCAGCCCTTTCTGCTGGCATAAAAAGCGTGGCCGAGGGCGGTGATTCCCTGGCCACGCTCGAGTTCTATAACGGTCCGCGTCCTAGCGGTCGGCGAGCGGCTTGTACTCCAGCGGCTCGATCACCGGACGATAGGCGGGGCGGATGATACGGTGCGCGCAGAAGAGCTCTTCCATGCGGTGTGCCGACCAGCCGGCCATGCGGGCGACGGCGAATAGCGGCGTAAAGAGCGTCTCGGGCACGCCGAGCATCTTGTAGATAAAGCCCGTGTACAGGTCGATGTTGGCGCAGATGGGCTTGGTCATGCCGTGGTCGCGCATGACCTGGGGTGCCAGGCGTTCGATGCGCTCGATGAGTGCGAACTCTTCGCCCAAGTCCTTCTTGGCTGCCAGCGAGCGCGCGTAACGGCGGCAGACCTCGGCGCGCGGGTCGCTGAGCGTATAGACGGCGTGGCCCATGCCGTAGATGAGGCCCGTGCCGTCGAAGGCCTGCTTGTCGAGGATCTTGCCCAGGTAGGCCGCGACCTCGTCCTCGTCCTCCCAGTTGGAGACATGCGCGCGGATGTCCTCATGCATAGACACGACCTTGGCATTGGCACCGCCGTGGCGCGGGCCCTTGAGCGAGCCGATAGCCGCGGCGTAGGCGGAATACGGGTCGGTGGCCGAAGATGACAGCACGCGGCAAGCGAAGGTGGAGTTGTTACCGCCGCCGTGCTCGGCATGCAGCATGAGCATAACGTCGAGCAGCATCGCCTCATCGCGGGTGAATGCCATGCCGCCGCGCAGGACCTGTAGGATGGTCTCGGCGGTGGAGAGACCGGGCGTGGGGTGCGGCACGTGAACCTCGGAGCCGCGAAGCTTGGCGACCGAGGCCATGTGTGCGAAGGCGGCAATGCGCGGGAGACGTGCGAGCATGGAAATGGCGACGTCGATTTCGTGCTCGGGCGTGATTACGTCTGGTTCGGCATCGAAGGCGTAGAGCAGCAGTACGGCGCGCTGGAGCACGTTCATGATGCTCGACGACACCGTGGTCATAGGGAACTCTTTAACGTACTCGTCGCTCAGATGTCTAAAGGCGCCCAGGCGCTCGCAAAAGCCGTCGAGCTCTTCCTTGTTGGGCAGCGAGCCCGTGATAAGCAGATAGGCGACTTCTTCGTAGCCGTAGCGATTCTCGGCCTGGGCATTGTTGACCAGATCCTCGATGCTGTAGCCGCGAAGCGTGAGCTTGCCCTGATCGGGCACGACCTTTCCGTCGACCTTGTTGTAGCCGTGCACATCCGAGATACGAGTGAGGCCCGCGACCACGCCCGAGCCGTCGGCATTGCGCAGGCCGCGCTTGACATTGTGCTCTTCGAACAAGCCCTCGTCATAAGGGTCGGTCGGCAGGCCGTGGTAGAGGCTTTCGCTCTCAGACGAAATCTGGCGGCTTGCTTCGTAATCCAGAACCAGTCGGCTCAAGTGGTCATCGAAGCGGTAATAGATTTTCTTGGCGTCGTAGGCCATGCGCGCTCCTCTCCGGGCCGCATCGGGGTGGCTTGCATGGGCATGCGCGCGTCAGGCTATCCCCAGCGGCTTGTTCGCTACAGGCGGTACATAAAGTTAAAGACGTCCTCGCGCTGGATGGACACGTTGACGCCCGAAAGCTCGCCGGCCTCGGCCAGGGCCTTCTGCAGCTCGGCGAAGTCGAGCTTGGACTCGGCGGTATCGGCCAGCATGGTCATGGTGAAGATGTCCTCGATAATGGACTGCGTGATGTCGCGGATGTCGACGTTGGCCTCGCCCAGGACACGGGTGACGCCGGCGACGATGCCGGGGCGGTTCTTGCCAAGGACGGTGATGACGATACGGGAGGACGAGATCTCGGCCATGGGAAACCCTTTCGCGTGATTGCGGCGCGCGCGGGGCGCTCCGCTACGGTACAGTGTTCATCATTGTACCTGTCTGGCGCAAAAAAGGCGCGCTCGCTGCGGCGTTACATGCCTGCAACATGAGCGTAAGGGGGAAGGCCGTACGGGGAAGAGCCGTCTGGCGCGTGTCCGGCTCGTGTTGGGTTGATTTCCGATCTCAGCCGAACACATTGAGCGGACAGGCCGTTCCCGCAGTCAGCCGAACGCCTCCGACGGCTGATTCCGAACTGGAAGCGGAGGGCATCTCCGCCCTTCGGTAGGGGATACCGCTCCGCGGCGCATGCCGCGGGCGGCGCCCCTATCGGACCACCGTGACCTCAGTTGGGATGGGCCCAGCACTGCCGCGTACTCGGTGAGCTAGAGCCAACTGTTCGTCTTCACGTCGCGTATGGCGATATTTCGGTCGTCCGGCTCGGTGATGCCGTAGCCGAACGCCTGGAGCGTCTCGATGGACTCCTGGATCCTCTGTTGGAACATGGGACCCGGATCGACCCTCGGCCCGAGGTGCCCGCGCCAAAGGCACGGCGTGGCGCGCAGCATGTTATGGATTTTGGAGATGGGCTCGATGTCGGCGTAGACGTTGAGCGTCGCCATGGCGTCCTTGTGGCCGAGGATCGATTGGAGCGCCTTGATATCGCCGCCTTGGCGGATCCACTGCGTTGCGAACGTGTGGCGAAGGCCGTGGAACGTGATCAGCTCGTCGTTGGTGCCCATGAGGCCGTTGGTCTCCGAGAACGTCTTGAACGCCCTGCGGATATAGCTTGTCGTCGCGAAGGTCGCGCCCGGCTCCGACAGGATGTAGCAGTCCCCGATCTCGACCGTCCCGGTAAGGCCGCGCAAGCGCAGCTTTCCGCAGTCGATCTCGTGGGTCTCCTTCAGGAAGGGGAGTAGGCCGACCGGGTCGATGGGGATACCCCTGGCGTCATGGGTCTTGGTGTCCTTGATGAACGAACCCATTCCCTTCGCGTACGCCACCGAGTGTCTGATCGAGATCAGGCCCGTCTCGAAATCCACATCGCACCACCGAAGGCCGCAGACCTCGCCGATTCGCATCCCCGTGTGCAGGGCGAGTACGACCGCCCTCTAATCCTCGGCGGACCAATCGAGTCCGAACTCCTTTCGGGCATCCTCTTCGCTCATGACTTCGAGAAGGTCTCCGGGTTGGCAACGAAGGGCGAGGCATAGCTGCTCGAGTGTGTTGAAGCGAATGCCGCGAATATGCCCTTTTTTAATACGGGACAGGTTCACGGGCGTGGTTCCAATCCTTTCGGCAAGTTCGTTCGAGGAAATCTTTCGCTCGGCCATGATCTTGTCGAGGCGAACAATTACGGGCATGGCGTTTCCTTACGCAATCTCGTCGGAGTCGAGGTGCAGCTCTCGGGCGTACAAGAAGAGCTGGGAAAGCATGAACAGGACGATGCCGAGAACCAGAGAGGTCCAATCGAATGATGAAGCGATCTCTTGGGCGCCGACGGCCCCCTCGCCGCCAAACATCGAAACGGAGGTTTTGAGTGAGCCGGCGTAGAGGCTGGTGGCAGCTTGAACAACGAAGAGAATGCCGAGCACCTTCAAGCATGTCGCAGACCCTTTCTTGAAGGGGTCTCCGCTCTTGATCGTCCACACGAGAACGGCGCTGAGGATGGTCGTAGCGATACCGATGACGGCAGGGACCAATGTCGAGATCGCAAGGGCTGGATACGCGGGGGAGTCTGCAATTACAGGGTTGTCGAGCACTTCGATTGCTGGCTTTAAGGAGAACGCCACTTGTGCGATGGCGGTGGCGCAAAGGGTCGCAGAGGCTATCGCACATGCGATGCGGAAGGAATGAAGCCGGGGAGTGCGATTGTCGGAACTCATAATAACCTCCGAAGAATTTAAAAAACTCAGGTTACTTTTTAACAGTTTATGTTAAATTGACTTTGCCGGCAAGTAATAAGGGCCGAGCATTTTGTTCGGCCCCTCTGTTCCGACTGGATGAGGTTAAGGTTGGCGATGAATATGCTCAAAATCTCGAAGGCGATCTTTAGGTCGCTTCTCTCCTCCAGGTCGCTCTGTGTTGTCGTTGTTGCGTTGATGGTTCTTTGTGCTCTGCCCGTCTTCAGGAGCGCGGCTGGCATCGACGGACGGGTCGAATACCTCGAGTCGGGAATAACCCGTGTTGAGCAGGAATTGTCAGCATCCTATGCGGATGCGCTTGTGAATGCGGGGGAGGACGGTGTCTATACCTCTTCATCGAGCATGCCCGCGCTTCTGTACCCTCTTGCCGCGGGACGTCTTATCTTGGCACCGCTCTCTCCCCTACTTCCGTTTCTGCAGATATCGGATGGAGAGTACACCTATTATGACGGATCGAAGGAGTACTTGCTATGGGTCGCAACGGCCGTTGCCGTCTCGTTCCTTGCCGCGCGTCTTAACAAACGTGAAAAGCTCATCATCCAGGCACCGATGGGCGAGCTGGGTAGACTTGTTGCATCGAGCGTATGGGCGAGTGTTTTTGCAATGCTTGCCGTCCTCGCCATCAATCTTCCAGGGATAATCGCCGCGCTTGTGAAGAATGGCCCGGGCTCGCCGTTCTATCCGATAGGCTACATTCAATATGCGACTCCGGTTATCAAACCGGCTTGGCTGGTGTTCGCGCAGACGGCCATCTTGCAATTCTTGGTGGCAGCGTTCATCTCGCTTGTCGTTCACCTTGCCGTGAAGATTGCCAATAACCCTACGCTTGGAATCGTGTTCGTATGTGCCCTGATGGGGGTGACGATGGTTCCCGGGTATTACGGAAGATCCATCGCTTTACGTGAGTTCGCCCTGTTGAATCCCCTTACGTATGCGAACACTGAGTTGACCGTCGGCGTCTATAGCCCGTACCCGACAACGCAGATAGTGAATCTGCCTGGACTTTGCTTCGAGCGTGGCGCGATTGCCCTCGTATGCGCAATCGGGATCGAGGTGCTGGCAATTAGCCTGCTTTGCGTTGCTGGAAAGAGCGGCTGCGCGTGCCCGATATCCCCGATTTGTCTTGAGAGAGGTTCCTTCACTGCATCGAGAACGGCAACTCGTTCGAGCGCTTGTGCCTCCGCCGTTGCATACGTAAGAACGATGGGGAAACTGCTCCTGCGTTCTCCTACCCTCGCCGTATGCGCGATTGCAATGTCGACGACGATGCTGGCCCCGGCTCTGGTCGAGATGTTTCCTGACGCTGATAACGTTTCCGCTGTTCGGTATAGGGATGGGGAGCTCCGTTCAATAGATCGGTATCTAGAGCAGAACGCTGCGAATATGGACGTCGAGGGCAAAGCGGCCCTGGAAGACATGCGGGATGCTCTTTCGGGTTTCGTGTACGCGCCTATGCCTGCGGAGGGGTTTCGAAGCCTTGCGACGTACGAGCGCGCTCGAGGTGAGCTGGGCGCGGCAGATGCGACTCTCCTGCAATCGATCGGAATCGAGCCGGAGACTCCTTCTCGTGCGGAGGCGCGCGCCCTTCTGCTTGAGTCGATCGCGAGCTTGCCGGACCCCAAGGTTTACGAGTTAAGTACGAAGATGCCCCCATTAATCCTCCTTTCGTATCTCCAGGCAGCGCTTCCCTCCTTATTTTTGCTGTTGCCCGTGGTTGTCGCATCGCTCGCGTGCACCCACCTGCAGTGTCGTTCCCTTCTGGTTCTCCAGATCCCCGCAACAGCGCATGTGCGTTTTCTGACGGCTGTTGCGCTGGCTCTCCTGCTTGGCTTGGTGCTGCTTTTGGTGTCGATGGTTCCCGCTGTCGTTGTGTCCGTGATTAAGAACGGTGCGGGTGGATCGGAGTATCCCGTCGCTCTCATTCGGGCGGGAGCTTCGACAACGTCCACGGTGGGGGAGGCGGTGTTGTGCAGTATTCCGTTGCTGGTCATGGCATACGGCGTGATTTCCGTCGTCGCTGCGTTGACAGCAGCGATTAGCCGCAACCCCGTTGTCACCGGAATGGTTTGCGCGGTTCTCTTGGTGTTGGGTTCGTTGAGCGCTCATGTTGAAAGCGTGGGCATGGGCGTCGCGCTGCTGGCTCCATTCGCCTCGTTTGATTCCGCTTCCCAGGTGGGGACGATTGGGTTCCTTGGGCGAGGGACGAACGCGATGCCTTTTGGAGAGGTCGTCGGCGCATCGGGCGCTCTGCTGGTGGTCTTGGGCGCCGTATCTCCGTTGATGGTGCGCCTGAGTGTTCCAAAGATCGAAAGGGGATGATCTCGATGATTGACCTTCAAACGCTGACGATCTCTTATGGAAAGAAGATGCTCGTAGATTCGGTGAACGCTGAGTTTGCCCCGGGTACGGTCTACGGTCTCGTCGCTCCGAACGGGCATGGAAAGACGACGTTGCTGCGTGCGATGGCAGGTTTGCCGGGTCCTCGCGTGGACGGGAGCATCGTTCTGGATGAGGTGCAGGGTACGGGTGCGAGAGAGGTCCGTTCTATGATCTTCTATGCACCTGGTGAGGGGACGCTGCTGTATCCCGGATTGCGTGCGGAAGATCACCTCAAGATGGTTTGCGATATGTGGCCGCATGCTCGCGATATCGAAGAGATAGTGGAACAAACGCAGATAGGTGAGTTCGCGAAGATGAGGATCCGCACTCTGAGCCAGGGCATGAAGCAGCAGCTTACCCTGGCGATTGCGTATGCGACGGGCGCGCGGTACCTTCTATTAGATGAGCCCATGAACGCGCTCGACCCCAGCAGGGTGGACTTGCATTCCGAGATTCTCAGGAAGCTGGCCGATTCTGGTACGTGCATCATCATGTCATCCCACATCTTGGATTCGGTCGATAGGCTGTGCGATGAGATTCTGTTTTTGAAGGATGGGAGGCTCATTAGAAGCATTCCGCAAGATGATGCTGCGCCGAAGTCTCCTGGATCCCATTTCGCAAAGCCTGCCGGACGCGCCGAGGGTGCGCTAAGCACGTATCGGCGACTCTACGAAAAGGGCGGGTAGAAATGCAAGTTAAAAATCTATGTGGCCAATGTGATACCGTTGAACCCGCGTATCGATACCGCTCAGCCATTCGCCTCGCCCCCGTCGCACGTATCTTCATCCGGTCTGTTACTTTTAATCTAACAGTTCTTTGAGGAACGTAGGTGCTTCCAAATGTACTGTCGACTTCTTCTCAAACTAATCCTAAGAGACAAGGCCGTATGGATTTGTACGCTCGTTCTCGCTGCAGCCTTCTCCGTCCCCATTGCGTTCAATTCACCCATCTACGGCCCCTTCTTTATGAAGCAGGGCATGCAGGGCTTTGTCGACGCATTCAATACGCGCGCGCCCCAGGCCAGCGGCACAGACCTATCGCCAGAGCAGCAAGATGACGCTGAGCTTGCAAGATACGCGAACGCCGCCCTCGCCGCTCAAACCGACGCCGCCTTTCTCGACTCTGCCGAGAGCTACTACGCGCTCATGGACGAGGGCTTCCAATCCGGGTCCATCGTGGGGGACCAGGAGACCAATGACGCAGAGCTCGCATATTGCCGTGCCCTGAGCAGCTCCGGCATCGCGGATATCCCGGCCTCCGCAAACGACCTGCCGTTCCTCTCCTTCCTGCCCTACGCCATTGCCCAGGCGCCGTCCTTCCTTCCCTTCATCCCCTTCCTTCTCTCGTCGATACTCGTGCTCGGCGCCACAAGGCCCGGGACCCTGGCGGCAAAGGCGCCCGTGCCCAAATTCCGGCGCCTTATCCAAACCGTGTTTTCGATAATCGCCGCGGGGACCGCGATGCTCCTCGCCGGCCTCGCACCCGGGGGCATTTACGCCTTGGCCCTAAACGGCTTCGGGCAGATCGGGTACCCGATCGCCTTCTTCCATGACGGCGCGCTCACTACCACGACCGCGGGAAACGTCTTCACGACCATACTTCTCGCGCTGCTCGCGGGCGGAACCTTGATATCCGTTTGCTCCGCCGTCCTATCGACCGCAACGAGGCGCGTCTTCGTGGGCCCCCTTACCTCCGCGCTGCTTGTCGCGGCCCCGGCATTCCCGTTACTGTCCGATTCGGCACTGGGGCATAATGCCGCGCTCGAGCTCCTGCCGCTGGCCGTGTTCTCGCCTATCGAGGCAACGGGTTACGTAGGATGCTTCCCGACAGAATTCATTGGCTCCGGTTCGGGCGGCGCATCGATGCTTGCCGTGGCCCTGGTATACGTCGCGGTCCTTTTCGCGGTCGGCGCCGTTGTGACGCGTTCGCCCAAACAGGCTGGACCCGCTAAAAAGCACCATGGGCTCGAGCTCCTGGACGTGAGCGTGGGATACGGGAGCACGACGATACTTTCGATCGGATCGCTTTCCTTGGGCCCGGGAACGGCGGCGGGGCTCGTCGCTCCCAACGGCTCGGGGAAAACCACCCTTCTTGAAGCGCTGTCGGGCCAATTTCCCACCCGCATCCGCTCGGGAAGCCTGTTGGCAGACGGAATCTACCAACGTCGATCAGCCGAATTTGCAGAACTCGTCTACCTGAGCTCTTCGGGCGGCGCGGATCTCTACCCCACGCTATCGGCCCGCGAGCACCTCTCTTTCGTTAGGGAGGCGTGGAAATCGGCCGCCGACATCGACTCGCTCTGCGACTCCCTCGGAATCTCCCCATATCTCGACAAGCCGACCCGTAAACTCTCGACAGGAATGAAGCAGCAGGTAAAGCTTGCCATGGCGATATCGACCGATTGCCCGTACCTCATCCTCGATGAACCGCTGAACGGCCTCGATCCGGGAAAGCGGAAAACCTCCTGCGACGCGATGCGCAGCGAGGTGGCGCGGGGACGAAGCGTGCTCATCTCAAGCCATCTGCTCGACGACCTGGCAGACCTCACCGACTCGTTCTACTTCATCGAGGCCGGCACGCTCGTGGAAAAGATCAAGTCGTCCTCGCAGACGCTCAAGCAGGAATACCTCGATACATACGAGGGAGGTGAATGACATGAAACTATTTGAACAGCTGAAGTCCAATGCGTCGCGCATGGCTGTCTACGCCATCCTCGTGGCAACGGCTTTATGCGGAATCGCGGCACCCGTCTATGCGCTCAACGGGGAGAAAGGCGATGTCGAACCCGCGTACATGGCTTCGACGGTTAAGGACCGGTACAAAGCCTTCTCTGGAGACACGTTTTACGTAGCAGAGTACGACACGACCTACCGTCAGCTTCGCTACAACAAGGGCTACGACTATCTAGGCGCAGAGGCAATCAGCTATACGTCGGGTTGGTACCGCTCCAACTATGGACACATAACCCAGTTCAAGTGTAACTACCGTGTGTACAACTAAAGCAACCGGCCGGGACGAGGGGTGACGCAAAAGCGTCGCCCCTCGTTTTTAACCATGTCAACTGAACCTAGTTCAGTTTGGTTGATTTCCGATCTCAGCCGAACACATTGAGCGGAAAGGCCGTTCCCGCAGTCAGTCGAACGTCCCCGGGGCCCTTCTCAGGCCCCGGGGACGGCATTTTCCCAGTTGAAGGAACGGTGGAGATGTGTTTCGATGGGTCAGATTCGTGTCGTTCCGAAAAGACCGTGAACCTTTTGTGGGACACGCGGCGCCGTGGTACCATAGCCGAGTTTGTTGTCTTGGTCGGAAACCAAGACGCCTTATGCGCTGATCGGTAACCAGCGCCTGACCAATAAGGAGTCCTACCATGAAGCAGGGTATCCATCCCCAGTATGTCGAGTGCACGGTGACGTGCTCCTGCGGCAACACCTTCAAGACGCACGCTACCGTGTCCGAGATGAAGGTCGAGCTTTGCAACGAGTGCCACCCGTTCTACACCGGCCAGCAGAAGTTCGTCGACACCGGTGGACGCGTCCAGCGCTTCGCCGACAAGTTCGGTGGCGCCGCTGCCGCCCAGCTCAAGAAGGCTGAGGAGGCCAAGGCCGCCAAGGCCGCCAAGGCTGCTGAGGCCGAGGCCGCTCGCAAGGCCGCCGCTGAGGCTAAGGCTGCCGAGAAGGCTAAGCGTGCCGCTAAGTTCGCCGAGGAGGCTGCCAAGCAGGCTGCCGAGGCTCCCGCAGAGGCTCCCGTCGAGGAAGCCGCTGCCGAGGCCGAGACCACCGAGGCTGCTGAGTAAATAGCTCGCCGAGCAAACACTCGCATTCATGGCTAAAGGGCCGCGTATCCATCTGGGTGCGCGGCCCTTTTCTTTTGGCTCTGTTAGACCAGGATTGAGATC
>NZ_JBBNKO010000023.1:0-19258 GCF_040092945.1 Collinsella sp. CLA-AP-H1 | reverse complement strand
GCCCATTGGAACGCGCGGCGCAGGCAGGTAAGATTGAAGGGCCTGACGCCGGAGGAGTTCCGGAACCAGGCCCTTGCGGCGTAGTCGCTATTTATTCAGTCCAAGTTTCGGGGCGCAGTTCACAGGCACCTTTGTGGTGGTTTCCCCTTGTGGTGGTTCCAAGTGTAAAGCCTTTGCAACCTGCGGACGTTAGACAAACAGCACGTGCGCGAGCAGTGCGCACACGCACGCCGCGACAAGCACCGTCACCACGATCGAAATCACGCGGTCGGCCATGTCCATGTTGGCCCGATTCGTAAAGAACCGATCTTCGGCAGCATCGGCGCGTACCTCACGCACCAGCTCGGTCGCAAGATCGCAACCGTCAAGCACCTTTGCATCCATGGTTTCCTCCCAAGACTCAATCCCCGTCAACACAAGCCCGCCCGTTCGCAGACAAACCTCGAGCGTCGACTACGGCCGCTCGTTGGGAGCCAGGCGCTGCATCTTGTTCACGGCCTTGAACTTGGTGAACAGCGGCACGTACTCAAAGCTCACGTTGGAGTTCTCCAGGCCGTACCAACGCGCGGGCGTGCCGGCGGCGCGGCGAATGATGTACTTGAGCGTGATGGCCGTACGCTCGCTCGGCTCCACATCGCTTTCAGGCGCCAGAAGCTTACGAATCAGGACGAACTTGAACGTGCCGATGTTACCCGGATCCTTGTAGACCGAGTAGTCATGCGTCTGCGGCGGCAGCTCGCCGGTGGCAGCCAGGTCCTGAACAACCTGACGCAGGTAGGCATTGACGCGCTGGTTGATCTTGTAGCCCAGGTACAGATGCACACGGAACACGTAGTCGGTGCCGAACGTCTCGACCGAATAGGCAAAGGTATGCGGTTCGTCCATGGTCTCGACATTCACAAACCACCAGGCGCGGGCACGCTTGGGATGCTTGTCCAAGATCGAATAGACGATATCGCGGTCGATGTAGTCGGTATGGGTGTCCTTGGTCAGGTACACGACGTTGTCACTCATGCGCTCGTAACGGTCGTCGTCGCGCAGGCGCTTGAGCTGCGGCAGGTAGCTGCGCAGCGGCAGCAGCGTAAACTGGCGCTGCTCAACAGCCGTGCCGTTGTACCAGCACACCATGATGCCCATGATGAGTGCAGCCATGAGGATGGTGAAGTAGCCGCCGTGGAAGAACTTGGTGAGCGAGCTCACGAAGAAGAAGCCTTCGAGCAAAAGGAAGAAGGCTGCGAAGATCCACGGAGCAACCTTGAGCTTGCGCTCCTCGTGCAGGTAGAAGAAGAGCAGCAGCGTGGTGCACATCATTGTCAGCGTAATGGCAAGGCCGTAGGCGGCTTCCATATGCGCCGAGTTCTGGAACAGCAGTACCACGATGACGCAGCCGACAAGCATGACGTTGTTGACCATGGGGATGTAGAGCTGGCCCTTGGTCTCGGCAGGGTAGAAGACCTGCATGTGCGGCATGAGATCCAGACGGCTGGCCTCGGACACCAGCGAGAATGCGCCGGTGATGAGCGCCTGCGAGGCAATGATGGCCGCGACGGTGGAAAGGCCGACGGCAAACGGGCGCAGGCCCGGGGCGAGCATCTGGTAGAACGGGTTGAGGTCGGCAATGCCCATGAGCTCGGGGTTGGCAGCGTTGTTCATAAGCCAAGCGCCCTGGCCCATATAGGAAAGCAGCAGGCAGCACTTAACGAACGGCCAGGTAGCGTAGATGTTGCCGCGGCCGACGTGGCCCATGTCGGAGTAGAGCGCCTCGGCACCGGTGGTGGCGAGGAAGCAGCTGCCCAGAATCATGATGCCCGCGTGGTTGTTGGGGCTCAGCAAAAAGGCGATGCCGCGCACCGGGTTGAGGCACAGCAGCACGGCGGGGTGCTGGAAGACAAAGAACAGACCTGTGCCGCCCAGGAACAGGAACCACAGCGTCATGATGGGGCCAAAGGCGTGACCGATCTTGGCCGTACCGATACGTTGCACCAAGAAGAGCACGATGATGATGGCGAGCGTAATGGCGACGACGCGGCCCTGGTCATCGCCCAGCACGGCATGGACCGCCGGGATGGTGCGCAGGCCCTCGATGGCCGTGGTAACGGTAACGGCCGGCGTCAGGATGCCGTCGGCGAGCAGCGCGGCGCCACCCAGCATGGCGGGGATGATAAGCCACTTGCCACAGCGCTTGACCAGGCTGTACAGGGCAAAGATGCCGCCCTCACCATGGTTATCGGCGCGCAGCGAGATGAGCACATACTTGATGGTGGTCAGCAGCGTGACCGTCCACACGACAAGGGAGAGCGCGCCGAGCACGAACTCCTCCGTCACGCTTCCGATGCCGCCGTTGCCGGCAACGAGCGCCTTGGTTACATACATAGGGCTGGTGCCGATATCGCCGTACACCACACCCAGCGTGACGAGCATCGCCGAGATGCTCACAGGAATCGCAGCGTGCGAGGCTGCCTCCTTGGCCTTTTGTTCCATAAGCCGGTTTCCTCCCAACTTTAATGTTCGAAGGGATTATAGGTAATCGACCTGCGCTTGCACGGCACCGTTTTCCCAGCTAGATAAACATTTATACGGCCTTTAGGCCACTACGGCGATATGGAATGCGACAAAGGGACTGTCCCTTTGCCTCATCTGTCATTTTCCGAGCCAGTTTTTGAACCACCACTCCATGGAGCGGCTCATCTCGGCCATAAAGAGACTAGTGTGTTTGCGGGTGTAGATATCCACCACGCGCTCGCCCACCTCGCGGGCATGCGGACGGAACATCGCGTCCATCTCGGCCACCTGCGCGTCCATGGTCGCGGCATCGGCGCGGCAGTAGCGCTCCTCGTGCACCAGGTTCACCACGGGATGCGCAATGGCCGGACGCTCCTTACGGGGCGTGCCGATGATGAGCATCGACAGCGGCATGGTATAGGGCGGCAAGTCCAGCAGCTCGGCAACTTCCTCGGCATTCTCGACGATATCGCCGATGTAGCAGCTCCCCAGCCCCAGGGCCTCGGCGGCAACCACGGCGTTTTGCGCAGCGATCACGGCGTCCTGGGCCGCGATGGCAAAGTCGCCCAAACCCGGCGCGCGGCGGGGCGCCTTGCCCGTACGCTCGACAAACTCGGGCTCAAAGCAGTCCACGTGCTCAAACAGATCGATCCACTTGGCATAATCGACCACAAATATTAGTGCCCAGGGCGCCTTGGCGATCATGGGCTGGTGATCGCACAGGTCGGCGAGGCGGTCCAGCGTAGCCTGCTCGCGAATGCTTACGATGGAATACATCATCATGGCGCCTGCCGACGGCGCACGGCTCGCCGCATGCAGAATCGCCGCCCGCTGCTCGTCGGTCACCGCCACGGGACGATCGTCGTCATCACGCGCGAAGGCACGCGTGGAGGAACGGTGCTCCAACGTGTCCAGCACCGCATTGCCCGTGGTCTCGACCGGATAACCGTTCGCATCCACGCCCGCAGCTCCGTCGCAGCACTCGGCACCCGTCATACAAACCTGATCGCCCATAGCTCTATCCTCGCCAATTCTTTAAGAAGCCTTTACGTTTCCGTGTAATTCCCGTCCATTATCGCGCAGGTCACCACTACATTGCGCCACACCGCCGCACATGCGCGTTAATATGGCTGGTTGTTGTGCGCAGCCCGCAAATGCAGCGCATATTTAGGTAACAATCGGGTAAACCCCCGCTTTCGTAGGTTTTAAGTTTGTGAGGAGTCTCAGCATGTTCGCTGCCGCCATCTCGCTCGTCGGTCTTGCGGCGACCGTCTACCTTGTTTTGCGCGAAGCCAAGGCCATTCGCGCTCAGTCGGGCACCGTTGCCAAGGGCGCCTTCGCCTGGAGCGTCGCCTTCGGCCTGTTCCAGCTCTTTTTGACCGTCTGGGGCGCTATTGGCCTTGTCGCGCAAAACGAGCCGCTCGCCTTTGTGATGCTCATCCTGACCAACGCCATCCTCACCGGCTGCGCTTGGGCCAGCATCGCCCGCGACCGCATCGCCCCGCGCGTCTTTGCGTTCGCCGGGCCCAACGCCCCCGCCCCCACCGGCAAGCTCGCCCGCCTGCGCGGCGCCTTTGTGGGCAAACCGCTCGTCGCCGCCGTCCTGTGCCTGCTGCTCGCCGGCGTCTTTGCGCTGCTGGGCATGGAGGTCTCGTCCAACCACGACTTTACCTGGGTCTACCCCCTGTGCATCCTGCTCGAATGGGCCATCATCACCACGCTCATGGTCGGCCTGTTCTTCCTGTTCCAGCGCCACGGCGCAGCCCCCGCGGTCTTGGCCTTTGCCCTCTTTGTCCTGGGCATTGCCGAGTTCTTCGTCATCACGTTTAAATCCATGCCCATCCAGCCGGGCGACCTTTCGGCCATCTCCACCGCCGCCGCGGTCGCCGGCACCGGCTACACCTTCTCCATCTCGCTGTTCTGCGTGCTGTCCATGGGCTTTACCGCCATCGCCATGCTGCTATGCGAGTACGCCGGCCTGGTGGCACCGCACCGTCAGAAGGGCGCCGCCAACGCCAAGCGCATGCTGCTCACCAACCTGCTCGTCGCCGTGCTGTGCCTGGGCGGCGTGACCGCGCACGTCACGCTCATCGACTACTACAACACCCTCGGCATCACCGTCTACACCTGGCGCCCGCTCGAGAGCTACTGGCGCGAGGGCTACCTGCCCGCTTTCATTAGCGCGGCGCAGTCCATCAAGCCGCCAAAACCCGCCGACTACTCCGTCGACGACGCCAAGGCCACGCTCAAAAAGTACGCCAAGGCCTACGACAAGTCCGACGCGGCCAAGAGCGACGAGCGCGCCGCCGCAAAGGAACAGTTCGATAGCGAGAAGCCCACGGTCATCGCCATCATGAACGAGACCTTCTCGGATCTTTCGATCTACCAGAACATGCGCGCCGGCTACGAAGGCCCGCAGTACTTTAAGAGCCTGTCCAACTGCCTCAGCCGCGGCAAGCTCTACGTGAGCGCCTACGGCGGCGGCACGGCCAATACCGAGTTTGAGTTTATGACCGGCAACTCCATGGCCAACCTGGGCTCGGGCGTGTACCCCTACACCATCTACAACATGGAAACGACCGGGAACCTGGCAGAGCAGTTCAAATCGCTCGGCTATTCCACCACGGCCATGCACCCCAACCACGCGACCAACTGGAACCGCGAGAACGTCTACAAGGACTTTGGCTTTGACCAGTTCCTGTCCATCAACGACTTCCAGGGCGCCGATACCCTGCGCGGCATGGTGACCGACCAGGCGACCTACGACAAGATTCTTGAGCTGCTCGACCAGAACGCCGATCCTCAGTTTATCTTCGACGTGACCATGCAGAACCACTCGGGCTACGACACGGGCCTGCTTCCGGTCGACAAGCAGATGCATCTGAACATCGACACGACCGACCTGGACACCAAGACCGTCGAGGACGGCACGCTCTCCGATGTCGACGAGTATGTCTCGTGCATCGAGCAGTCCGACCAGGCGCTTCGCTACTTCCTAAACGCCCTGAGCAAGCTCGACCGTAAGGTGGTCGTGGTGTTCTGGGGCGACCACCAGCCGTTCTTCCCGTCCAAGTTCAACGATAAGTGGTTTACCGGCGAGGACGACGCCACGCATCAGGAGCGCCTGTGGCAGACCGATTACATCATCTGGGCCAACTACGACGTTGCCGGCTGCGACCAGACAAGCGAGGTCGACGACCTGTCCACCAACTACCTGTCCACGCAGCTGATGCAGCTGATCGGCGCACCGCTGACCGACTATCAGAAGGCGCACATGACGCTGCGCGAGTCGCTG
This sequence comes from Collinsella sp. CLA-AP-H1, assembly GCF_040092945.1. Classification (NCBI taxonomy): domain Bacteria; kingdom Bacillati; phylum Actinomycetota; class Coriobacteriia; order Coriobacteriales; family Coriobacteriaceae; genus Collinsella; species Collinsella sp. CLA-AP-H1. The sequence continues at coordinate 13,461 of NZ_JBBNKO010000023.1, read as the reverse complement.
CCCGCTATCAACTCCGTGGGCTACGAGGACGCCAGCCTGCGCTGGGCGCTCTCCTCCAACGTCACCGGTGACGACGCCGCTGCCGCTGCCGCAACCAAGGCGCGCGAGGATTACGCCAAGATGCAGTACTACGAGATGTTCCGCGACGGCAAGAACGTGTACACCGAGCACTTCCAGACCGAGGCCAACGAAACCGACCCCAACCTGGCGCCGGGAACAACCAAGATCAAGTAGCGGGTCACTCATAACTGAAACGTCTGTCCGGGCGGAGGCATATAAGGTTCCCTGCTCGGACAGTCCTGCGCAAGACGGAGGCCACATTAAGTGGCCTCCTTTGCGTGCGGAACTCGCGATGAACCTTATATGCCTCCGCCCGGACAGACGCCCTGATGTTGGGGCGTGGCTTGTCTTGGGTGTATCGCCGAACATATATAAGTTGAAGGCCACGTTATGTGGCCTTCTTTGTTTGCGGAAAGTGTGTCCCGGAATTCTTGTCTGGAATGGGATGCAGTTTCCGCTTGGGACCCGATTGGGAAAGTGTGTCCCACTATTCAGCTGGATTCCGGGATGTATTTTCCGGTTGAGGTTCGTTGGGAAAGTGCGTCCCACTTTGGGGGCTGATTCTGGGACATGGTTTCCGGTTGGCTCTCATTGGGAAAGTTCATCCCATTTCTCGGCCTAATTATGGGACGCAGTTTCCCGTTGAGGACCCTTTGGGAAAGTGCGTCCCGGTCTGGGCGCTCAAACTGGGATGGATTTTCCGGATGATGGCTTGACGGAAAATGTGTCCCGTTCCGGGCGCTAATTGTGGGATGCAGTTTCCGCTTGCGGAGTCTCCACTCAACAGAAAACCCGGGTGGCCTGTTTTTTGGCTACCCGGGTTTTTGGGTTGTCGATAAGTTCGACTGGCTACTAGTGGGTCTTGCGGCGCTTGATCAGCATGATGAGGGCTATCACTACGAGCGTTGCTCCCGCTGCTGCTGCGGTGGCGACTAGGGCGAATGTTTGGTCGCCGGTGTTTGCGAGGTTCTTCGCTGTGGTCGTAGTCTTGACCTTGGTGTCGGTCTTAGCTCCGTTGTCGGACTTGGGCTTGTCCGGGTTCGTCGGGGTCTCAGGAGTCTCGAGGTCCTTTGAGCCTTCGGAATCGGTTGGGCCGGCGGTGTTTACCAGCGTATGGTCCAGGAACTTCTTGGCGCCCGCACTTGCCTGTGAGAACAGGCGGCGCGTGCGGATCGGGGTGGCGTTCACCGTTGTGGGCGCCGTCTCCTCGGCCTCGATATTCACGAGCGTCGTGCCGGTGTCGAGGCCCACGTCGTTGTATCCCACGTGGCAGTAATACTGCGCACCGTCATCGTCTGCGGTCAGGTCAATCTCGAGCTTTGAGGCCGTTCCAGCCGCGAGGTTGCCATCGGCACCCACGAGCTTAAACTCTGTCTCGCCGCGGCCCTTGCGGTACCACATATAGGTCGGTGCCAGCCCTGTTTCGCTATCGTCGGCACCGAGTTGCTTCACATGGCCAATCGCCGAGAGCGTCAGGTGGCTTCCCGCCGCGCGCTCAACCGAAGAGTCGTATCCAAGATCCGACCCCTCCGCAGCATCCGCCGCAGGTCCGCTCACGGTCATCGTCATGCCATCGGGCATGGTCTTGACCGTGATGATTGCCGAGCGAATACCTGTTTCGGTCGTAGATCCATTCTTAACGGCGGCGATGGCAAATCGATACTCCGTATTGGGCTGCAGCCCATCCCACTTGAGCGAGGCCTGCGTGTTGTCGGCAATCTTCCAGCTATTGACGACCGCATCCGCCGCATTGCTCTGCAGCATGCCCACGCCGTAGCTAAAGCCACTCTTGTTTGCGAGTACATCGTCCCAGCTAAACGTAACGCTGGTCGAATCGACGGCGTTTGCCGTAAAGCCCGTCACGGCCGGCGCGTCGGGCATCTCGACGTCCTTAACGTCATAGCCCACGATCCAGAACTGGTCGGTGTCCTTGGTGCCAAGCTTGTCGCCCGAGTCTGCCTCGAACTTGTCGACATCCACCGCGTTGACGCCCAGACGCCACACAAAACCGTACTTGCCCTGCGCGGCCTCGGGCAGGTTGTCGACGGTGCCGCCGTATTCGGTCGATTCACTCGAGGAGTTACCCGTAGTAAAGCCGGCGTTGGCACCAAAGCACAGGCCGCCAAACAACTGTGCTTTGCGAGCTTCGCGCCCATGACAACGCTGCCGTTCAGCGTCAAGCCGAGCTCGAGCTCCTGCTCCTTGCCCTCCTCGACTTCGATGGTCTGCTCAATGCTCGCCCCCGACTGCGCGGCGGCGCCGTTAAACCCATCGTGCGTGTAGGCGCGCGTTACGCCAGGCTTGCCCAGGCCAAAGGAATCCCCAACGGGAGTCTCGCCGTTGAGCGTCGTTTGATAGGTTCCGGGTTCTCCCGACCGGTTGGTCAAAAAGTAGCTGAGCGGCGTCATATTGTGCTGTTTGGCAATGCGGTCATAGGCCTCGACATTAACGACCGAGGTCTGCGCGCCGAGCGACACGGGCGCCGCCATCACGCCCTTGCCACCAGTTTCCTCATTTTCGATCTCATACTCGTAATAGACCATCGGAATCGTGTAGAGCACGGCCTTGTCACCCTCGCCGGCATGCGACTCATAGCTTACGCTTGCGCTGACCGTGCGCTCGCTCCGGTAGTCATAGCATCCCTCGGCGGCAAAATCGACTGAAGCATTCATCGCGACCAGGGGCGGACCGGTCTGCACCTCGACGGCAACGCCCAACTCGGCGCCAATGGTATAGCCCTGGGATGTCCCCGTGCCCTTTTCCTCTCCGTATGACGTGCCGCCCAACACCAGATAGCCGTATGCCTGTTCCAGATCCTCAACATAGGGCGCATCCTGCAGCACGGCAAGCACGCGCGGGTTGGTATAGACCTTGTAGCGGTCCTTGTACGTGATCTTGACGCTGTCGTTGTCGACATCGGGCAGCGCGAGCGAGATAAATGTGCCGTAGGTAGTGCCGCGACGGTTGCTCTCGCTAATCACCTGCTCCTCGCCGCGGCGCACCTTTCCGTTCTCGTCGAGCGAAAAATGCGAGGCGGTCATCCAATAGTAGTCATCGTTCTTGCGCAGGTCCTCGTCGCGGTGCTTGCCCACCACGGCGATAAAGCTCTCGTTATAGCGGTCCGAACCCGAGACGCCGCCCGCCTTGACGTCGCTGATCCACACCTGCTCTATACCCTTGTGGTCATGCTTGTTGCTGCTGTTGTATTGCTGACCGCTCATGCTCATGGTTCCGACCATGGACCCCAAGCCCTGAGCCCCGCTCTGTGCCGTGTTGCAGGCAAAGTCGCGGAACACATCGCCGCCCACGAGCACCTCGTCGACCGCCAGCTGCTCGGACAGGCCGTCAAGGTTGGCAGTGGCAAGGGCAATAGGCGCCAAGGTGCACGGATAGCGCTTATCCTGAGCGCTATCCTTCCATGCGCTGTTGGGCACATGCATCAGCCCATAGGAGGCGAGGAGCCCGTCTCTGTATTCCTTGCAATCGGAAAGCTTGAACTCGCCAGACTCCGAGTCAAAATACGCGTAGCGGTACAGCGCGCCGTACAGCCCCTTGCTGCCGTCAGAAGCGCCGTAATCAAAAGCGCTGCGTTGCCAGTCATAGCCCGCAAGAATAAGGCCCGTGACGGTTTCACCCGTCTTCTTTCCTTCTTCATCGTAGGCGGCAAACGTGCCGAACGTCGCATTCGCAGCGACCATGGTCTTGCCGTTCGCGGAGAGGGAGATTGCGCCCGCGTCGCCCAGAGCATCGACATGGACGAGCGCACCCTTGGATGCATCCCACGAAAACAGCTCGCAATGCGTCGACTTATCAATATTCTTCTTGCCGTAGGGTGCCGAGACCACGATGGCGAGGTCATCGCAAAAATCGCGATCGAGGTCGCCGGCCGCTAGCGAAACGACAGGAGCTGACTGAAGCTGCGTCCAGGAGTCGTTCCCGCCCTTGTTATGCGTGGTGTAGTCCGCGGCGTTACCGGCATCGATCTTGACGACGCTTTGCTTCCAGTTGCCGCCCTCCAAGTCATACATGTCGACTACAGCCTTGCGCACGCCGTTCTCGTCGACATAGCAGCCCGCGTAGACAAAAAGCTCGTCGACGCCGTCGCCATCGACATCGCCCGCCTCGACATCAAAGACGGCGTCGTGCTCTTGCAGGTAACCGGCATCCAGGTACTTAAAACGGCCTTCGTACATCATATTAGTGTTGACCGTCACCGGCAGGTGTGTGTCGAGAGTGCGCGTACGCCCGTTGCTAAACGAGTAGAGGACCAGCTCAACCTTTCCGGCGTATGACTTGCCGTCAATCGTCGTGGAGGAACTGTCGCCGTAGGCACGGAGCTCGGCAACGCGGCTCTTTTTGCCCGTGCTGGCGTCGCTGCAGAACTCAACACTCGTGGCGTGAATGCCCGAGAAACCGTTGTTGTCGTTGGCGAGTACTGTTGAGGACTCATTGTTGCTTAGGTACGACCAGGTGCCGCCACCGTAGTCGCTATGCTTGTAGAGATCGCTGTTCGTATCGAAGTTGTTGACGTTTTGCCAGAACTTTGCGGCGCCCCACACACTTCCATAGCCATCGGTGAGTTTGCTGCTGCCGCCAATGTCACCGCGCTCGACGTTCTCGAGCTTGTCGCGCAGAGTGTAGCGATTGCCATGGCTACCGTTAGCTGCCATATAGACCTCGCTGCGCGTGGCAAACGTCGTGGGAGTATCAGTGGAATAGGGGCCAACGGTATCGGCCGGAATGTCCTCGCTCGTGCCCAGACCCAGGGCTTGATAATCCTGCTCGGTCATATCGGTGATTGCGGGCGCGTCTGCCGCCTGGGCAACCTGGGGCGTGGCCGTGAAGCAGGCGACGCTCGTGGCGATCAACGCAGCAAGCGCCGCCGTCCCAACAAGCGGGATTTTCGACAGCCTACGGATACGGGGGTGTGGAACGTACATGAGGGACCTCGCTTTATTCGAGTGGAGTGGACTCATTTTTGCAAATGATACATCCGATGCCCGATATCACGTGTCTCATTTTCGCCAACGGCGTGTCTCATTTTTGAGAATCCGAGATGCCGCGGAAATCTTATCCCAGCTCAAAGGCCATTTCTGGGATGTATTTTCCGTCGAGTGCCTCATCGGGAAACTGCATCCCATTTCAAGCGTCGATTCTGGGACGCATTTTCCCCTTAGACCCTCAACCGGAAACCGCATCCCACTTTGAGCGCAAATTCCGGGATGCATTTTCCGCTTGAGCCTCATTGGGGATCGCGCGAATTTTTGTGGTGTAAGAGGGGGGGGCCGCGTCAGCGCCCCCTGCGCCTAAGGCTATTCCGCAACGCCGTGGCGGTCAAGGACCTCCCTTATGACCTCGTGCGCGGCCAGCCTGACCGCCTCGAGCCTCTCGCCCTCGAGCGGTTCCGGGGCCGGGGCCGGGGCGGACGCGCGGGCGGCCGACTCGGGCGCGGCGACCCGGTGGGCGGCCCACCTGCCCTCCTCTCCGGCGAGCACCGCGCACACGAGCCGCATCATGGACGCCTCGGAGGGGAACGACTGCACCGAGCGGTACCTCCTCTTGATCTCGCGGTTCGCGCGCTCCTGCACGTTGTTCGTCCTGATCTTCTGCCAGTGCTCGCGGGGGAAGGACATGAAGGCGAGCGCGTCCTCCCTCGCGCCCTCGAAGACGTCGCCGGCCGCGCGGGAGAGGGCGCGCACCCTGGGCGCCGCCAGGTCCCACGCCGCGCGGGCGACGTCGGCGTCGGCCTGCCCCGCGCACGCCCGGACCAGGTCGGCGGCGAGCGCCTGGCCGGCGAGGTTGTGGACGTGGCCCCTGATGTCGCGCTGGAGGTGCGTCAGGCACCGCTGCCAGGAGCAGCCCGGCAGGACCCTGGAGACGGCGGCGACGAGCCCCGCGTGGGCGTCGGACACCGCGAGCCTCACGCCGCGCAGGCCCCTGTCCCTGAGGGAGCCGAGGAACTCGGACCAGGCGGCCTCGCTCTCGCTGTCGAAGCAGGCGCAGCCGAGGAACTCCTTGTGCCCGGAGGACGACATGCCGATCGCCGTGACGAGCGCGACGCTCGCGTAGCGCCCGCCGGTCCTGCACTTCATGTAGGTCGCGTCGAGCCACACGTAGGGGTGCTCGCCCTCGATCGGCCGGGTCCTGAACGCCTCGGCCTCCTCGTCCAGCCCGGCGCACAGCGCCGACACCTCGGAGCTGGACAGCGACGAGACGCCGAGCTCCTCGGCGACGAGCCCGACCTTGCGGGTGCTCACGCCAGCGACGTACATCTCGCGCACGAGCGCGACCATGGACGCCTCGACGCGCGTGTAGCGCTCGAGTATGCCCTCGGGGAAGTAGGTCCCCTCGCGCAGCTTGGGGACCCGCAGCTCGAGGTCGCCGAGGGAGGTCGACAGGGACCTCTCGCGGTAGCCGTTCCTGCTGTTGACGCGCTCGGGCGACCTGGAGCCGCGGGGCGCGCCGCAGGCCTCCTGCGCCTGGGAGTCCATCAGGGCGTTGACCACGGACTGGATCACCTCCCTGCCGAACTCCCTCAGGTCGTCGCACCGCGAGAACAGCGCGAGCAGGGCCTCGGTCTGGGGCCGGTCGAGGCCGAGCCCCCGGTCCGGCTGGGATAGAATGTCGCTGTGGGCCATCGTCTTTCCTTTCGTCGAATATCTAGGCACTGACGATTCTAGGCGATGGCCCTCCCTTGCTTCTTACACCACGACTGTGCGCGCTACCTCATTGGGAAACGGCGTCCCACTTTGAGGGCTGATTGTGGGATGCATTTTCCGGTTTTGCTCTCATTGGGAAAATGCATCCCGTTTCTTGACCGAATAATGGGACGCAATTTCCCGTTGGAGCGCCTTTGGGAAAGTGTGTCCCACTTCGACCGCCCAGAGTGGGATGCACTTTCCGCAAAGCACCTCAACGGGAAACTACGTCCCATTCCAAAGGCAAATTCCGGGACGCATTTTTCGAAAGCCTGCCCATCCGGAAAGCCCGTCCCACTTTGGACGCATCCGGGCACGGAACCATCGACCTATCAGGCCTCCCATCAATAAAGAGGCGTCCTCCCGGACGGCGGGGCACGAAGTTCATCGCGAGTTCCGCACGCAAAGAAGGCCACTTAATGTGGCCTTCGTCTTGCGCAGGACTGTAGAGCAGGGAACTTCGTGCCCCGACGCCCGGGAGGACGTTTCATTTAGAAAGATGGACCGACCGCCGTCAGCGATGGGAGCTACTCCCCCAGCACGGCCTTCTTGGCGGCTGCAGCCATGTTATCCAGATCTTCCTTGGTGGGATGGTCCTTCGCGGCAACCCAGTTGTCGAGCAGCATCTTATAGCGAGCGTTTTCGGGATCTTGCTCGAGCATGGCCTCGTAGCGCTGCTTGACCGCGGGGCCCATCTTGCCCTGACACATCGCCCAGCCCGCAAGCTCGGCATCGTTGGCCAAATTGGAGGTCACGCGGTCGATAATCTGCTGGTAATAGCTCTGGTCGGCGCCAAAACCGCAGGTGCCAAACAAGAAGACGCGCTTGCCGTGCAAGGCGGAGAGCAACGCCGCGACCGAAGGCGTGCACGCACCTTTGTCGCACCAAAAACCGACGAGCACCGTGTCGGCCGCGCAGGCGCCCTGCGCCTCGAGCGCAACCTGATCTGCATCCGCATCGTCGCTCAATGCCGCGGCATGGACAAACTCAACGCCCGCAGCCTGCAGAGCGCGCTTGATCGCGCCCGAAACCATCCTGGTATTACCGCTCTTGCTGTTGACCACCAAAGAGCACGTCATAGTCACGTTGCCTCGTTTCCCCCAAAACTAAAGCCACTAATGCAATTTATTAGATGAATATCTTAGTACTAACGTGACAGATGTACAGAGCCACCCGGTAGTCTTTTTGGGACGGGGCTTTTTTAGCTACCTCAAGCCCCAAAGCACCCCATGGCCATTCGGCTGGATAGGGGTAGCTAAAAAAGCCCCGTCCCAAAAAGACTACTTTGCGCCACGTTACTGGGCGAATTGGCTGCGGTAGAGTTCGGCGTAGAAGCCGCCTGCCGCCAGCAGCTCGTCGTGCGTGCCGCGCTCGATAATCTCGCCGTCGCGCATCACCAGAATGCAGTCGGCGTTGCGGATGGTGCTCAGGCGGTGCGCCACGACAAAGCTTGTGCGGCCAGCCATAAGCTCGTCGAATGCCGCCTGAACCTGCAGCTCGGTGCGGGTATCGATGCTCGAGGTCGCCTCGTCCAGCAGCAGAATCGCCGGGTCGGTGAGCATGACACGCGCGATGCACAGCAGCTGTTTTTGACCCTGGCTAAACGTGCCGCCGTCCTCGCCGATCACTGTATCGTAGCCGCCTGGCAGCTGCACGATAAACTTGTGCGCGTGCGCGCGCTTGGCCGCCTCGACAACCTGTTCGCGCGTGGCTCCCGGGCAACCGTAAGCGATGTTTTCCGCCACCGTGCCCTCGAACAGCCACGTATCCTGCAGCACCATGCCAAAGGCGCGGCGCAGGCTTGCGCGCGTGTAGTCACGCGAAGACCGGCCATCGACCGCAATGCGACCGGCATCGATATCGTAAAACCGCAGCAGCAAGTTGATGAGCGTTGTCTTGCCGCAGCCCGTGGGGCCAACAAGGGCAAAGCGCATGCCGGGCTTGGCCTCGATGCAGATGTCCTGCAGCAGCTTGCGGTCGGTCACATAGCTAAAGTCCACGTGTTCAAAAGTCACCTCGCCCTGCGGGGCGGCAAGCTCTACAGCGTCCGACGCGTCGGGCTCCTGCTCGCGCGCATCGAGCAGCGCAAACATGCGGCGCGCCGAGGCGTACGCGGTCTGGATCTGCGTAATGACGTTGGTGACCTCGTTGAACGGCTTGGTGTACTGGTTGGCGTAGGACAGGAAGATCTGCACGCCGCCCACCGTAAGCGCCGCGGGCACGCCCGTGATCACGCCCACGCAGCCGATCACAGCGACCACGGCATAGATGATGTTATTGATAAAACGCGTACCGGGGTTGGAGAGCGAACCCATAAACTGCGCGCGCTCGCCCGCGGTGTAGAGCTCGGCATTGAGGGCATCGAAGCGCTGCTGGGCGTTCGGGCCATAGGCAAAGGCGTCGACAAGCTTTTGCTCGCCTACGTACTCCTCGATATGACCACCGAGCTGCCCTTGAATACGCTGCTGTGCCGTAAAGCTTTTGTTGGAGAGCTTGGCAATAGCACCGGCTGCAAAAATGGAAAGCGGCGTGACGAGCACCACCACGAGCGTCATGGTCAGGTTAATGGAAAGCATAAACGCGAGCGTGCCCACGATGGTGATAACACCGGTGAAGAGCTGCGTGAAGCCCTGTAGCAGACCGTCGCCCACCTGGTCGACGTCGTTGACCACGCGACTCATAAGGTCGCCGTGAGCGTGGCTGTCGATAAAGCTGAGCGGCATACGACTGAGCTTGTCGCTCGCCTCCACGCGCATGTCGCGCACCGTTTCGTAGGACAGGCGGTTGACGCAATAGCCCTGCAGCCACTGAAAGGCCGCTGCTCCCACCACGACGAGCGCGAGTTTGGTAACGAGCGGCAGCAGCGCATCGAAGTCAACCTGCCCGGCGGCGACGATAAGGTCGATGCCCTCGCCGATGAGGATGGGCGTGTAGAGCTGCAGAATCACGGAGATGGCGGCGCTCACAAACGACGCAACAAACGAAATGCGATGCGGACGAACGTAGCCCAGCAGGCGGCGGGTCACCGCACCCACGGGATAGCGCTCGGGATCGCCGGGCTGGCGCGGACCGTCGCCCAGGTCGTTGAGGTTATCGTTGCCGGACACGTTGGCCGTCATCGTGGCGACCGAACCGGAGGAAGTGTACGGATTCATTTAGCATCCCTCCTTTGCGCAGACGGATGCGGGGGCGGTCGGAGCGGACGCGGGCGTCGTGCTCCCCTGCTGGCCCTCGAGCTCCTCGCGGCGCAGCTGCGACTGGCAAATCTCGCGATAGAGCTGGCAGGTCGCGTACAGCTCGTCATGCGTGCCCAGGCCCGCAACCGAGCCGTGGTCGAGTACGCAGATCATGTCGGCATCGCGAACGGTCGAGACACGTTGGCTCACGATGACGGTCGTGAGCGGCAGCCCGCCCTCGGCGGCACCGCGCACGCTGCGCTCGCGAATGGCATGACGAAGCGCCGCGTCAGTCTTAAAGTCGAGCGCCGAGGCAGAATCGTCCATGATCAATATCTGAGGCGAGCCCACCAGGGCGCGCGCGATGGTCAGGCGCTGGCGTTGGCCACCGCTGAAGTTCTTACCGCCCGCCTCGACCGGGGCATCGAGCCCCTGCGGCTTGTTGCGCACGAACTCGCTCGCCTGCGCCATGTCGAGCGCCGCCCAGAGATCCTCGTCGGTCGCAGCCTCGTCGCGCCAGGTCAGGTTGCTGCGGATGGTGCCGCTCACCAGCGACGCGCGCTGTGGAACGGTCGCGACCACACGGCGCAGCTGGTCGAGCGGCCAGGTGCGCACGTCGGCGCCCATCACGCTCACGCGGCCGGTGCTCGCATCGTACAGGCGCGGGATAAGCGAGACGAGTGTGGACTTGCCGCTACCCGTGCCGCCGATAATGCCGAGCGTCTTGCCCAGCGGCAGCTCCAGGGTCACATCGTTGACGGCGTTGGCAGCGCCGGCGCCAAAAGAGAAGCTCGCATGGCTCAAGCTCAGCGCAGGAACCGGAGCGGCATTGCCCGGCTTGGGCAGCGCAACCGACTGATTGCCCTCGTCGGTGATGCTCGGCACGCAATTGAGCACCTCGTTGATACGCGACGCACTGGCGCTCGCCTTGGTAAAGACCACGACCAGGTTGGCGACGTACACGATGGAGGTCAGGGTCTGCGTCATGTAGTTCACAAACGCCATGACCTGGCCCTGCGTAAGCTCGCCCACGTTGACCTGGATGCCGCCCACCCACAGGATGGCGCACACGCCCAGGTTCATCACCAAAAACGTGACGGGGTTAAGGATCGACGAGAGCTTGCCCACCGCGATGGCAGTATTGGCCTGGTCATCGGCAGCTTGGGCAAAGCACTCGCGCTCGTGGTCCTCACGCACAAAGGCGCGGACCACGCGGGCGCCCGAAAGGCCCTCGCGGCAGATAAGCGCAATGCGGTCGAGCTTTGCCTGCAGCTGCCTGTAGTACGGGATACAGCGCGCCATGACAAACCAAAACACCAGGCCGATAGCGGGCGTGCAAATCAAGAAGATCATGCCGAGCTTAAGGTCGATGGCAAGGGCCGCGCACATAGAGCCCACCGCCAAGAAGGGCCAGCGGATGAGCATGCGTACGCCCAGCGCCACAGCGAGCTGCACCTGGTTGACGTCGTTGGTGATGCGGGTGATAAGCGACGGCGTGCCAAAGCGGTCGAGTTCGGCATAGCTCAACTTGTTGATGTGCTGGTAGAGCGCACCGCGGATATCGGTGCCCATGCCCTGCGAGGTGAGCGCCGCCATCTTTTGGCAGACGAGCGTAAACGAGATGCCGATCACAGCCATGGCGGCAAGCAGCATACCGTAGTGGATAACGGCGTTCACGTCGTGCGCCCCAATGCCCTTATCGATCATCTGGGCAATCACCAGCGGCGTCAGCAGGTCAAAGATCACTTCGATTAGCTTGCACGCAGGGCCGATCACCATATATCGGCGAAACTTACCACCAAAACGCCTGAGCAGCTCAATCATGTATAGGCGCTCCCTATCATCATCCACATTCAATTCGAACCATGATAGTACCGCCACCCCAAAAGAAGCGTAAACAACTCGTCATTTCTAACGGGATTCAGTTTTCAGGGGGGGGTATACGCGCACACCCAGCCAGTGTCGGGTCAACTAGCATGGTATATTTACATTAGTGCTACCAAGTTAGTCGCCGACCCTTGAAATGAGGTGCCGAGATGAACGACATTCTCGCAAGAAGAGCAAGACGAGCAACTGTGGGCATCGCCCTTTCCGCGGCACTTGTCGCGGGAATCGCCCCCGTAACGGCGATCGCGGCAGAAACCAGCGCCCCCACCGGTGCAGTTGCCTTGCAGACGGAAGACGCGGCCGCCGCAAAAGAAAAAGCGTATGCAGCCATGCAGGAAGCGCTCAAAAACCTCGAGGCCGCAAAAGACGCCGCAAGTCCCGAGAAAATTGCGGAAATCGATGATGACATTGCCGCATTTCAAGAACTCTACGACATGGTGGTGGCGGAAGCCGCCAAACGGAGGGAACCCCTTCCCGCCATGCAAGCGAACGTCGATGCAGCCCAAGCCAAATACGATGAGGCCCACAACCGGACAAGCGGCCTTCAGGCAGAATTAGATAAGGCACTTGAAGCACTCGGCGGCGAGGAGCCCAGCACAGCTATTAAGGAGCATATTAAGCAGTTGCGCATGGAGATCATGACGGCAGAAAGGCGAGAAGAATCTTGTGAAGATGATCTTCACCGCTACCAACGCCGGCTCGAAAGCCAGGAAAAACAGGTTCAGTATTTCGAAAGTGAGGCAAAGGAAGCTAAAGCCCACATCGACGAGGACATAGCCAAGCGAAATGCGCTCCTCGGCGATTTGGAAAAGGCGCAAGCGGCCTATGACGACGCCTGCAAGGCATACGAAGAGGCAAAGGCCGCGGCAGACAAGGCCACCTCGCCCGAGATAACGAAACCGACCGAGACGACGCCTCCCTCCGGCTCAACGCAACCCGCCGAGGCGACACCGCCCGTTGCCTCACCTGCAACCGGCAAAGACGCCCTACCAAGCTCCACCAAGCAGGCGAACTCGAGCAGCGGCAAGCAAGCAAATACGACCGCCGGCAAGCTCGCGAACACGGGCGACACAGCACCGAGCGCAATAGCACTCGCAGGAATCGCCGCCGTGGGACTCGGAATAACCGCCACAGCCACACGCCGCATCAAGAACTCAAAATAGCCGCCAAAGCATACTACCTTCGCCAATCCACAAACCCAGAGACAAAAAGAGGCCCGTTTCCCCAACCTAGGGAAACGAGCCTCTTTAACTGCAAAAATTCAAGCAACAGCACCGCCGCCTCTTGAACCACGTAGCCATCAATGCCCAGACAACGCCAACGAGCAGCATTCCTTAAGGGATAGATTAAATTAGATAAACGCGCCTTTACGGGTGATTTTTGGACGACGGGGCCCGGCCGGCGGCGAGGTGTTTGGTAGTCGAGCGATCCCGCAGGCGCAGCCGAGGACCAGCGAGACACCAAACACCTCGCCGCCTCCTGGACCGCGTAGCCATCGATGTTTTGGCAAAGCCAGACACTATGACCCAATCCGAAGGCACGGAAACGACAGGAGCCCCCGCTCGTGACCGCGGGTCGGGGCTGCGACAATGTTGTTGAAGTGCCAGAGGCGCAGCCGCGCCGCAACGAGGTTGGGAGGC
>NZ_JBBNKO010000022.1:0-21595 GCF_040092945.1 Collinsella sp. CLA-AP-H1 | reverse complement strand
GTACGCGGCCTAGCGGGCGGCGGGATCAACCGAAGAGGAAACCAAGCGGGGGCGCCAGATGCCCGGATGCGTCATGCCGAAATGGCGCGAAGCACGCGGTTGACAAAACTATAGAGACACGTCCCAGAAACATCATTTAGCGGCGGGCACGGAGCTTTTCGTAGCCTTCGGCGAAGAAGGCGACCGTAGCGGCGTCCGCCTCGGCGGCGTCCGCCTCGGCAGCGGGGACCACGCCGTGCTCGTCGCTCACCAGAAACAGCGCACCCTTGAGCTGCGCGGGAATGTCTACGCGCGTGACCGGGATGCCCTTGGTCTGGGCCAGCTGATCGATGAGCGTCGCCGTGCCGCACAGGCACTCGTCCGCCGGCGCCACAAAGGCCAGCTCGCCGTTATCGACGGCGGCGAGCAACTCGGGCGCCACGCCGGTCTCGTCGGCCTCGGAGCGGGCCTCGGCGGAACGGGCACGCAGCGCCTTGGCCGACGTATCGGCGAGCGGCTCGTACTCCCCCACCGTCATGGCGGCGTTGCCGTTGATGTCGATCACCAGCATGAGTACGCCGTCGTGCGCAGTGTAATCGCCCTCGGCAAGCGACCACTCAACGTGCTGTTTGGCCCAGCTGAGCATGTTATGGGTAAGCGGCTCGCCCTGCACCAGGCGCTCGGACAGTGCGCGAATGTGGCGGTTGAGCATGGGCACCTTTTTATTGGACATGCGCCAACGGCAGACAAGCGCGGGCTTGTCGAGCGTAAACTTCTCGACCGCCTCCTGATTGGCGCAAAAGTCCTCGTACGCACGCTGATCCTCGGCATTGCCAAACAGCTCGGCATCATCAATCTGGGGCATGGTTGTACCTTTCGTGTTAGTCATTCCGTCCTCTTATACCAAAAAGACGGCCCTCCAAACGGAGCAGCCGTCTTTTGCAGAGATTATTTTGTTCCGGGGCGAAACTTAGTGCCTAAAGTGGCGGGCGCCGGTAAAGACCATAGCAATATTGTGCTCGTTGCAGGCCTGAATGCTCTCGTCATCGCGCTTGGAGCCGCCGGGCTGGATGATGCAGGTCACGCCGTGTGCGGCAAGCACGTCGACGTTGTCGCGGAACGGGAAGAACGCGTCGCTTGCACAGGCAAAGCCGCCCTTCTCCACGCCCTCGCGCTCGCAGAAGTCCTCGGCGCGCTCGCAGGCAAGTAGCGCAGAGTCAACGCGGTTAGGCTGACCCGGGCCCATGCCAATGCCGGCCTTACCCTTGGAGACCAGGATGGCGTTGGACTTAACGCCCTTGCAGACCTTCCAGGCAAACTCAAGCTCGGCCATCTCGGCGTCGGTGGGCTTGCGGTCGGTGGGGAACGTAAAGGTCGCAGGATCCTCGGTCACGTGGTCGACCTCCTGCACCAGCATGCCGCCGTCGACGGAGCGCAGCTCCACCTGGGCGCCGTGGTCCACGCCGCCGGTCGCCAACACGCGCAGGTTGGGGCGCTTGGCCATGCGCTCGAGCGCCTCGGCGGTGTAGCTCGGGGCGATGATGACCTCGACGAACTGTTTGTTCTGATCGGCAAAGTGCTCAACCAGATCAAAGGGAACCTCGCGGTTGCAAGCGATGATGCCGCCAAAGGCGCTCTTGGGATCGCAGGCGAAGGCGCGGTCGTAGGCAGCCGTGATGTCCTCGGCAACGGCGGAACCGCAGGGGTTCTGGTGCTTGAGGATTACGCAGGCCGGCTCGTCAAACTCGCGGACCAGGTTCCAGGCGGCGTCGGCATCCAGATAGTTGTTGTAGCTGAGCGGCTTGCCCTGGATCTGCTCGGAGCCCACGAGCGGGAACTGCGAGCTCGCGGTGTTCTCGCAGCCCTCGGCGAAGCGGTAGACCGTAGCCTTCTGCTGAGGATTCTCGCCATAGCGCAGGTCGTCGACCTTCTCCAGCGAGATCTCGAGCTTGGCAGAGGTGTCCGCCACATCGCTTGCCTGGGCGGCAAGCCAACGGGAGATAGCCGTGTCGTAGGCGGCGGTGGTCTGGTAGACCTTCACCTGCAGGCGACGACGGGTGGAAAGCGTGGTGCAGCCACCGGTCTCGTGCATCTCGGCCAGGACGGCATCATAATCGGCCGGGTCGGAAATGACGGTAACGCTCGTGGCGTTCTTGGCGGCAGAACGCAGCATGGAGGGGCCACCGATGTCGATGTGCTCGATGGCGTCCGCGAAGGTGACCTCGGGGTTGGCGACGGTCTTCTCGAACTCGTACAGGTTGACGACGACCAGGTCGATCAGCTTAATGCCGTGCTGAGCGGCCTCCTGCATGTGCTGCTCGGAATCGCGGCGGGCCAGCAGCGCGCCATGAACCTTGGGGTGCAGGGTCTTAACGCGGCCGTCCATCATCTCGGGATAGCCCGTGAACTCCTCGATGGGGGTTACGGGAATGCCCGCGTCCTCGATGGCACGAGCCGTGCCACCCGTAGAGATGATCTCGACGCCAAAGTCGTCAACCAGCGTCCGTGCGAAATCGACGACGCCCGTCTTATCGGTAACCGAGATCAACGCGCGTGCGATCTTCACATCAGATCCCATGCAGTCCTCCTGTCTGGTACGCCGCCGTGCTCTGTGAGTCGGTGATACGTCGATCTGCAGCGCTCGCGCAGCGGCATTGAAAATACTGATTTAATGTAGCGCATCGAGCGCATCGATGCACCCCGCAACGGGCGCATGTGCAGAAAAAGTTTGCGAGCGGAGGGGATGGGCATGGCACCGGGCACGGTGAGTTCATGGAACACAGGGGCACCATAATTAGATGCCAATGGCGTGGTAGAACTGTGCTCGATATGCATCCGCAAAAGAAAGAGGCACCATGGTCTCGCGGGTTCTCTACCGACCGTTTGATACCGAAGACTTCGACGCCATCGCGCTGATTCTGCAGCAGCTTTGGCATAACAATTCGGATAACGATGAGTACAACCGCCTTGAGGCCGCGTGCGACCTCGCCTATTGCCTTTCGTCGTCGACGTTTTCGCAGGTTGCCGTAATCGACGGCCAGGCACGCGGCATTGCGCTTGCACGCGCAGGACAGAGCTCCGGCGCCACCGTTAAGGAACATTGGATGGATACCGAACGCGCGCTGCTATCGCAGATGCGTGAGCTGGAGCCCGATGCCTGCGCCGAGTACCTCTCGTTTGTGCGCGCAACCATCCGGACCAACAACCGCCTGCTCGAGAGCAGCCCGTTGCCGCACGACAACGAGGTCACGCTGCTTGCCGTGGATCGCGATGTCCATGGCCTGGGCGTTGGCACGGTTCTGCTCGATGCCGCGGTCTCGCACCTGTCCTCGCTTGGAGCGACGAGGGCGCACCTGTACACCGACTCCAACTGCTCGTGGAAGTTCTACGAGCTGCACGGCTTTAAGCGCACGGCCACGCACCGCGCCAACCGCGAAGAGCGCCGTCACGACATGCCGCGCGAAAGCTTCCTCTACGAACTCGATCTAACAGCCTAAACCTGGCAGTTAGGGACGTTCCTTTTATGCCGGCACCCCGGGACACTCCTTGGCAGCAACCACACCTAGTCGTTGGGAACGTTCTTAAATGACTAGTCGCTGGGGACAGTCTTCGTAGGTAGCGCATAAAAAGGGGATGGGCTTCCCCCGACGGCTGTCGAGAAAAGCCCATCCCGTAATTTAGGACCGTTAGAACGTTCCGCCGCCGCCTCCGCCGACGCCGCCTCCGCCGCCGCCCGAGAAGCCGCCACCACCGCCGCCGCTCGAGCTATCGGAACTCGACGCCAGCCCACGGATGGTCTCGTGATACACATCATCGAATGAATCGAGCGGGGACTCGGTACCGTAATGATGGTAGTACCACCAGTAGCAGGGATAATTGTCATAGAAGCCGTCGGCCTCGCGCACCTCGGGCGGCACGGCCTCGGCAAGCTGACGCAGCACTTCCTTGGAAACGCCCAGCGCCACGCCCATCACCAGCAGCTTGTTCCACAGCACCAGATCGCCGGGGACGGCTTCCTTTAGACGCGTGAAGTCCTCGAGCCAATGCTTAAGTGCCTTGCAGCGAGCCGCCACCTCGGCGCCCTCCGGCGTAAAGCGGCGGAACGTAAGGCCCACGCCGATACCCACCAGCACAATCGGCACCGAGATAACCGCGGCGGTAATGTTCGCCTGTGCGCCATCGGTAAAGAAGATGGATCCCACGGGAACAAAGGCAATCAGGATACCAAGAACCAGGCAAAACACCATTGCAACAATGCCGTCCGAGGCAACGTACTCGCTATCGGCCAGCTTGCCCTTAACGGTGTTCTGATAGTCCTCGAGCTTATCACCCACGGGTGTAGCGTGCTGCTTGACGTAGTGCTGCAGCTCGTCGAACGTGCGCGAACGGTCACCGTTCTCGTCAGGCTTAGCACCGGCAAAGAAGACCTTGAGCACCATGTGGTCAATGCCCTTGGCCGACTTCCAGCCCGCATCACTCACCGTCACGCGATACGTCTGCTCTTCTTTTTCACGCCCCAACAGACCCTTCTTGGCCTTGGTCACGGTCGCCTGCTCCAGCTTGATCACACGGTCGTCGGTGAGCTTCATAAGCGTGGCGATATATGCCTGATCGGGCACCTCGTTCCAGCTCATGAGGGCCGAAAGCACGGCGGGATGGTCGGCCGAAGGCACATCGCGGAAATATTCGTCCTGGAAAAACGGCTTGGGCTTGCGCTTGCGCAGCTTGAGCATAACGATTGTGCCGGTAAAGGCCACCGCCGCAACAACACTTAGCACGGCAAGTGCATTGGCAATCATGCGAGCGTGAGCGCGGCGGGCGTTAGCTTCGTCGGCCCATTCCTTCTCTTCGCTCAGGATCGTTGACATGCGCTCTTCGCCCGAAGCGGCAAGCTGCGGCACCCAGTCGCTAGGGAAGGCGATGCGTGCCTCGGCGAATTCGCCCTGATGCACGCAGGGAATGGTATAGGTGACCATGGGTTCGTCCGCATCGAGCGACACGTCGCCCGTCAGCGGACCGTGGCCCCATGCGCGGAAGTTATCGCCTTTGACGGCCGCCGTCCCGGCAGTGGCATTTGCGAAGCGCACTTCCATCTCGACGTCATCGGAATCCGCAGACCAGCCGTCGCCCACAAACTTCCAGTAGAGCTCGGCGGTATCGGCCCAGTTCATAACCGCACCGGTCATGGTATAGCTCACGTAATAGGTCGCGCTGTCGCCGCTCTCGTGAGGGCTGAACACCTTAATCCTTACGCCGTCACCGGTCTGCTCGACCGTATAGACGCCAGAGTCGCCCTTGTTCGCGCTATCGACTTTGTTAAACGCGGTGTCCTCTTCCTCGACACTCAGCACATCGACGCCCGCCGTGCCGCCCTGCTGGTTGGCGCCCGTATTGATCTCCCAAAACACGCCGTTGATGTCGTCGTCGAAATCAAACTGGCGTCCCTCGACAACGGTCAGCGATCCATCGGCTTCAACCGTGGCACTGATATAGGTCTGGGTCATGGAATAACCGTCGGCGTGTGCGGCGGCGGGCAGTAGCAGCAATGCAAGCGCGACGAGTGCGCAGACGGAAGCAAATCGCGCAAACAGGCGGCGCTGCCGACAGGTTTTGGCAACGGGGTCGTTCATGGGCACATCCTTTGTCTGTGATACCAGTAACGCCATTGTCCCACGTTTACGGGCGCACATGACGAACATCTAGGCGACCGGAGCGCCAAACGGGATGAAAGTCACACCCGCACCCCGGCAGCTAGTCATTGGGGACGTTCTTAAATGACTAGTCATTAGGGACACCCTTGGCATGGCCTGCGCCAGCAATAGATACCACTTCACAGCCCCGTCACAGGTGTAGCGGCTTTGTGTGGGCACGGCACGCGCTGATTGAGCCGCCAGCCGAGGGGCATAAAGCAGTTGAGCGAAAACGGTTTGCCCCTTTGCCGTTCGCTCGAGGATCATGTCCCCCTTTTCCGCGGAAACCCCGGCAGTTGCGAAGAGCTGCCGGGGTTTCTGTCGTCTAAGGTGCCAAGTTGATGGACGGGAATCAAAGCACCGAGTCTGCAGCCGTCACACGCAATGTGGGGCCCCGACAACTTACGGACCACAGCGACGCCTCCCCATCGCGTCCCGCGCTATACTCGTCCGCATGGATATCGAAGCTCGCAACATAGCAACGCCCGCCGCGGACGCGCCAGCGACGCCACCCGCCCCCGTCCCCGCGCCCGTCGTGGGCCGTTTCGCCCCGTCGCCCTCGGGCCGCATGCACCTGGGCAACGTGTTCAGCTGCCTGTGCTCGTGGCTTTCGGCCCGCAGCCAGGGCGGCAGCATCGTGCTGCGCATCGAGGACCTGGACGATCGCTGCAAGCGCCCGGAACTTGCCGCTCAACTGATTGACGATCTGACCTGGCTGGGGCTCGAGTGGGACGAAGGCCCCTACTACCAGCACGATCGCCTGAATCTGTACGAGGACGCCCTGCGCCAGCTGCAAGACGCCGGCCTCACCTATCCCTGTTTTTGCACGCGTGCCGAACTCCACGCCGCGAGCGCGCCGCACGCCAGCGACGGCACGCCCATCTACCGCGGCGCCTGCAGAGGTCTTTCTGCTGATGAAATCACCCGCCGCAGTGCCCTGCGTGCTCCGGCCACGCGCCTGCGCGTGCCCACCGTCGACGACCTCGCCAGCGACGTGATCGAATTCGTGGACCGCACGTACGGAGCCCAATGCGAAGCACTCGCCACCGAGTGCGGTGACTTTTTGGTGCGCCGCAGCGACGGCGTGTTTGCCTATCAGCTGGCCGTGGTGGTCGACGACGCTGCCATGGGCGTCACCGAGATCGTACGCGGATGCGACCTGCTTGGTTCCACGCCGCGCCAGATCTATCTGCAACATCTGCTGGGACTGCCCACGCCGCACTACGCGCACATTCCGCTGCTCATGTCACCGGACGGCCGCCGCCTTTCCAAGCGCGATCGCGATCTGGACCTGGGCGAGCTCCGCACCCGCTTTGGCACACCCGAGGCACTGTTGGGATGGCTCGCCGGGCAAACAGGCATCGCGCCGGACACCACGCCGCGCTCTGCCAAGCAGCTGGTCGAGCACTTTAGCTGGGATGTTATCCGCGCGCACCGGGAAAACATCACCGTAACGGCCGATTAGCCAAACGCCTTGCCGCTACGCAACATCCCAGGGTTGAAGTTCGTCGCCCAGGCGAACGATGCAGTCGTAGAGCACGGTATGGCGCTCGGCCGGGTTGGCATCCCGATGAAAATGCCCGTAGTACCAGCACTTGTAGTCCAAGCGATCTTCCAGCTCATCGAAAAACGCCGTAAGTCGATCAACGCCGGGGCAATCCCAGCCGGGCGCCGGATAAAGCGTGGGCGAAAGCATGCGCGTAGAGCAAGTGTGAGTGATCACGTAGTCGACCTTCCAGCCCACGCTGTCGAGCTTTGTCCGCGCCTCCTCAAAGTTGCGCTCGTCCGGCAGTTCCTGCGGCCACCAGCTGGAATACGGAATGCGGTATTCCTTATCCACGCTCGTGGCACCGCCCATGGTAAAGATCGTTGAGCCATCGAGTTCAAAAACCTCGCCGCGCGTCAGGCGCCGTATGGGAGAGGTATCCGACAGGCGTTGCGTCAGCCCACCGTGCCACAGCTCCATGGGACGCTCCGCCCAATGGTCGAAGCGCTCGTGGTTGCCGTCGACAAACAGCATGGTATAGGGGCGCGACTCCAGCCAAGCGATGTCGGAGCACTCCTCGGCAGAAAAATCCCACGGAAAGCCAAAGTCGCCCGCGATGATGAGATAGTCGTCGCTCGTCAGACTATCCCCAAGCTCCCAGTCGCGCAGCTTTTGCATGTCGACGCCGCCGTGAACATCGCCCGTCACATAGACCGTCATCGGATCACCACTTCCCTGTAAGTCGCTAGCCCACATTCTGCACGATCACTAAGTCAACCGTTCCAGCCCTTCCATCCTTTGGGACCTACCCCTCGCTCTTCCATCCAAACGGGTCAAACACCCAAAAGATCAGATCGAGCACGCCGCCGGTCATCATGGCGCCGGCAAGAGCCATGCAAACATGCAGAAAGCTGGCACTTCGGAGCACGTCGAACGGCCCCAGAACAGCCAGCAGCGCGACCGCTGCGCCGGCTACGCACAGCGCGAGGCACGGCCCCGCGTCCTTAACGCACTTCTTTGCGAGATGCTTTGCGTTGTCACTCATCGGTATCGAACTCCTTAGAGGGTCGTTGTTCAGACGCATGCCGCCGCGGCAGAGCGGGGCGGCAGGGTAAGTGTCACATGCTGTGCGGACATCAATGGAGAAACCGCCTGCTCGACCAACCTTTGACGCCGTTTTGCACCGGCACCACATCCCCCGCTATCGAGGTCTAATACTTTTCCCACCGCTACCCAAAAACTCATCCAACATTAATCTTGGCTCAAGAATCGCTTAATCTATAACCTGCACTATAGAGTTCGAACAAGGGGCGGGGCGGCGCCGCGCAACGCAGGCCGCCGAACGCTACGCTCGCGCCTGGGCAGATCGCCCGGCGTCGCGCCCATCGAACGAAAGGACAGGTCATGGACGACCTCGAAAAAGTTGAAACCATTCGCACCAAGTGCAACGTGAGCTACACCGATGCCAAGGCCGCGCTCGACGCCGCCGACGGTAACGTTCTGGATGCCATCATTTGGCTCGAGTCGCAGGGCAAGACGCAAACCACGTCGGCGCACGCCGCCACCGAGTCCGTGCCGGTCGATGAGCCCTCGGCCGAGATGGTCGCCGCGCAGGCCGCCTACGAAAAGTCGAGCGAAAAGACCGACTTCTCCAAGAAGATGGACAGCGTGTGGGAGTACCTCAAAAAGCTCTTCCGCCTGAGCCTGGACACCAAGTTTATTGCCACGCGCCGCGATGCGATCATCCTCAACATCCCCATCCTGATCCCCATCGTCGCGCTGTTTGCTTGGGGCACCACGATATGGCTGATGCTGATTGGCCTGTTCTTTGGCATGCGCTACCGCATCGACAGCGACGGCGACGTGCCCGGCAGCATCAACAACCTTATGAATCACGCCGCCGACGCCGCGGACGACATCAAGCAAAATCTGAACGACGACAAGTAATCGCAGACGGGGGCACGTATGGCACGAATCCTGATCGTAGAGGACGAGGAGAAAATCGCCCGCTTTGTGACGCTCGAGCTGGAGCACGAGGGCTACCAGGTGGAGCACGCCGCCGACGGCCGCACCGCCGTGGACCTGGCGCTGGAGCGCGACTACGATCTGATTCTGCTCGATGTGCTGTTGCCGCAGCTCAACGGCATGGAGGTCTTGCGGCGTGTCCGCAAGCACAAGGATGTGCCGGTGATTATGGTCACCGCGCGCGATGCCGTGATGGACAAGGTAGCCGGGCTCGATGCCGGCGCCGACGATTACCTGACCAAGCCGTTTGCGATTGAGGAGCTGTTCGCACGGATCCGCGTGGCGCTGAAGCGCTCGGAGGCCGTGCGGGCGGCTTCGGGCGTTGGTGGCGTTGGGGCCGGGACGGGCATGGCGGCCGGTGCGGGCGGAGACGCCGCTGCGATACCCCCGGCTGGTGACTCGGCCCAAGTCGCCGTGCCCTCCCCCACCGCGCTCACCATTGGCCCGGTTGCGCTCGACCCCGACCGCCGCGAAGTCACAGTCGCCGGCTCGCCCATCGCGCTCACGGCCCGCGAGTTCGATGTCCTCGCCCTGCTTATGGCGCACGCCGAAACCGTACTCACGCGCGAGCGCATTGCGCACGAGGCGCTGGGCTACGAATACGTGGGCGACACCAACAACGTTGACGTGCACATCGCGCACCTGCGTGCCAAGATCGAAGACGCCGGCGGCGCCCGCATCATCCAAACCGTGCGCGGGGTGGGCTATGTCTGCCGTGCGTAACGCCGAGGCCAAGCGCGTCACCTCCATCGCCCGCGCCATCAACTGGGGCTATATGTGGCGCCGCCTGATGAGCTACGTCTGGCTCGATCTGCTGCTGATGGTGATTGCGGCGACGATCCTCGTCTATGGATACAACCAGACGCTGCCCGACGGCGCTTTTACCGCAGAATGGATCCCCGGCGCCGCCGTTCAAGGCATGTCGCTGACGCCCGCGCACGGCTGGGACCTGGCAACGCTCACCTATACCGTCGAGCTTGCGCGTACCACCAAGACTTTTCCCCTCGCACAGGACCTCATCACGCTATGGCCTCTCTACCTTGTCGTTGTGGGTTGGCAGGTCATCAGCGTGCTCGACATGCTCGGCGGCGCCCGTCGCGTGCGCCGCACCATGGCACCGCTCAACGACCTGGCCTTGCGCGTGGACGAGCTCGGCCGTATGCAGCTCTCCGGCGGCAAGATGGAAACACTGGAGCAGGCCATCGAGCGCGCAAGCGTCGACTCGCCGAGCGTCACTACCGGCGACGCCGACCTGGCAAGCATCGAGGTTGCACTCAACCGCCTACTGCGCCAGATGCAAGAGGCCAAACTGCAGCAAATGCGCTTTGTCAACGATGCGAGCCACGAGCTGCGCACGCCCATCGCGGTGATTCAGGGCTACGTAAACATACTCGATCGCTGGGGCAAAGACGACCCGGACGTGCTGGCAGAATCTATCGCGTCCCTCAAGGCCGAAAGCGAGCACATGCAAGAGCTCGTGGAGCAGCTGCTGTTTTTGGCGCGCGGCGATGCCGGGCGCACGGTCCTGCGGCGCGCAAATACCAACCTTGCCGCACTGGTCGACGAGGTATGCGAGGAATCGCAGATGATCGATACCGAGCACACGTATCGGCTGGCCTTTGACGCTGCGCTTGTCAGCGACCCGCGCTGCGACGCGCCCGTCGACGTGGCGCTCGTGAAGCAGGCTCTGCGCGTGATCGTGCAAAACGCCGCCAAGTACTCGGATGCGGGAACGACCGTCACATTTGGCGTAGCGCCGGATGCGGGCGCGGGCACGATCGACATAAGCGTTGAGGACGAGGGCATCGGCATGAACCAGGAATCCGCAGCTCACGCGTTTGAACGGTTCTACCGCGCCGACAATGCACGCGATGCCGGCGCACAGGGCTCGGGTCTGGGGCTTGCCATTGCCAAGTGGATCGTCGATAGCCATGGCGGCGTCATTGGCGTGACCTCAGTCGAGGGCGTCGGCAGCCGCTTTACGATTCGCCTGCCGCGCTAGGAAGCCCCTCGGCATAAATAAAGGGATAGGGCCACACGGCCCTATCCCTTTTTGCTAGCTATGGCAGCTTGTGCGCTACTCGCGGCACAGATGCACGGCGAAACCGGCGAACTCGCGCTTAAAGTACACGAGCTTGGTGCTACCGTCGGGCAGCAGCGCGCGCGACTCTTCGTTGACCTCGAGCCCGCGCTCGGCAAACCACTTCTCGGCCGCATCAATGTCGTTGACGGCAAAGCCGATGTGGCCCTTGGTGCCACGACCATTCTGCTTCATGACCTCGACCAGCGAATCGTTAAAGTACGAAACCGGGGTCTCGATAACGGGCAGACCCATCATCGTCGAGAACAGCTCCGCGATCTCCAGGGCGTCTGCCGGGTCGGTGGCGTTAATGCCCACATGGGCAACGCGCATGCCAAAGAGCTCGACCGGATTGGCGTTCTGCTCACTCATGCAGTCAGCGCCTACTGAGCCATGACGTCAAGAACGGCCTTCTCGGCAGCGACGCGGTTCATGCCGGTCATGAAGGGAACGCCGCTCACGTACGGGCAGGTGAGGCCCTCGGGGGCAACGGTGGTGGCGATCAGCAGATCGGCGCCCTCGTCGCAAACGTCCTTGGCCTCGGAGATGGCGCACTGCACGATCTCGTACTTGTCGGCGTAACCGTTGGCGTCGAGCATGGTGGCGACCTTCTGGGCAACGAGCGTGGAAGTAGCAGCGCCAGCACCGCAAGCCAAAACAATCTTCTTCATAGGTAATGTCTCCCTTCATGGTTTACTTTAGGTAAGTGTACCGCAGCGAGCGATGGCGCTCGGCCTCGATGCGCTTTTATGCCAGTTTGCTTGCACGCCGCGTATAATACATCTAGCACGTGTTGTCATACCGCTCGCTTTACGAGCGACTAAGGACTCTAAAATGCCCGATTCCCGCACCCTCTGGACCGCCGTCGTCATTATTTGTATCGCCATATCGGTGTTCTTTAGCGTAAAAAAACGCACCACGTTTAAGCGCCTGCAACAGCTTATGGCTGCCAAGCAGTGGGACGAGTTCGATCGTTTGCTCGATGGCAAACTCACCAGCATGCTGTACCCGCGCTATAACCGCGACTACCTGCGCCTGAACTCCTATCTGCTGCGCGAGGACCACAAGCGCGCCGACGAGATGTTCGATTTGCTGCTGGGACTCAATCTGCCCAAGATGCAGCGCGTCGACCTGGTGATTAAGGCCTTTAACTACTACGTTGGCCAGGAGGACCGCAAAAAGTCCAAGGAGCTGCTGCACGAGATCAAAGGCTTTGAGGGCGGCCAGGCCGAGGCAGTCGCACACGAATGCCAACTGATGTACGACACGATGATCCTCAAGCGCCACAACGACATTCCCGAGCTGGAGCGCATGCTCAAGGAGGCCGGTGACGACAAGGTCAAGAGCTGCCGCTTGGAGTATCTGTTGGCTCTGCAGTACCAGAACAAGGGCGACGAAGCCAAGTTCCAGGAGTTCCTGGAGAAGTCGGGGCAACACTCGATGGCCGTCAACGCGTAACGGACGGCTTGTGCTAGACTTCTAGTCTCACGGGGGCGTGGCGGAATTGGCATACGCAGGAGACTTAAAATCTCTCGCCGCAAGGATTGTGGGTTCGAGTCCCACCGCCCCTACCATATGGAGCTTTCGAGCCCGTGTCCCCAAGGGATGCGGGCTCACTTCTTTTAGATGCCGGTGGGACTCGAACCCGCGAGGGGGGGGCGAGCGTCAAGCGGACGCGCAGCGTCCGAAGCCGGTGCGTATTTGCGCAGCAAATGCGCGGACGTCCCACCGCCCCTACCATATGGAGCTTTCGAGCCCGTGTCCCCAAGGGATGCGGGCTCGTTTCTTTTACACGCCGGCGGGGCTCTAAGTTGCGGTGGAATAGTTCCTGTTTTGGCAGTTTACCAGCCCATTTAGGAACTATTCCACCGCGACTTAGGTTGGTGTTCCCACATTTTCCGATGGAAAAACGTGGTTGTCTCCCACATTTTCCGATGGAAAAACGTGGTTGTCTCCCACATTTTCCGATGGAAACTCCCAAATGGCCTTATACTAGCCGAGAGGGTTGGGAGGCAATATGCAGCGACAGCTTATGAGTGAACTTATCGCTTGGAAATCAAGGGCGAATCGCAAACCTCTCTTGCTTAAGGGAGCCCGCCAGACAGGAAAGACTTGGCTTCTTAACGAATTCGCAAGCCAGCAGTATCGAAACGTCATTCGTTTTGACTTTATGCTCGAGCCGAGCACGCGCTCGCTGTTCGATGGGAACCTCGACCCCAAGCGCATCATCTCCCAGATAGAACTCCTACGTGGCCAAACCGTAACGCCGGAAGACACGCTCATCATCTTCGACGAGATCCAAGAGGCGCCACGCGGGATCACCTCGCTCAAGTACTTCAACGAGCTTGCACCCGAATACCACATCGTAGCAGCCGGTTCCTATATGGGCCTCGCGCTCCGACGCGAAAACGAGTCATTTCCCGTCGGCAAAATCGACCAGCTCACCATGCGTCCCATGGGGTTTGCTGAGTTCGTTCGCGCCGTCGACGGCAACCCGCTCGCCGACGCCATCCTTGCCGCAGACATGAACCTTCTAGCAAACGTTACCGAAAAGCTCGAGCACTTGCTCAAGGAATACCTTGTTGTCGGCGGTATGCCCGAAGTTGTCTCCACTTTCGCCGAGACACGCGACTTCATCGAAGCCCGAAGGCTTCAACAGCAAATCATCGAGGCTTACGAATCCGATTTTGGCAAACATGCACCCGCCCGCATCGTCGAGCGCATGAGGTTGGTTTGGAAATCCCTTCCCGACCAGCTTGCAAAGGAGAACAAGAAGTTTGTCTATGGTGCCCTTCGTCCCGGAGCGCGCGCACGCGATTTCGAGGAAAGCCTCCAGTGGCTCACGGACTACGGAATCGTTCATAAGGTGCCACGTGTTTCCGCTCTAAAGGCGCCGCTCTCGAGCTACGAAGACCTCTCGGGCTTCAAACTGTTCTGCATCGACACCGGCATCCTCGGAGCGCTCTCCGGTCTCTCTCCGGCCATCGTTCTTAACGGATCCGCTGTTTTTACCGAGTTCAAAGGTTCGCTGACCGAACAATACGTCGCGCAGGAGCTTTTGCTCCAGGACAAAACTCCCGCGTATTGGTCCTCTACCTCCGGCAATGCCGAAACCGACTTTGCCATCGACCATGCGGGAACCGTGCTTCCGCTTGAGATCAAGGCGGCAGAGAACCTTAAAGCGAAGAGTCTGAAAATAGCCTGCGAAAAATTCAAACTCGAGCGTTGCGTGAGGAGCTCCCTGGCGGCATATAGAGACGAGGGCATGCTCGTCAATATTCCGCTTTGGGAGATTGGGCAAATCGACAAGCTGGCATAGGCACTGTGGGGACGCCCCGCAAGGACTGTCCCCAGGTGCCGGCAGAAAAGGAACGTCCCCAGGTGCCGGCTGTTGAGTTGCGGTGGAATAGGGACTGTTTGGTGCCCGAAAGGGCGATTTTAGTCCGTATTTCACCGCAACTTATTTAGAGGGCGCTGAGGTTGGGGGTCCAGCCGATGGTGGGGGTCACGCCGTCGAGAGTCTCGTTGATGGTGGCGGCCATACCGGCGAGCAGGCTGTTCTCGCTTACGGTGAGCGTCTTGTAGCCGCCGGCACGCATGAGTTCGCGGATCACCACGGCGCCAGCCAGAATCACGCCCGCGCGCTTGGGCTGCACGCCCGGCAACGCGGCAATGCCTGCAACATCCAACGCAGACATGCGCTCGATAGCGGCCGAAATCTGCTCCATCGAAAGCTCGCGCAGGTGCACAAAGTTCGAGTCGTACGGCTCCAGTTCGTGGACCAGCGCCACGAGCGTGGTAACGGTACCGCCCACCGCGACGAGGCGCTCGGCGCGCTCAAAGTCGACAGGCAGGCCCTCAAAGTAAGCCCCGAACTGCTCGCCCGCCCATACGCCAGCGGCGGCAAGTTCACTGTCCGTTGGCGGCAGCGCCGAGAAAAACCGCTCCGTCACGCGACGGCAACCGATGTCCAGTGAGCGCGTTCCCTCCAGCGCAAAGACCCCGCGCTCAGGCGCATAGACGCCCGTCGCGAGCTCCGTGGAGCCACCGCCCGAATCGGCGACGATGATGCGCTCGCCAGCAAAGTCGTGTGCCACGCCAAAAAACGTCAGGCGCGCCTCGACCTCGCCCGGAATCACCTGCGGTTCGAGCCCCAGATCGCGCAGACCGTCCAGCAGCAGCGCGGCATTGGACGCATCGCGCGCGGCACTCGTGCAGGTGGTGCAGACGCACGCGGCCCCAAAGGTACGGGCTTCGTCCACAAACATGCGGCACGCAACGAGCACGCGCTCAACGGCCGCCTCGCAAAAGCGCCCCGTCGCGTCCACGCCCTCGCCCAAGTCGGTGATCTCGGTATGCTTGGACGATTCCACGATCGCCCCGGCCTCGACCTGCGCCAACACCAGTCGCGACGACACCGTTCCCAGGTCGATCGCCGCCACCTTATAGCGTTTGCAATTTGTCATTGCGGGCTCCCCTCCGGGCGCTATTTGCCGTTGGACACGACCGTCTGGCCCTCGACACCGTTAAACCCAAACAGCATGTCGAGCGCCTGGATGTACCACGGCGCATCCTTACCGACTTCTTCGATTTCCTTGGCAACTTCGCTGGCCTTCTTGGCGTTCGACGACTTCTTGCTCGACGACGAGTCCGAATCGTCATCCAAGCCCAGCACGTCAATTTTGGTCTCGCCGGGCATAACCAGGCCCAGGTCCTCGGATGCCGCGTCCTTAATGCCCTCCTCCGAGAGCAGTTTGTCGACGCTTTTTTGCAGCTCATCATTGTATTGCTGACGAATCTCGACCTGCTTGGCCAAGATATCGCTCGAACGCTTTGCCACGTACAGATCGCGCACGGGGAAATACAGGCTCACGAGCACCAGCACCACCACGATACCGATAAACAGCGGACGTAGAGAACCGTGCGTAAAGTCATAGATCGCCTTGACCACCGCATTGTCGTTGGCGTAGCGCATAAAGTCCGAGCCCGAAAGACGGCTCGAGGGCCTGCTCGATTTGTCGTGCGTCTGGGCCGAGAGACGCGACGCATGCGACGAACGTGCCGGGCGCACCGGTCCATCTGCCGAAGTATTCGATTGAGCATTGGGGCGCGAGGTACTTGTCGGGCGCTGCGCGGAGCGGTCGGCACCGGCGTAGGCGGACCCACCGAGCTGCACCGTGCGCGCACGGCGAGGCGACGGCTCACGCGAACCGGCGGAATAGTACCTGTTGTCGTAAATCTGATCCATGTGCGCCTTGTGCGGTTGAGGTTTGTTTGCGCTAAGTCCTTTAGTTATAGCACGAGCGCCCGCACTGCCTTCGCCAGCCTTTGCTCGACATAAAAAAGGCGCTGAGCCATATGGCCCAGCGCCCAATGGCGGCCATCAGAAGTGGAGCGGCGTCGAGTCAACCCCGCCCCCCCCCGCGCGCACCACTTGTTTAGCGAATGTTGTAAAACGCGGCCTTGCCGGCGTAGCGCGCGCTGCCCTCGAGCTCGTCCTCGATGCGGATGAGCTGGTTGTACTTGGCGATACGGTCGCTGCGGCACGGGGCGCCCGACTTGATCTGGCCGGCGTTGACGCCCACGACCAGGTCGGCGATCGTGGAGTCCTCGGTCTCGCCGGAGCGGTGGCTCACGATGCAAGCGTAACCGGCCTCCTTGGCGGTCTCGATGGCCTCGAGCGACTCGGTGAGCGTGCCGATCTGGTTGACCTTGACCAGGATCGCGTTGGCGGCACCCAGCTCGATGCCCTTCTTGAGGCGCTCGGTGTTGGTGACGAACAGGTCGTCGCCCACCAGCTGCACCTTGTTGCCAATGCGGCGGGTAAGCTCGACCCAGCCGTCCCAGTCCTCCTCGGCCATGCCGTCCTCGATGGAGATGATGGGATAGGTGTCGATGAGCTTCTCCCAGTAATCAACCATCTGGGCGCTCGTGTACTCAACGCCCTCGCCCTTGAGCTCGTACATGCCGGTCTCGGCGTTGTAGAACTCGGTCGAGGCCGGATCCATGGCGTACATGAAGTCGACGCCGGGCTTAAAGCCAGCCTTCTCCACGGCCTTGGTGATGTACTCGAACGGCTCGGCATTGGTCTTGAGGTTGGGGGCAAAGCCGCCCTCGTCGCCCACGCCGCCGCCCAGGCCGGCCTCGTGCAGCACGCCCTTGAGGGTGTGGTAGACCTCGGCGCACCAACGCAGGCCCTCGGCAAAGCTCGGGGCGCCCACCGGCATGATCATGAACTCCTGGAAGTCAACGTTGTTGTCGGCATGCACGCCGCCGTTGAGGATGTTCATCATGGGCGTGGGCAACAGGTGGGCGTTGACGCCGCCCAGGTACTGGTACAGCGACAGACCCGCCGACTCGGCAGCGGCGCGGGCGACGGCCAGCGACACGCCCAGGATGGCGTTGGCACCGAGCTTGGTCTTGTTGGGGGTACCGTCCGCAGCAATCAGCGCGGCATCGACGGCGCGCTGGTCGAAGGCGTCGAGGCCCACGACGGCGTTAGCACACTCGTTGTTGACGTGCTCGACGGCCTGCGAAACGCCCTTGCCCAGGTAGCGGCCCTTGTCGCCGTCGCGCAGCTCGCAAGCTTCGAAAGCGCCGGTCGAAGCACCCGAAGGCACCATCGCGCGGCCAAAGCTGCCGTCCTCGAGCACGACCTCGACCTCGACGGTGGAATTGCCGCGGCTGTCGAGCACCTCGCGACCGTAGACGTCCAAAATATCGCTCATGTTGTCTCCCTCTCACTTGGAAACGGGTTGAATGCTTGGCGACGCGGCTTGCACGCTGTAGAGGCGCGCAGGTTCATAAGTTAGCCATGTCGCACTTTTGCATTATGCCCTAAGTTAGCCGAGGGATACACTTGATTTTCGAAAAATTTAGCGGGGACGATGAAGCGTGTCAGCCCGTCGTTCCCGCAGTCTTACTCCTCCGCCTTTGCGGCATCCCACAGGTCGTTGAGGCCGTGGGTCGAAAGCTCGGCAAGATCCACGTGAGCATCGGCCGCCATCCGCTCCATCGCGGCCCAGCGGCGGCGGAACTTTGCCGTGCTGGCACGAAGGGCACTCTCGGCGTCAATGCCCTCTTTGCGTGCAACGTTGACCAGGGCAAAGAGCAGATCGCCAAACTCCATTTCGCGCTCGGGCGAGCCAGGGGCCTCGGCCTCAAACTCGGCACGCTCCTCGGCGACCTCGTCCCACACGTCCTGGACCGTCTCCCACTCAAAGCCCACGGCAGCCGCCTTGCGCGACACCTTCTGCGCCTGCATCAGCGCCGGTAGATGCGTGGGCACGCCGTCGAGCAGGCCCTCGGGCGCAGCCTCGCCTGCCGTCACGGCCTTGTCCTTGGCGGCTTTCTCGGCAAGCTTAACCTCGTCCCAAATCTTGAGTACCTCGTCGGAACTGTCGGCATCTACATCGCCAAACACGTGCGGATGACGGCGGATGAGCTTGGCGTCGATATCGTGCGCCACGTCGGCCAGCGTAAACTCGCCGGCGTCAGCAGCAATCTGCGCATGCAGCACGACCTGCATGAGCACGTCACCCAGCTCCTCGCGCAGGTGAACCGCGTCGTCCGCCTCGATGCAGTCGAGCGCCTCGTAGGCCTCCTCGATCATGTTCTTGCCAATGCTGCGGTGCGTCTGCTCGCGGTCCCACGGGCAGCCGTCGGGCTGACGCAAGCGCCAGACGGTCTGCACCAGATGCTGCAGCTCGGCCGACGCGTCTATCAGCGTGGACAGATCGCGCGAGCCCTCGGCATTTTGCTGAGCCATATGCTGCGCCATGGTTATTCCTCCTCCAGGATCACGTGGCGGAACGCACCGCCCTCGTAGATGCCGTAGCTGTGCGTGCCGTCCTTGGGAATGCTCACACTGCCGGGGTTGAAGAGCCACAGGCCCGGGTGCGCGGCACTTTCCTCGTTGACCTTGATGTGCGTATGACCGTAGACGAGCGCGGAGCCCTCGGGCAGCGCGGGCGCGTGGTCGACGCTGTTGTGCATGCCGGCGCCAAAGACATGGCCGTGCGTCAGGAACAGCTCGCGGCCGGTCTCGTCGAACAGCGTGGCGTAGTCGGCCATGACGGGAAAGTCGAGGACCATCTGGTCGACCTCGGCATCGCAGTTGCCGCGTACCGCGATGATGCGGTCGGCCAGGGCGTTGAGCAGCGGGATCACGCGCTTGGGGGCGTAATCGCGCGGCAGGTCGTTGCGCGGACCGTGATAGAGCAGGTCGCCCAGCAGCACGATGCGGTCGGGCTGCTCGGACTCGATGGCGGCAACCAGGCGCTCGGCCCAATATGCCGAGCCGTGGATGTCGGAGGCGATGAGGTATTTCATGGGGAGATCCTTTCGAATGGGGTTGATATGGCTGGGCGCAGGATGTCGCCACCAGCCGCGTTATTCAAATCGCAGTGCCACGGCTTGTGCCGCCTGCATCACGCGCTGGAGCGGCACATTGTGCTCGCGGGCGAGACGGGCGCAGTCCTCGTACTCGGGCGCTGCACGCTCGCTGCCGTCGGGCAGGGTTGCCACCTTGACGGACACCTCGCCCCATAGCGTCGTTACGCGCTCAAAGCGGCGTGGCAGGCAAACGCGCTCCATGACCTGGCGACGAATGCCGTTGGTCGTGGTTTCCAAAAAGATAATCGTCTGCAGGCGCTCGATATCCTCGTGAGCACAGATTACCTGTAGCTGCCAACTGGGACGGCCTTTCTTGCAATAGAGGGGCAGCCAATGCACCTCGCGCGCACCCGCCTCGCGCAGGCGGTCGGCAGCGTAGGCGAGCACCTCGGGCGACGCATCGTCGATGTCGCACTCCAGCTTGACGATGGTCTCGGGCGCATCGGTCTCGCGGGACAGCGGGGATGTGCTATCGCATTGCATACGGTCCGGATCCTTTCCGCGCGGGCTCGTTTTGTTCATCCAAACGCTAGCACATCGGACGTGGCACAGGCGTGACTTTCGTCCGTCGCCGCCCTCGCTCCTATCCAAACATGTACATCAGCCTCCAAACATGTCATTTTCTGCAGCTTTTGGAGGCTGATGTACATGTTTTGAGAGCGCAAGCGAGGCCGCACCGCGCGTCGCGCAGCCTTTACAATCGATTTCGAGCTCCGGCGTGCCCGGCGTGTTGAAAGCTGCACCATTACAATGGAGCGGATTCGCTTGACGCAAAGGAGCCGCCATGTCTGCTTGCCCGCTGGTCGATTGCCATACCCACACCTCGTTTTCGGACGGCCACGCCTCGTTTGAGGAAAACGTCCGCGCTGCCGCGGCCGCTGGCTGTCGGGTCATGGTCTCGACCGACCATCTCACCCTGCCCGCCAGCATGGACGCCAACTGCGAAGTGCAGGTTGTCGAGGGCGACCTGCCGGAACATCGCCTGGCATTTGAGGACGCCCGCAAGCTCGCCGCGCAGATCGCGCCGGAGCTCGAGCTTATCTATGGCTTTGAATGCGATTGGTACGAGGGCTGCGAGCCTTTGGTTGAGCGCTGGTCCCAGGGCGCCGTCGTACGCCTAGGCAGCGTGCATTGGATTGGCAACCCAGGCGATATCATGGCCGGCGCTGCGGGCACGGCAGGGACAGAGGGTGTCGCACGCCCCGATACGCCCGATTCGCGCTGCGGTTGGATCGACGACGACACCGACCTGCACGTTTGGGAAAACCTGGGCGTGCACGGCGTGTGGGAGCGCTATGTCGATGACTGGTGCCACGCTTGCGAAAGCCCCCTTAACTTTGATGTGATGGCTCATCCCGACCTGGTCATGCGCTTTTCGAAGGAAGGCTTTGCGCCCGACTTTGACCCCGCACCGTTTTGGCAGCAGATGGCCGAGTGCGCGCACGATACGGGCCGCCGCGTTGAGGTCTCGACGGCCGCACCGCGTAAGGGCTTGGACGACTACTACCCCGCAACCGGTCTTTTGCGCTGCTTTGCCCATGCCGAAGTGCCGATCACCTTTGGCTCGGACGCGCACCGCGCCTGCGATATCTGCTGGAGCATCCGCGAGGCCCAGGCCCACGCCTACGACTGCGGTTATCGAACCTTCGACATCCCCCACCCCACCGGCGAATGGGAACCCACACCCCTCGACTAGCCATCCCTTCATAAGTTGCGGTGGAATAGGGATTGTTTTGCCTGATGAAGCGCTTAAACAGTCCCTATTTCACCGCAACTTCCATGACCCCGTTACACCAACAAAGACTGTCCCAAACGACTAGTCGTTTAAGAACGTCCATTACAGTCGAAATTGTCAGCCCGGGACCGTCTCGGGCTACGATTGAGGCGCGCCCAGAACGGGCCGCCGACCGGGCGCCCGCGCACGGCCGAACGTCCCTGCCC